>JAJPOQ010000080.1 GCA_021232515.1 Lentisphaeraceae bacterium
AGTAAGTGTTTACGGATACTGGCAACTTTCTGATCCGCACTGAAATAGCGTCGTTTATTAGACATATTTTACTTCCTTATAGAGTTATTACGGTCTTATAGTAATGTATCTAACAGAAAATGGGGTGTTGTCTAATTCCTACTGAGGCGTAACAGATTAGTCTTTAATTCCATTTTTTTAAATTGACAATTATTTAGACGAAATTACTTTTGGCCCTAAATAATTAGGGAATTTAATGAAAATACTTGTAACAGGCGGAGTTGGATTTATTGGTTCAGCTGTCATTCGGTACCTTTTAAGCAATACAGATCATAAAGTGCTGAATGTAGATAAATTGACTTATGCCGGTAATTTAGAATCTTTATCATCTGTCAATTCCCATAAAAATTATACTTTTGTTAAAGCTGATATATGTGATCAACAGAAAATAGAAGCAGTATTCAAAGACTTTTCTCCAAATATCGTTATGCACCTAGCTGCAGAGTCTCACGTTGATCGTTCGATTGATGGCCCTGGGGAATTTATGCAGACGAACATAATAGGGACATATATTTTACTTGAGGTCGCAAGGAAATATTGGTCTAATCTTGATTCAAAAGAGCAAGGACTATTTAAGTTTCATCATATCTCAACCGATGAAGTTTATGGCGATTTAGAAGGTCCCGAAGATTTGTTTAGGGAAGATACGCCTTATGCACCCAGCTCTCCGTATTCTGCCTCAAAAGCATCTTCTGATCATCTGGTAAGAGCTTGGTGTAGAACATTCAGCTTGCCAACAGTGATAACTAACTGTTCTAATAATTATGGTCCGTATCAATTTCCTGAAAAACTTATACCTTTAATTATCTTGAATGCTTTAGACGGTAAGGAGTTACCGATTTATGGGGATGGAACCCAAGTGCGGGATTGGTTGTATGTGGACGATCACGCAAGGGCTTTAGTAGAGGTTGCCTTGAATGGCGAAGTTGGAGAAACTTACAATATTGGGGGGCATAACGAAAAACAAAATATTGAAGTTGTTTCTCAGATATGTTCAATTTTAGATGATGTTAGACCACGGCCAGATGGTAAGGCGTTCAAAGAGCAAATTACTTATGTTAAGGATAGACCAGGGCATGATTTGAGGTACGCGATTGACGCCTCCAAGATAGAACGTGAATTGGGATGGAAGCCAGAAGAGACCTTTGAGTCTGGTATACGTAAAACAGTTAAATGGTTTTTAGATAATAGAGATGATTGGTGTAAGAGGGTACAAGACGGCTCCTATCAACGAGAGCGTTTAGGAGAAGACACATGAAAGGTATAGTTTTAGCTGGGGGATCAGGGACTAGATTGCACCCTATCACACGAGGAGTATCTAAGCAATTACTTCCTGTATATGATAAACCAATGATTTATTATCCTATTTCTGTTCTTATGCTAGCAGGTATCCGAGAGATTTTGATCATCACTACTCCTGAAGACCAAGCAGGTTTTCATAGAATGCTTGGAGATGGTTCTGATTTTGGTGTGAATCTTCAGTATGAAGTTCAATCATCTCCAGATGGGCTTGCGCAGGCTTTCATTATTGGTGAAGATTTTATCGGAGAAGATTCTGTAGCATTGGTTCTTGGAGATAATATTTTTTACGGCGCGGACCTTTCAGAGAAATTAATCTCTGCAGTAGAAAAGCCATCAGGAGCGACAGTTTTTGGTTATTGGGTAAATGATAAGATTGCTACAAGTATGGGTATTGTAGAACTCGACGAAAACAATCAAGCTTTGTCTATTGAAGAGAAGCCCCTAACCCCCAAGTCAAACTATGCAGTCACAGGGCTTTATTTTTATGATAATGACGTAGTGGAAATTGCTAAAAATATCAAGCCAAGTGCTAGAGGTGAGCTTGAGATAACTACAGTCAATCAGATTTATCTAGAGCGTGGATCTCTAGATGTAGTTAAGCTAGGTAGAGGGTACGCATGGTTGGATACAGGGACTCATGACAGTTTGCTTGAAGCTGGTCAATTCGTACAAACTATAGAACATCGTCAAGGCCTGAAGGTAGCATGCCTTGAAGAGATCGCCTACGAAAATAACTGGTTGAGTGATTCTCAGATTTTAGAGATTTCCTCGAAGTTGGAAAAAACTGGTTATGGCCAGTACTTAAGGCGATTGGTGAAGTAATTATGGAAATTACAGAAACAAATTTAGATGGTGTTTTAGTTCTAGAGCCGAGAGTATTTGGCGATGAGCGTGGTTTTTTCATGGAAACCTTTAATCAGCAAGTTTTTAATGAGAGAGTTGGTGAGGTTACCTTTGTTCAAGATAATCATTCAAAATCGAGTAAAGGAGTCTTGAGAGGCCTTCATTTTCAAGACCCTCAAGCACAGGGTAAGCTTGTTAGGGTAACGGTAGGGGCAGTTTATGATGTCGCAGTGGATATTCGTCCAGAATCACCCAGCTTTGGTAAGTGGTTTGGTTTAGAGTTAACAGCAGATAATAAGAAGCAGTTATGGATTCCTGCAGGTTTAGCCCATGGTTTTTTAACTCTTCAAGATAATACGGAGTTCCTGTATAAATGTACTGATTTTTATGCCCCTCACTATGATAATACCTTGATGTGGAACGATCCTGAGCTAGCTATAGAATGGCCAAAATTGAATGTGGACTATCAATTGTCAGAGAAAGACCAAGCAGGGAAGCTCTTAGGAGAGTTTTATCAGGTTGTTAAATAGTAAAATGATTAAAGCATTTAAAATGCCTTATTACTTTTTGGGAGACCTCTATCGAAATAGAGAACTCTTGGTGTCTTTGACAAAAAGAGATCTTAAGAACCGTTATTTGGGTTCAGCTTTGGGGATGGTATGGGCCTTTCTTCAGCCTTTAGTTACTATTTTAGTTGTGTGGTTTGTTTTTCAGGTCGGCTTTAAGGCTAAGCCAAGTGCTGAAGGTGTCCCTTTTAGTTTATGGCTTGTTTCTGCAATGGTACCTTGGTTTTTCTTTTCAGAAGCTTTTGCCTCAGCAGCGAATTCGATTTTAGAACAAGGGAATATTGTAAAAAAGATAGTTTTTAGAGTCAGTCTTTTGCCAATAGTGAAAATTAATTCAGCTCTTACTGTACATTTTTTCTTCATTATTGTTCTTGCCTTTATATCTATCGTTTATGGACGTTATCCATCGATTTATTGGCTGCAAGTTCCTTACTACTTGTTGTCTTCCTTGATCTTATTGTTGGGGTTAAGTTGGATAAGTTCTTCTGTAATAGTCTTTTTTAGGGATCTAGGTCAAGTTATTGGAGTTCTTATTCAGATTGGCTTTTGGGCAACCCCAGTTTTTTGGGATGCGAGCATTATGCCTGTGAAATATCATTTTTTATTAAAACTTAACCCGGTTTATTATTTGACAGAAGGCTATCGAAACTGCTTTTGTCATGAAGTTTGGTTTTGGCATAACTGGAAGTGGATGTCTTACTTTTGGTGTGTGAATGCAGTGATTTTTATATGCGGGATTATTTGTTTTCGAAAACTAAAACCTCATTTCGCGGATGTTTTATGAGTAGCCTGAACGATGTGGCTATTGAGGTGTCTTCTTTGTCTAAGGTTTATCACCTTTACGAACATCCACTTGACCGTCTAAAAGAAGCATTGAGCCCTTTTAAGAAAAAGTATCATAAAGACTTTAGTGCTTTACATGATTTGAGTTTTCAGATACGTAAGGGTGAAACTGTGGGCTTTATTGGAACAAATGGAGCAGGAAAGTCGACTTTACTGAAAATCCTAACAGGAGTTTTGACCGCAAGCTCCGGTAGTTTTAAGGTAAATGGCCGAGTTGCAGCTTTATTGGAGCTAGGTACAGGGTTTAGTCCAGATATTTCAGGATTAGAGAATGTTTATTTTTTTGGCTCTTTAGTCGGATTTAATAGATCTGAGATGGCTGAGAAGGTAGACGAGATTTTAGCTTTTGCTGATATAGGAGAGTTTATTGATCAGCCTCTTAAAAGTTACTCTTCTGGTATGGTTGCGCGTCTGGCTTTTGCTTGTGCAGTTAATGTTGAACCAGATATTTTAATTGTGGATGAAGCTTTGTCCGTAGGGGATGCTCGCTTTCAGCGTAAATGTATGGCCAAGATTCAGCAGTTTTGTGAATCAGGAACAGTATTGTTTGTTTCGCATGACATTGAAACTATAAAGAAGTACTGTGATCATGCTATATGGTTGGAGAGTGGTCGAGTTAGAGAAATGGGAATTCCTAAAAAGGTTACTGAAAACTATATAAAGTTTATGTATGGTGGTGAAACTTTAGATGAGTTGAGCGAAGAAATAGAAGTTGATCAAGTAGAGGGAGCTAAGAGTATTGCTATTACTGAAATGGCGAATGATTTTGGCAATGGGGATGGTCGTATTATCTCAGCTTATTTTAGTTCTCGTGGAAAACACAATACTATGGCTTACTCTGGTTATTCAGCTGAATTAGGCGTTCAAATAGAAGCGAAAAGAGATATTGATAGTCCAATTTTGGGCTATGAGTTTAGAAATACACTCGGAGAAATAGTGTATGGTGAAAATAGTGCTTGGATGAAAACTGATTTGCAGAGTTTTAGAAAGGGCGAAAAACTCACTATTGTTTTTAAGTTTGAACATTGGCCAAACTTAAAAGCTGGTAATTATGGATTGACCCTTGGCTTAGCAAATGGTGTTGTTAATAATCATGAACAGTGTCACTATATTCACGAAGTTTTTTCTATTCAAAGCGTGCCAATAAAAGAGACTAGCGCTGTTTTTTCTAGTCTCAATACAACTATAGAAGTCATAAAGAAATGATGAGATTGTGAACATGGAAACAGTTAGCGTAGACGTAGATGACAGCTTGGGCCCTCAGCCAGTTCCTTTGATTGCTAGTCAAGAAGAAGTGACGGATTTTTCAGAAAATCAAGAATTGGCGACATACACTTTTTTTACACCTAAGAAGTATTTAGGCGGTCCATGGTCAGGTCATTTGAGTTTCGCAAACTTACTAGTCAAAGAAATGAAACCAGAGTTGTTTGTGGAGTTAGGCTCACATTGGGGAGAGTCTTATTTTACTTTCTGTCAGTCGGTTTTAGAGTCTGGATTAGATGCACGCTGTTATGCTGTAGACACTTGGGAAGGTGATGATCAGGCAGGGAATTATGGCGAAGAAGTTTTTACATCTGTAAATGATTATAATAAAAAAAACTACCAAAGCTTTTCCTATTTGCTTCGAAGTACTTTTGACGAGAGCCTAAGTAAATTTGGCGATGAAACAATAGACCTTTTGCATATAGATGGTTTACATACTTATGAAGCAGTTAAGCATGACTTTGAAACATGGTCTCCCAAGGTCAAACCAGGAGGTGTTATTTTATTTCATGATGTTTGTGCGAGGCACGATGATTTTGGAGTCTGGAAGCTTTGGGAAGAGATAAAGGGAAGTGCGGAACAGCATTTTCTATTTAGCCATTCGTGGGGCTTAGGTGTTTGGCGCAAGCCTGGTGGATCAGAGTTGACATCAAAAGTGATGAGTGAATTATTTGCAAACAGAGGCCGAGCTATTGTTCGAGATTCTGTACTCATGTCTTCTGCACTTTTAACCGCTAAACAGCATATTATTAACTTTGAAAGAGCTCTAGAGGTTTCTAGGGATGACGAGCGGCACTTAAGAGCAGAGAGTGAGCGCTTACTGGCAGATTTAAAAATTCTACTGAGCCAAAAAAAAGACTTAGAACAGAAGCTCACTGATGAACAAGCTAATCTTGCGAGAGTTACAGAAGAGTTTAAGCGTTCCCTTAGTTGGAAAATAACTAAACCATTGAGAGCTTTGAAAGGTATTTTTAAATAAAGCATTATGAGAGAAGAAGACATGACAGATTCTAAGCGCCTTGAGGAGCTTAGTCAACAATACGATAAACTACTCAAAGATTACTCAAAACTTGAGCAAAAGTGTGAAAGAGAGAGTGCAAAGCTAAATCAAGCTCAAGAGCTAAGCAAAGGGCTTTTAAATAGTCGAACATGGCGTCTATCGCTTAAAATAAAGTCTTTTGCACAGAAAGTGCCTTTCTCTAGAAAAGTTTTTAATTTTTTGAAGCGTGTAAGTGCTACTAAAGAACTCGCCAGGCAGGCAGCACTTGTCAAAGAGTCCGGTTTGTTTGATGAAGAGTTCTACAAACGTAGCAATCCAGACATAGATTTTTCCAAGACAAGTTCAATTAAGCACTTTCTGGCACATGGTGCTTATGAAGGCAGGAAGCCCAACAAGAACTTTGATCCACGGATTTACCTTCAGTTAAATGAAGACGTCGCTGTAAGTAACGTAAATCCACTTGTCCATTATATAGAAAAAGGGAAAGAAGAGAATAGGCCAACTTTAAGCAACGAAGCTTTCGAGCATAACGATGGGCTCTTAGTAGTTGGAGAATGCCCCTTAACTATCCAAGTGGGAGAGTTAAGTGCTGAAGAAAAATTGGCGTTGCCGTCGGTTGGCAGCATCGCCGTCCATGCTCATATTTTTTACGTTGAACTTTTGGATGAACTTATAGAGAAAATATCAAACATTCCGTATGATTTTGATGCTTTTGTTTCAACAGTTTCAGTAAAAGATCAATTACGAGTAGAGGAGGAGATGAAAAAAGCTTTTCCTCGTTCGGCAGTAGATGTGAGAGTGGTTGTAAACAGAGGGCGAGATATAGCGCCATTGTGCGTCGAATTTGCAGAAGATATAAAAAACTACAAGTACTTTTGCCATATCCACTCTAAGCGTTCTCTCTATTCATCTACAGGAAATGACTGGCGCACTTATTTACTTCAGCGCATCCTTGGTTCTGAAAAAACAGTTGTAGATATACTTAGCCGCCTTGATCAAGATCAATCCCTTGCCATAGCATTCCCTGAGCATCACTCGTCAGTTAGGAGCTTTATTTTTAAAAATGGTTGGGGCGCAGATAGTGAGTTTGCCATGGCAAGAGACTTGTCCATTAAACTAGCTATACCAGAACCAGATGATAAGACACTTAAGACTTTTCCTTCAGGTTCATTTTTTTGGGCAAAAACTGCGGTCTATAAAGATTTATTTGAGTCTGGTATTCGGCTCGAGGACTTTCCTCCAGAAAGCGGTCAACAAGAAAGAACATTTGCTCACGTTCTCGAGCGTATGTTTGGTTATATCCCGACTTCACAAGGACTTAAAGCTTTAGTTACTAAAAGTCACTATGAAGAGCAGACTGAGTTTGATGAAACCGCTTTGCAGTCACAAAAGACGAAGCTCATAGCCTATCATTTACCACAGTTTTATGCTTTTGAGGAAAATGACCGTTGGTGGGGGAAAGGTTTTACTGAGTGGACTAAGGTTCGTGCCGCCAAACCTCTTTTTCCTGGGCACAATCAACCTAGAGTCCCACATAACGATATAGGTTACTACAACTTAACCGACCTAGATGCTCTCAAAAAGCAGGCAGATTTGGCTAAGGCTCATGGCGTTTATGGTTTTTGTTTTTATCACTATTGGTTTACTGGTAAACGGATCATGGAGAAACCCGTAGATTTATTGATGAAGCACCCAGAAGTCGATATAAACTTTTGCTTGTGTTGGGCAAACGAAAATTGGACTAGGCGCTGGGATGGAAATGACGCCGCAACCCTCATCGCCCAGGACTATAGTGCTGAAGACGACATAGAGTTTATCAAGCATCTAGCTTACTACATGAAGGATTCACGTTATATAAAAACAGACGGTAAACCGGTTATTATGGTTTATCGGGCAGACTTACATCCAGATACACAAGCGACAATTAACCGCTGGCGTACTTGGTGTAGGGAGAATGGCATAGGCGAAATTTACTTGATTACAACATTGGTGCGAGGTGTTGTTGATCCTCGACCTTACGGTTTTGACGCTGGTGTTGAAAGACCATTTTATAATTGGGAAAAAGAACACATTACTGATTTGAAGATGAACTATGGCGCTAAGGCAGACCATCAAGGCGTTATATATGATCATAAAGAAACCGCTCAGTTTTACTCGTCTCAATCAGTCAGTCAAAACGACTTTCGTACTTTTAGGTCCTTGGGGATTATGTGGGACCCTTCACCTCGCCATGAAGATCGCAGTCATATGGTTCATAACACCAAACCAGAAGTCTATCAACAATGGTTGACAGAGTTAATTGAAACTACAAATAAAGACATCCCTGAAGCAGAGCGTTTTGTTTTCCTAAATGCTTGGAATGAGTGGGCAGAAGGTACATACCTTGAGCCAGATACTACCATGGGTTATGCTTTGTTGAATGCTACAAGCCAAGCTTTGCTAAGTAAGTGGTCCTGGCGAAATATAGCAGAGCCTGTAAGTGAAGATCAAACAAAGATGGTTATCTTGGAACATGGTCTTGGTGGTGGCGCTCAAGTTTACTTAGAACGTACTCTTTATACAAATAAAGATTCTTGGCAAGCTAGAGTTTCGAAAAAAGGCAAATTCTTCAATATTAAAGTCTTTAGTCAAGGTGAGAAACTTTCAGAAACAAACTTACTTAAGTTAGACTTTTTTAAGTTTTTAAAGCTACTTAACTATGATGAACTGCATGTAAATAACCTTGCTTCTTGGAAGGATCCTACAGAATTCGTTACCGAGTTGACAAACTTTCTTAAAACTCAAAGCGCTAAATCAACCTTTTATTTACACGATTACTTTGCAGTATGCCCTACAGTTAACCTTTTGGACAATAACGATAAGTACTGTGGCGTACCAGAAGAGGGGGCTTGTAAGAAGTGTTTCAAGGTGAATGAAAATATGCCGATGCTTTCTCGCTTTGGTGGCATAGAGCAGTGGCGAAAATCTTGGGGCGATTTACTCCCATACTTTTCAGAGATAAAAGCCTTTTCAGAAAGTTCAAAGTCTATACTCTTGAAAGCATACCCTGGAGTAGACCCCTCAAGAGTGATAGTGGATGGACATGATTTAAGTTATCTACAGTATGAACCCCTTCGTGTAGATGCTACAAAGTCGCTACATATTTGTGTTGTCGGCGGTTTAAATAAAGCTAAGGGGACAACAGTTCTTGGTGACTTGGCAAAGCATATAACAAAAAAACACCTCAAGGCACGTATGAGCCATATTGGCTATAGCATAAATACTTTGCCGGGCTCGATTGAGGTACTTGGAAGTTACGATGTAGATGAGCTTCCAGAGATGATTACTCAATGTGGGGCAAATGTATTTTTAGTTCCTTCGATAGTTCCAGAAACATTTTGTTACGTTGTTTCAGAGCTTATAGCTTTGGATGTTCCTTTGGTTTGTTTCGACTTGGGGGCACAGGCTGAGCGTGTTGCTAAGTATGAGAAAGGCCTCGTCTTGCCTCAGGAGTTTATTGATAGGCCAGAAGAGATACTAAGAAGTATCGACAGCTTTTTTGAAAATAGCTACAAGGCTATTGCCACTACTTAGCGTTGAGCTTTATCAGTAAAAGCCTGTTCTTATAAAGTTGGCTTTGGCTATATTTTATTTTATGTAACCACAGAAAGCTTATTTAAGCAGGAGACTATGAAAAGTAAAAATATAAAACATATAGAAGGGCTCGACCATCTACGCGCCTTTGCTGCGGTGCTTGTTCTTCTCTATCATGGTACTCAACTCTTTTATTGGTGGCTCAAGTATCAAGGCGACTATGCTCCAGGGAGGTGGATTGAGGCAAAAGGTATATTTACAGCTTATCTCGTAGAGGGGCATACGGCCGTCGCCTTATTTATGGTTCTTAGTGGCTTTATCTTTACTGTCGGTACTTTAGGTAGTGACATAGAGTACTTTAAGTTCTTGAAGAACCGTTTTTTGCGGACTTACCCTTTATTTCTCCTATTGATTTTTGTTGCTGTCTATAGTTCTCCAAAAAGTTTTGCTTTTGTCCCATTTTTGCAAACAGTTCTTTTTATGGGAAATAGTGAGGGCGCTTTGATGATCAATCCTTATACGACCATGTTTTGGACCATTGCTGTTGAGTGGCAGTTTTACTTGATTTTTCCCTTCCTCTTATGCTTTCTAAATAAGTATGGCGTAAAGTACCTTGTTGGCTTGATTGTACTTGCTCTGACATTTCGCCTGATTGTTTATGCCCAAGGAGGTCTAGTCCGTGACATGAGTTACTTTACTATCCTTGGTCGATTGGATCAGTTTCTTATCGGCATGTTGTTGGCGGTGTTTTATAAGTCGAGGTACTCAAGCGTTAATAAACTCTGGTTAGGTCTCTTTCCTGTTATGATCATCGCTATAGGCGCTTTACTCTATGACTTAAATAAAGCTGGCGGTTGGCCAACAGAGTCTCTCTATAAGGTTTTTTGGCCAATTATTGAAGGAGCTGCTTGGAGTGTCTTTATCTTATCCTACTTAAGTGTCTCGAGGTACTTACCAAAGCCACTATCTAAGTGTTTGGACTTTATAGGTAAGATTAGCTACTCGACTTACCTTTTGCACTTTATCGTCATCGTTATCGTTATCAAAAAAGCTTGGTTTATAGATATTGACGCTGGTGGTTTCTTGGTCGATTCTTTGGTGACGGCGGTCTTGGTGGTTTTGCCGATAACCTTTGTTTTATCCACACTCACTTTTTATCTCATAGAACAGCCTTTCCTTTCATTGCGGGTTAAGTATAAAAAGCCATAAAGTCTTCTGTTGGCATGTATTCAGTCTCTTGCTTATATATTGTTGTTATTAACAGCTTATTAACAAGTTATTCTTTTTTTTTGAGCTTGATTTCGCCTTGAGTATGGCGTGAGCTTGAAAAAGTGTGAATTTTTTAACAGCAAGTACAAAAAAAAGTTGACAGTGGTATACAAAAGTGTATAATAATCCCCATCATGCTATTCGTGCATGAGTGTTAATGCACTTTTGTGCGTTTGGTGTGTGAATGCATTCGCATATCAAATTAATATGCAAAAAATATAAACAAAATTAGGGATTATTAATCCATGAATATCAAAAAGATGCTTAAAGCTACAGCTTTTGCTGGCGTTTTCGCAATGACTGCTTCAACATTTGCAGCTCCTTCTATCGAAGTTTTTCCAGCTGGTAAGTTCGGCACTGATAGTGGCGCAACTAAAATTTTTGATGTAGATAACCTCGGTACTGCTTCTACTACAAGAATTGCCAATGAAGTTTATGAAGCTGACAAAAACCAGGCAACTATTGCTGGTGGTGTTATGTTATTTACTTGTGATGACGTTGCTGCATCTCAGATCGTAATTGATTTTGCAGGTATTACTCCGTCTGCAGGTAACTACATTCTTTGTCGTCTAGCTACAACTGGTGCACAAAAAGGTAAGCTTCAGCCGCTATACTCTGCTGGTGCAGATGTAGACTCAACTGCACGTCTAGTTACAGGTGTTATTGATAACGTTAATCAAACTCTTTCTTTTGCTGCAGAAGCTGGTACTAACCTACGTGTTGGTGCAGCTACTGGTGTCGCTCTAGCCAAGGGTGATAAACTTGTGGTTGTAAATAATGCCGCTGCTTGGGTAAATGGTGACTTGACTGCTGATGCGGCTGCTCCTGCAATCGGTACTTACATTGTTAATAATACTCAGGGTGCAAATGACGTAACATTTGGTCTGACTGGTACTCTAGATAAGAATTTAACTACTGCAGTGACAATGACTGCTGAAGAAACAGTTGCTGACGTAACTGATTCTGCTACATCTGACTATGCAGTATTTGCTAATCAGTTCGAAGTATCAGTTACTAAGTCTGCTGACGGTATCATCAACGTTGACGATAAAGACAAATTTACAGTTGCTGACAACATTACAGATGACGACAGAATAGTTATTACAATTGATAACTTAGCTGTTGATACAGCAAATGAAACTGCTGATAATCATAAGTATATCCTACAAGCTACTGAAGCTACAGCGACTACTGAACCTGTAAAGGTAACAGTTAAGTCTTCTTCTAAAGGCGCTTTAGATGCAGTTACTGTAACGTCTGATGTTGATACTTCTGCAGGTTACCCTGCAGTTGCGGCGTCAGCTACAACTGTTGTTGTTACTGGTGATCACACTACTATCGATACAACTGGTGTTGTTATCGAAGTTGAAGATGATAACCTATATGGTGCTGGTGCTCGTGGTTTCTCTAGAATCGGTCTTAATGTTTCTACAGATGCTACAACTGAAATCGTTGCTCGTGACTTCACTTACTCTGCAGTATCTGTAGATGAAGCTCAAGCAAATGATGCTATCAATGTAAATAACGCTATCACTTACCAAACTGACGCGGCAGCTGGTTCATGGGGTAATGGTTCTGCTAAGTTCCGTATACCTGCAGTAGTTCACAGCCCAGCTCAGGGTGTTAACTCTACTATCCGTATCGGTAACAACGCTGCAACTACTGCTACAGTAACTGCTTATGTTGCTTACAACGGCGATTGTAAAACTGTTACTCTTCCAACAGCTGCAGCTTGTTCTGTAACTGACTACACTGCAGCTTCTATCGTTGCAGCTATTCCTGAATTCGCTGGTAAAGAAGGTAACTTCGACGTAAGAATCGATGTTGGTTCTGGTACTGCTGAAGTTGAGTGTTATATCACTGCTCCAGGCGCATTCACGAATGCTAGAGTTATCGAAGAAACTAACAACTAAGAGTAAAGTAACTTACACAAAGTTACTAACTTCTTAAGTTAGTTTTTAGGAAAGCCACCTTGTTCTCTCAAGGTGGCTTTTGTGTGTCTGGATAAGCTAGATCCATTGGTAAATCCAACATTACATATTTGTTTTTCCGCAAGCATGTGTTATTTTCATCGTTTGATATAGAAAAAAATGAGAATTTAAAGCCTTTATGGAATGTTTGAGTGATATACTAGTTCCACTATTTACAGTTGATGCAGAAGTGGATGGAAAGCAAAAAGATTATCAAGTCTATATGTCTCTTGGTGGAGAGAAGGCAGTGGTGCTTCATTATTTTGAACTTGGTAAGGAAGCGATAAATGATGAAGGTTCCATTCGTTTGCGTTTCAATTTATCAACAAAAAATTTATCGGCTGCCAAGACCAAGTGTGAACTTTCCAAAACACTTGTTGGTCAGTACCGTGAATCCGGACAAGACTTAAGAGAAGCTTTTTACGACCTGATCGAAAAAGAAAAAAAGGCTCTAGAAAAAGCAGAGTCTTATGTCATCCCGGATCATTGTAAAGACGAAAACTGGTTGCCATTTAACGATATACTTTCAGCAAATGGTTCTATTGCCGGTCGTGGCAGTGACTGTACCTTTCAGTTAGAACTTGGTGAAGAAAGTTACTTCGTTGAAGACTGTTACCGCGCTTTTTTGAAAGATGAGTTGATTCTTTTGAAAGCTTATACTCCAGCCAATAGTAAGCAACTTAAGATTGCTTTTGACTTGTTGGTGAATCCTGCTGGCGAAGTTAAGCATGTAACTACTCATGACTCAACTGTTGATGCAGACCTTATTTATAAAAAGATCTCTGAAAACTACCTTTGCAATGAAGTGTTTTTTCAACCTCGCTTTGAGCTTTTACAAGAACTTGGGTCTCGCCGTGAGAAAGTTCAAGAGTGGAAGACTATTGCTAAAAACATCGGCCGTAACGATAAGTGCCCTTGTGGTAGTGGCAAAAAATACAAAAAATGTTGCCTAAATGTTCCTGTATTTTCGAGGCCTTTAGAGTTATCTTCATGAAAAACCTTAGAAAGTTTACGCTCATTGAACTTCTGATTGTATTGATCATCTTAGGTTTATTGGCTTCTTTAGTTGCTCCTAAGATGTTTGGTAAAGTAGATCAGTCAAAAGTGAAAACGGCAGTTTTACAGATGGAACTGTTGTCTACAGCTCTAGATGCATTTCGTCTAGATACTGGTAGCTACCCTAATCAATTGAATGAGTTACGGAGTTCTTCTGCTAAGAATTGGCAGGGGCCATACCTTTCCAAAAAGCTTCCTCTAGACCCTTGGGGAAATGCTTATGTTTACCGAAACGAGGACCCTTATGTTCTTATGTCATTGGGAAAAGATGGTGCCCCAGGTGGAGAAGAGCTTGATGCGGATATATTTTTTGAGAATGAATAGCTGCTTGTTTTGAGAATGAATAGCTGCTTGTTTAGAGAATGGTTTATTTGTTTATCTGTTTAGAGAAATGTTTATTTGTTTAGAGAATTGTTTATTTGTTTAGAGAATGATTAATTGTTTATCTGTTTAGAGAATGATTAATTGTTTATCTGTTTAGAGAATGATTAATTGTTTATCTGTTTAGAGAATGTTTAATTGTTTATCTGTTTAGAGAAATGTTTAATTGTTTAGCTGTTTAGAGAATTGTTTATTTGTTTATCTGTTTAGAGAAATGTTTAATTGTTTATCTGTTTAGAGAAATGTTTAATTGTTTATCTGTTTAGAGAAATGTTTAATTGTTTATCTGTTTAGAGAAATGTTTAATTGTTTATCTGTTTAGAGAAATGTTTAATTGTTTAGCTGTTTAGAGAAATGTTTAATTGTTTATCTGTTTAGAGAATGATTAATTGTTTATCTGTTTAGAGAATGGTTTATTTGTTTATCTGTTTAGAGAAATGTTTAATTGTTTCAACGAATCAACGAATCAACGAATCAACGAATCAACGAATCAACGAATCAACGAATCAACGAATCAACGAATCAACGAATCAACGAATCAACGAATCAACGAATCAACGAATCAACACCTTCTCAACATCTCAACAAATAAAACAATAAACACTTATTATGGTATAAAGATGCATGAATTTGGTTTTGAGAAATTGCAGGTTTGGCAGTTGAGTCGCCAGTTAGTGAAAGATGTTTATTCCCTTACAGTAAGTTTTCCAAATGAAGAGAAGTTTGGTTTGGTAAGTCAGCTAAGACGAGCAGTTATTTCTATTTCATCAAATATTGCGGAAGGTAGTACTAGAAGTTCTTTTAAGGAGCAAGCTCACTTCTCCTCACTTTCATATGGTTCGTTAATGGAAGTTTTATGTCAATTGACATTATCTGTAGATCTTAACTATGCAGACTCTGGTAGTATCTCTACTTTAAGAGTGAAAATTGAAGAAATATCGAATAAATTAAACTCTTTGAGGAAATCGCAATTAAAGCGAGCAGGAAAATGATGTTTGTTTATTTGTTTAACTGTTTATTTGTTTATTTGTTGAATCGTTTAGAGGCTTTTTCTCAACAGTTCAACGCCTCTCAACCTCTCAACAACCTCTCAACCTCTCAACCTCTCAACACTTCAACACTTTCTCAACTTCCCAAAATGAGCGCCGAAAATAAATGAGTTTTACTACTTACATAAAAGAAAATACTTCTGTTGCGACAGCCGACTTTGAAAAGGCACAACAGTTTTTAGATAAGTTTGGCGGCCGCCTTGAACAGGTCCTTATAAGTATGGGTTTATTGTCAGAAGAAGACGCTGTTTCGGCGGTATCTGGCTATTGGGGAATAAGTGCGGATGTCCCAGAGTTGAGCATCACAGAAGACGAGCTCCATGAGCTAAAGCTTGATATACGGTACTTTATTGATAACAAGTGGTTGCCACTAAAAGTGGATGGTTCAAAAGTGAGCTTTGTTGCAGTGGATCCGTTTGCAGCAACAATAAATCAATTACTTGAGTATAAAGGTCTTGACTTTGAAGTGTTCATTTGTTCTGAAAGTCACTTTCGAGAACTGGAAAGAGCAGCGATGGATATATCTTGGTCACCGACAGACTTAGACCTTGCGGATGATTTAGCAGAAGAGAAACTCATGGAACTGGCAAGTGAGACTCCAGTTGTAAACTTGGTAAACAACCTCATAAGTGCGGGTATTTCACGTCGTGCTTCAGACATGCACTTAGAGCCTCATAATGGTCTCTGTCGTGTGAGACTACGGATAGATGGTGTTTTACAGGACTTGGAGTACTTGCCATTGAAGTTACAGTTGCCTGTTGTTTCACGTCTTAAGATACTTAGTAGTATGGATATAGCAGAAAAAAGGCGTCCGCAAGACGGCAAGATATCCATGAAGATTTCCGGTATAGATTTAGATATACGTGTGTCGGCTGTTCCTTTGGCAGAAGGTGAAAGCTTGGTCATGCGTTTTTTAATAAAAGAGTCTTTATCTTATGACTTGGAGAAGATAGGTATAGCTAAAGATACTCTATCTTTAATCCGTAGTGACCTTAAGCGTACAAATGGAGTTATTTTACTTACAGGGCCAACAGGTAGTGGTAAAACCACAACTCTGTACTCCTTCCTAAACTACTTGAATGACGATAAAGTGAAGTTGATCACCCTTGAAGATCCTGTTGAGTATCAACTTAAGGGGGTTAACCAAATACAAGTTAAAAGTGAGATAGGTTATACCTTTGCTCAAGGTTTACGTAGTGTTGTTCGTCAAGACCCAGACATAATCATGGTTGGTGAGATACGAGACCGAGAAACAGCAGAGATAGCGATGCAGTCGGCACTGACCGGTCACTTAGTTTTTAGCACTCTGCATACAAATGATGCTCCAAGCTCTTATACACGTTTAATGGATTTAGGTGTGGAAGAGTTTCTGCTGAACTCTGCACTTATAGCGGTTGTTGCCCAGCGTTTGGTTCGTAAGCTATGTGACTCTTGTAAGAAAGTCGATGACCGATCTGAAGAACTTACGCATAAGTATAAGCTGATAGATTTTGCAAATCAGATAGATATGCCACTTTCGCCTGTTATGTGTTCACCTGGCTGTAAAGAGTGCAGTTTCACTGGTTATAAAGGTCGTATGGCTCTTATAGAGTATTTGCGAAATGATTTAGAAATACATGAGATGCCTAAAAATGAGTACTTTGTGGGTAAAGCGCGTAAATATATGCATGAAAACCAGCAAAGAAGTCTTTTTGAAGATGGTTTGTATAAAGTACTTCAAGGAAATACGACAATTGAGGAAGTGCTAAGGGTTACGGGATGAGGCAGTTTTCCTTTCAAGCATATGATGACCAAGGTTTAAAGCAAAAAGGTGAACTTTATGCAGGGGATATAGAGCTAGCTCGTAAAGAGTTGGATGGCCGTTCCTATGCAGTGGTAGATTTAATCGAAGTCAATGATTCAAAATCTAGTGGCGGCCTAAAGATCTTTAAAAATACGGCTGATGAGCTGGAGTTAGTCACTTCTGAATTAGCTCTTTTACTGAATAATGGTATGCGTATAGACCGCGCGCTAGAGTTGTTAGTTCAATCAGGTCAAGGTCGTGAGATAACTCCTAAGCTGAGTGAAGTTCTAACTAGGATTCGGGCCGGAGTCTCACTTTCAGAAGCCTTGAAAGAGCAGGGCGAGTTATTTGATAGATTGTTTGTGTCACTTGTTGATTTGGGTGAGAAAACAGGCCGTTTAGGAGATGTTTTTAGCGGGTTATCTGTTGACTTGAAGTTTCGTAAGCAATTAAAAAAGAAGATAGTTCAAGCGTTAACTTATCCTTCATTGATAATGATGATTTGTTTAGGAGCTTTGTTGTTCATTTTCAATTTTATTATTCCTCGTATGGCAAGTATGTTTGAAGGAGCTGTAGAATTACCTTTCTATACGGAAATTATGCTTGGTAGCTCAACCTTTATTCAAACTTACCAATATTATTTTGTCATTGGGAGCGGGCTTACCTTACTGTCTCTAACTTTAATTAAAAATAAGCAAGCTTTATTGAGCCACTTTGATGGCCTCTTTTTAAGTTTACCAGGCTGTAGGAAGCTTATTTCAAGATTGGAATGTATACGATTTGCTTCTGCGATGAACTTAACTTTGCGATATGGAGTAACTCTAGAGTCTGCTTTGCAGTTAGCAGCGATGACTGTGAAAAATAGCAAGATTCGAGAAAAGCTAATGGGAGTTCGTCAACAGGTTCGCTCTGGAAGTAGTTTATCCAGTGCCTTAGCGCCACTATCTTTATTTCCTCCAGTAATGAGAGGGCTTCTTTCAGCAGGAGAGGAAAGTGCAAGTTTAGCAGAAGTCTTTGCTGAGGTGTCAGATAGGAGTCGTGAAGACTTTGAAGACTGGGTCGCTAAAATTACCTCCTTACTTGAGCCGCTGATGATAGTGGTTATGGGAGCAATAGTTGGTGTTATTGTCATTGTCATGCTTTTAAGTATCATATCTATTCAAGATATAAGTTTTTAGTTAGATGATAGAAGTTTAGGTCGCTCGGGAGCAGGTAGTACTTTTCATGAAGTTTAGAAAATCCTTAATAAGCAGTTTGCGCTCTCAGAAGAAATATGAGAAACACACTTTTTCTTTAATCGAATTGTTAGTAGTGTTGATTATTTTGACTCTTACTATTGGTATAACGGGACCATTTGCGTTGGAAATGGTGGAGAGAAATGAGAAAAAGGCTGAAGAATTAAAGTTGGTTCAAACATGTCGGCGTTTAGGTGAATTGGCTTATACTAAAAATGAAGAAATGACTGTGAACTTACTAGGGCGTAGCTTGGAAGTTTTTAATAGTCGAGGTGAATCAGAATATAGAGTGGTTTTTAAAAAAATTAGTTTTATTGAAAGTTCATTTACCATAAGTAGAACAGGTTTTGCTAGCGTTGGTAGTGTGGTTACTGTTTCTGGAATTCAAATCCCTTTAAATGACGGTAATTAGATTTGAATAGAAAACACAATTTTACTTTGATTGAGGTTCTGGTTGCAGGAGTCATCATGACATCTGTGATATTACTAGTTACTCAAGCTCAGCGGCAAAACTCTTTAATCATGAAAAAAATAAGCTTCCAACAACAGCGCGATAAAGCGTATTACTTTATTAAAAATTCGGTAATTGAAAAAATAAATGAACGAAAGATGAGTGGCGACAGTAAATGGGGTACTTGGAAGTATAGCTGGCGCACTAAAGCTGAGGCCAATGGTTTGACACGCGGTAATCTTTTGCGACCTGGTCAACCGAAGCAAAGTGTGACCTTGTATGAAGTGACTCTTGTTTTAAAAAAAGAGAAGGAAGAGTATGAGTACAAGTTTAAAAAAACTTCTTGGAGATAGTATGCGTCTTCTGATGAAATTTATTGCAGGGTGATTTTATGAAGGGAACTCGCCAAAAGAAAATAGCAGCCTTTACTTTAATAGAAGTTTTAGTGACTTTGGTTATCTTCTCTCTTATTCTTAGTTTAGCAACGATGGCTTTTGGATACTTTGATACTCAGTTTCAACAGATAAAGAAACAAGAAATGAGAAGTTCTTCGGAACTAACCAGTCTGATGATTCTCGGTGATGCATTTGAGTCTACAGTGGACTATTTCGTGCAAAATGAAGATTATCGTGGTTATTATAAGATGTTTTTTGAAGGGACTGAGACCAGTTGTACTTTCGTTAGTTTAAGATCTTTTTTTAGAGGGAAAGGAAGCTCGTTATGTCGATTTAGTTATGACGAGAAAAGACATGAACTGATATATGAAGAAGCCTCTTTAGGAGGTGTTGTTTTTACTAGTAGATCAGAGGTTGACCTTTTACTTCAGTCGGGCAAGAAATATAAGTGGTTGCTTGATAAGGAAGAATCATTTGCAATGTCCTATAAGATAATTGAGAAGTCGGCAAATTTTTTGGCACAAGGCAAAGTGAATTGGGTCGCAAACTGCAGTGCTGCTCAAATGAATATTCTCCCTAAAGCTGTTCGTTTTATACTTAAAAATGATAAAATAAGCCAAGAGTTTATTTTTCAGTTGGTTGAGGGAAACCCAGGGAAAAGTATCGCTTATATGATGAGGCAACCTCAGTGAGCGCCAATAAACTTAATAATGGCTATGCACTCATTGCGGCAATGGTGATCTCTATGATTTTGTCAACTATAATTTTAGCGCTGATTTCACAGACAAAAGTGAGCCTTATGTCGTATCGAAATTCTCAAGATAAGTTATTGGCAAAAAGTATGGTCGATTCAGCTCAAGAATCATTGATTTATGGATTAGTAACAGGCAAGAAACGTATTTCGCATGTAGAGAATGTGCGTGGCGCTGACAAAGCAGTACCTCTGTACGGAGAAATGCTTACGTATGCTAATTGTGAGGTGTCGATAAGAGACAGTTCATCAATGATTAGTGCTTATTTTCCTGATTATTTATTGGTCAATGAAGTTTTAAGTCGTCGTTTTAGCCGTGCAGAAGCGAGTGATATATCTATGGCAATTGCTGATTGGCAGGACGCTGATCGAACTGCTTTAGCTCGTGATACAGAAAGGCGTTTAGATGGAGGGCAAGTTCGTAACTTTTATTTTCAAAGTAAAGATGAATTTACTCAGCTGCAAGGTATGAGGCCAGAACTGGATGGTTTTCTTGATAAAATGGTTATAAACTCATCAGTTCATAAGTTTAGTTTAGTAAATATGCCTTTGCCTTTATTGATTCCGTTAATTGGTGAAAAACAAGCTGTGAAACTTCATGAAGCTCGAGAAGAGTTTAACCTTGATTACCAAAAATATTTAGACTGTATTTCAGCCTGGCCAGAGCGCTATAAGTATTATGGGTCAACCTTTATATTTGATATAGTAATTACTGGTAGAAGTGGAAATGCGGTTTACAGTAGGCGCCTTGTACTTGATACAACTGCAACAAGTGTTCCATATAAAGTTAAGGTTCTTCAATAGTGTTATTATCGAAGCTAGACAGGGCGGCTTGGTTTGATGAAAAACTTGTACCGCTAGCATCAAAGAATAGGAAGATAAGTTCTTCTCTGCGCACTCCAATTATTCTTAGTCGTCGCGTTTATATAGAGCATGAAATGCAGCTTCCTAAGATGAGCAATGTTGAAATAAATAAAGTTATAAATGGCCGTTTAAGTCAAATAAATCCCTTTCAAGAACCTGCAGATTTTGTATACCAGATTTTTTCTCGCGAAAAAAATAAGTTAAATCTTCTTGTGTTTTTATTTCCAGCCAAGATTATGAATAGTTTCGTGAAGAGAGATGCTATTATCATCCCTGAAACTTTACTTTTATACAAAGCCTTTAAGGAAGATGGTATTGTTGAAGTGAAGCGGAAAGATGAGCACTATATGGCAGCTCGTTGCAGAGGCCGCTTTTATTCAAGTTTAACTAGTGCAAAGCCCAATAATACAGAGATGTTTTTGCACCGTTTTGGTTTACCTGAAGATCTTAAGGAGCTCCCGCCGATTTCAGATAAGTGGCAATTGAGTTTAAGTCAGGGGATCTCAAAATTATCCATAAATGCACTTTTTGGTTTGTTTGTTAGCTTTTCTTTGAGAAATGCCGTGAATAAGCGGGCTTTTTTCAAACAGCTTTGTGTGTCCGCATTGGTTATGTCGACAGCTTTTATTGTTTACCTTGTTTTTTTGGAAACAAATTTAAATTCCCGCTTAGAATATCTCAATCAAGAGTTAAGTAAGCGTTCAAAAATTATTAAAGAGCAAATCAATCTTCAAGACTCAATACTCTTGAAAGAGAAGTCTATTGTTAAATTCAATGAACTCTTGAAGGAGTCAGTACCAGCTACAAGAAGTTTGATACTTGTTAATAAACTAGCTAAAAACTTTTCTTCTGCGACGATAAGCACAGTGAAAACCTCAGACCGTAACGTTTTTGTGTTGCTGGAAGCAGATAATTCATCTGAAGTACTTACCTGGCTGAACAACCAAGTTGAAGTCAGCTCAGCAGTTTTGAGTAGAGACTTGAAGACTTTAAGCAATGGTCGATTTACATTCGAGGTAAATATTCTTTTTAAGGCAGGAGTGGTGAAATGAATTCGCGCACGATCACGCTGCTAGTGGTAAGCTTAGTTTTGGGAATATTAAAGTTAGTTGTTGTGCCATTGCGAGAAGGGCATAATGAAACATTTCAAAAGATACAACTTTTAGAAAAAAAACTTTCTAGTTCAATAAACCTTGAAGGTGAAATGCCAGTCCTTAAACAAGAATTAGCAAATTTGGATTTAGTTTTTAGTGACTTTAAGAAAAGCTTTAAGCCTCTTAAGCAATCAACGTCTAAGCAGCAAAATGTTGAGCAACAATTGGTGCAGAAATTTTTAAAAGATAATAAAGTTAAAGTGACTTCTTTAAGATGGCGAGAAGCTGATGAAGATGAACTAACAAGCAGTTTGATTATGGAGCTAGTCGCGACTGGGAAGTTGACGGATATACAAAG
The DNA here is from genome assembly GCA_021232515.1 of Lentisphaeraceae bacterium. GTDB lineage: Bacteria > Verrucomicrobiota > Lentisphaeria > Lentisphaerales > Lentisphaeraceae > JAKVBD01. The sequence goes on from JAJPOQ010000080.1 coordinate 22,086, forward strand.
GGCTATTCATAGCCTGGAAAGTAGTAATATGTATATTTTTTTGAAAGAGTTGAGAATTATGCAAGTTTACAGAAAGGCTGGAGAGGCCAACTTAAACTGTCAAATACACTTTAACTTTTTAAATGAGCAGGTGAGTAAATGATTTATAAGCTCCTTTTACTTTCCTTAGCTATTTTTGGTGCTTGGGCTTGGCAAGACTATCAATATTTTCAAAAAAAGAGTACTAAGCGTCAAGCTTACCAAAGTGTGATTAAAGGGCAAGAGTTTTTTAAAGATGGTCGACAATGGTCTTTTGAGGCCTACGGTTACTATGGACTAACTGCAGATGAAAAGAAACAAAAGCTTGAAGAAGAGAAGAAGGCAAAAGAAGTAAAGCCTGAGCTTGATAAACTGCAGTTACTGGGAACTATTTTTTCTCCACGTGGAAACTGGGCAAGTTTTGCTGTTGTTGGCGCTCGCAGTAAAAGGCTTAAAGTCGGAGATGAGCATGATGGGCATAAGGTTTTGGCGATTTTTATGAATAAAGTTAAGATTGAAAATACAGTCACAAATGAAACGTATGAATTAGAACTTTTTAAGGTTAATAAATGAAGAATTTCAAAATAATTTTATTAGCGATTTGGATGTGTGTTTCGTGTAGCACTTTTGAGTCTATAAATAAGAATATGAATTTTAGAGTAGATGATTCTCCAGTTAGAGTTAAAAATGCTCGTAACCTTGGAGAGCCAATTGAGACAAAGCCAGAAAAGGCAGCTACCAAAGAAGGGGATGAACAGTTAGGTCCGAAAGCGGAAGAAAATAATAAGGTTAGTGTTTTAGAGGGGTATGAACCGTCAACTTTAATGTTGTCTCCTGAAAATCCATTTGGAGAAGAAGGGGAGTATAAAATATCATTTGAAGAAATGCCTTTAAAAGACTTTATCCATGAAGTTTTTGGTGAAATGCTTAAAGTTAATTATGTTATGGATCCTGCACTTGGGGACCCATCAAGAAAGTTCCCCGCAGTAACCCTAAGCTTTAAAGATCCTGTAAATGCTAGACAACTCTACGAAATAGCATTAGATACTCTTAATAAGAATAGTTTTATTGTTTATGCTAGGGAAAAAACATATTACCTAGAATATTCGAATAGAAAAGTTAATAAAGTTGTAACGGTTGCTTATGGTAAGTCTTTAAGTGATGTACCTGAAACAAGTGGTTCAATAGTTCAAATAGTTCCTTTGACATATGCGAATAATGCAATGGTATCTACGATGGTTCGGGACTTGGCGGGTATAACCCCATTGTCAAGTAATGGAAATACTTTGTTGGTAAAAGGTTATAAAAGTGATGTAGAGAAAGTTATGAAGATGATTGAATTCTTCGACAAACCATCAGCTTATGCTCGTCACATACGTTTACTTCGTTTGACTTATATCCCAATGGAAGACTTTGAAGCTGAAGTGACTAAGATCCTTGAGACAGAAGGAATAAAAGTTGGGGACTCTCCAATAAAGTTTTCAAAGTTGGCATATCTAAATGCCCTCGTTATCCATTCCAGTGAAGAAGCTCTCATTAAAAGGGTTTTATACTGGGCTAAGTACTTGGATGTACCTGTAGAAGGAGAAGAAAAGCAGTATTTCTTGTATAGACCTAAATTTAGAGATGTTGAAAGTTTAAGTCAGAGTTTAGAGCAGCTATTGAGTTTACAAGGAGATGCTCAAGTTCAGAGTGGGTTTCAATCTTCAGGTCAAGCCCAGTTGGCGCTTCCTGCTCAGCAAGCTGCAGCAACTCCTGGAACGGTACAACCAAATCGTCCTAGTTCCCAACAGGGAACCTCAGGAAATACGGGAGGAAGCGTTCGAACCGAAAATTTATCAATGGTTGCAGACTTGAAGCAGAATACCATTGTTTTTTATACAACTCCTGTTGAGTATAAAAAGCTTTTGCCTATGTTAAAGCAAATGGATAGGCTTCCTCCTCAAATTATGATTGAGGCAACAATAGCCGAAGTGACTCTTGTCGATCAATTTGCTCAGGGCGTTGAGTGGTTTTTGAAGAAAGGTGGCTATAGCATAGGTACCTTGGGGAGTTTAGGGTTATCCTCAGGTTCATTGAATTATAACGTTGTGGGTGATGGTGGTGACTTTATTGCCACAGTAAGTTTACTTGAAAGTAAAAACCTAGTAAACATCCTTTCTAATCCAAGGGTTGTAATGAGTGCAGGTGAAACGGCAAATATAAATGTTGGTACAGAAATACCAATATTGCAATCAGAGGCTGGTGGCCTAGATCCAGATAGTACTCAAACTGTACAATCAGTTACATATAGATCTACAGGTGTTACACTTGATGTGACAGCTACTATTACAGGGCAGGGGATTGCTAATTTAAAGATTGAACAGACAGTTTCAGAAGCAGGTGAAAATACTATATCTTCTCTTGACTCACCTACAATTCTAAATAGAAGCATAACAACAAGTGTTCTAGCGAGAGATAACCAAACGATTATACTTGGTGGTTTAATTCAAGAGAATAATTCAAAGAAAAGAAATAGTGTACCTTGGATTGGAGATATTCCATACCTTGGGACTTTATTTGAATCTCATAGTGAAACAAAAACTAAGACAGAGTTAATTGTATTATTAACTCCTAGGATTATTGAATCGGCGACTGAATTTAATGAACTTAGTAATATTTTTCAAGAAGATTACTCAATATTAAAGTTTGACAGACTTAAGAGTAAAGAGAAAGAAGAGTTTAAGAAGAATGGGCAGACCAAAGATAAAAAGTAAATTCTTGTTGAAGTTGGATGTTCGGTACGCCCATCTAGCAAATACAAAATTACTCTTTGTTTTTTGAAGCAGTTTACTATTTAAGTTTGGGTTAAATTTTTTATCACAGTTTAAGTTGTAAATTCCTAGACTTATAGAATCTATTAAATTCTCAGTATAATAACCTAAGGTTTAGCTTATTAATAAATATAAGGCTGACTAATCAAAAGCAAATCCCCTCTTTAGACAAGTCCCCTAGATATGCTTTTATTATTCAAATTCTTTAACGGCTTGTATCGAAAGGTCATTGTTTAGAATCCAGCAGCTCATAGCGTGAGTGTTATTATCATACCAGATAAAGTCTAAAATGTCATCATTATTTACGTCAAGGATACTATGAAGAGTCTTTGCTTGAAATGAAGTGTTTTGTGAAATGAACGCGCCAGATTGTAAGGACGCATCACTGTTTAGGTACCAAACGCTTACATAGCCGAGGGGACCATGCCATATCAAGTCGAGATGCCCATCCTTATTCATATCTATAAGAGCAGCAATTCTATATTGGGAGTAAGGGATATTTCCCGAGTAGATAATTACTTCTTCTTTTATTGAACTATCGCTATTCATCAACCAGCATTTGATTTGGCCAGTTATCTTATTATGCATGATAATGTCAGTTACACTATCTTTATTTATGTCTCCACTGACGTTTATTTCCCAGTTCTTATTATCTGAGTCTGTAGATATAAAGCTTCCATTTTTTAGTGTTCCATTACTATTTAAAGTCCATGTAGTTATGAATCCCAATGGTCCATGCCAAATGATGTCAGGAATGTTGTCAGAATCTACTTTTCCTAGTGATGCAACTTGATAATGTGATGGGGGGATAGGACCACTGTATACTTGACCAAAGTCAGTTAGTAAACCTTTGTCGGAAATAAGCCAGTAACCTACATTTCCGTCTGATTGATTGTGCCAGATTAAGTCTTTAACGCCATCTTGGTTAATGTCTTTTTGCCCTTTAAGTTTCCAAGTTATCGGGATAGGCGCAGAGAAAACATTTCCTGAGAGTACAGTATTTCCAGATTGATCAATAAACCTTCTTTCGACTATGCCCGTTTTTTGATTATGGTTGATTATTAGTTCTGTATTATTGAGGTTAAGTTCAGAAAGGTTTGCAATGTTCCCTCCTCCCATTGGCTCAAACTGTGTGCCGTCAACAACAAAGTAAAGTTTATATTGCCTGTCTGTATTATAGACATCTTTAAGAACAATATTTGAGTCAGTTCCTTCATACCTTAGGTATTCACCTGGTGAGTCTACTTCATAAAGACGATAATATACTCCTCCTGATGTTCCTGTTGCGCCTGTAGCTGTAGAGTTACTCCAACTTACAATGACGTCGGATTCACCTGACCATGAAGCTTTTAAATCAACACCACTATAGCTTATGTTGAATTGGTAAGCTGATATACCACTTTTTGCTAATTCTATGGTTCGAACATTATCATTATCTGCATCCCCTAGAGTCCAACCATTGTATTTGGTGTCAGGAGTAGAGAAATATGGAATTCTTGTTTGTCCAGATTTTTGGTAGGCCATAACAGTTCTGTAAGGTCCAGGATAGAAGCCTGCTGAGTATTCGTAAAGACCTGGTCCTGGGTTTATAGTTTGGTTTTTTGCATGACCACAGCCAAAGTTGTGACCTATTTCATGAGGGAAAGTCAAGTATCCGATACTAAGCGTATCAACTATAGAAAACGCAAATTTTCTACTTGTGGAGGCATTGCCACCGTAGATAAAAGCTATGCCTCCTACTTCAGTAGTATCGTACATAAGACAAACTAAGTCAGCACCAACTATTTCTCGAATGGTATGTACTTCATCCATCTGACCATCATTTCTTCCTTGAAGGTCATCCAGTATCTCACTGTCACTTTTATTTTTGTCAAAATTAACTTCGGCATGTGCAATGATTTCAATTTTTACACCGGTTAGACTATTACTAAACGCATCAATTGCTTCTGTCTCAGCTTGAGCGATAAGTAGGTCTATAGTGTCTCCGTTTCTCTCAGCGGTTTCTTTGGCATCTTCATTGTATAGCATAAGCATGGTTACTGTTGTATCTCCAGAATCAGCAGCAATTTGAGGTAGAGGGGACGTCCCGGTATCAGTCATTAAGTTTTCTTGGCTTGCCGCTTTCAGAGGAGCTTTAAGTTGACCTAGTGAGCATGCACATAATTTTTCGGGAGGAAGTTCGGTGCTATAAAACATATCTTGTTCTGAATCATAATTGATTTTGACTCTGTGTCCATCGTGGTAAATAATATTACCAGATAAGTTGTTATTTTTGATCGAAAAGTATGCTTTGCCTTTGGCTGAGGAAGCAATAAAGCTAATGATGCCTTTTTTTACTCTATAATGGTTTACACTAGTTTTCCCAAGTTTGAATTGACTTAAATCAAGTTCCTGATCAAGAAATGTTTTCTTTAGTTGATTTAGTTTAGTACTTTGTTTCGTGAAAGAAGAATCAACACTCGAATTGAATTTTTTTTTATAGCTATAAGCTGTCTCTAGTGCATGTGAAGATGATTCAGTGGTAGCATTGATGGTATGCTTTAATGATATAATTTTATCACTTTTTTTTAGCGTAATTAGTGAAATTGCTAATAAAATAGTCATCAATATTATTAGTTTCTTATTGATCATAAATGCTGCCCTAAATCTTAAATGTATAATTTAACAAAAGTGTGATCTAGATACACTAAAATAAATGATTTTAATGTAGCCGGAGAGTATAGACTTTTTTAAAATTTAGTTTGATTTTAAAACAAAGTCCAGCCCCATTTATTAAAATACTTAAATGATGATTTGATTGAGACCAAAGTCAGTTTTAAACTTTTATGAGAAGCTCGACTCCAGTGATGAATGATTGAGGCTTCAGAAAAGTAAAGGCACTTGCCAACTTTGGCTGCTCGTCGGGTTATGTCGGCATCTTCAAGGTACATGAAAAATCGCTCGTCAAACCCTTCTATTTTCTCTAATGCAGTTCTCCTAAATAACATAAAAGATCCACTTAAGTAAGGGACTTCATAGCTGGATGTATAACCTTTGTCCAGCATGATGTAGGAATCCATTTTCTTTTTGATAAGTGACCACCTTTGAAGTATTTTAGGTAAGAACCTTCTTGCAAATAAATTAAAGAAACTAGGAGGGCGTTTATTGAGCATTTGTATAGAGCCATCGGGGTTTAGAATCTTGGGGACCATAAGAACGATATCTTGGTGTTCGTTCATGTGGGCAATCATTCGCTCTAGAGCTCCAGGAGGAATTTCTACATCCGGATTAAGAATCAAATGATAGGTGCTTGGGGGTAGTTGCTCTAAGACTCTATTATGCCCAAAGCCGAAGCCTTGATTGGGGCCACTTATAAGGTTCTTTAAACGAAGCTTTTGAAGCTGGTTAAAGTAGTGTTCTTGAGATGAATTGTCATGAATAAATAGTTCTTTTCTTATTGAACAGCCTTCAAATGTGTTAATGGTCTTTTCAAGTAGTTCAAAGTTCGAATTGTAGGTAACTATGCCAGCAGTTAATTCTAACATGAATTAGCGGCTTCCCTTCATAACCATAATGATAGTTTTCATAATTATTTTTAAGTCAAATACAAATGACATATGCTTAATGTAGTAGAGGTCGTGCTCAAGCTTTTTTCTAGTATCGTCAAATGAAGCTGCGTACCTGTAGCGTATTTGAGCCCATCCGGTGATACCGGGAGGAATGAGGTGTCTTCTTTCGTAGAGTGGAAGTTGTGGGATTAGCTCTTGCTCAAATTCTGGTCTCTCAGGTCTTGGTCCAACCATACTCATTTCACCTTTCAATACGTTCCACAACTGTGGTAGCTCGTCAATACGGCTGCGCCTGAGAAATTGACCAAGCCTTGTAATACGCAGGTCATTTGTAGTTGCCCATTGCACACCATTTTTTTCAGCATCTTTTACCATTGTTCTAAACTTATATATTTTAAAGTTTTTATTGTATCGACCAACACGTAGTTGACTATAAAATACATCACCATTACTATCAAGTTTAATTGCAAGAGCAACTAATGGTAAGAAGGGTAATGTTAAGCTTATCAAACAGATTGAACAAATGATGTCAACTGTTCTTTTCATGAAGAGCGATGTACTGTCATTTGTTAGTGTGGGAAATGATGCCATCCAATGAACATTGAGGTAATCTAGGCTGATTACTCGGAAGTACTTTTCAATAAAAGCCCCTTTGTTGAGTACTTCTACACCATACATTGGTAGAGTCATTAGGAAGTGTGTTTGTTCTACGGTTGGTGATGTATTTGAGCAAATAATAACACAATCAATGCTTTTTGTATTTTCACTATCAATTTCATTTAGCTTGTACTTTAATCTGGTGTCTTCAGATGGGGATGAATCCAAAAGACCTTCGACCTTGAAATAATCTGATTCACCAAATCTTTTTAGAAAAAGTTCAGTTAACTGATTTGTACCCCAAAGTCCAAGCTTCATGGGAGTACGATTTGAAACTTCTGTAAGTATAATTCTAGGCAAGCAAACCAAAATATAAGATATGAAACCTGAATTAATAATTATGTAACGACCTTTAAGGGGATAAGCCATGAGTAGAGCTAAGAAGAAAAAAGTAAGTAGAGCAAATAGTACGGCCAATATTCCTGACGAAAGTATGTCATAACGAGAAATGTGAAAATCATATCCAGGTCTAGGAAGTTCACAGAGTCTACACACTGTAGCTAACACTATGCCATATAAGAGGATCATCGCATAGAAACCTGGTTTAATATTTTGAACAGTTTCATATGGGCTCAATAAAAAACCAAGGCTGAGGGCAGTTGCGCCAGCAATGATATCGTAGTTGATCCAGCGGGCTCCATTCTTACTCTTGAGAATCGAAGAACTCTGTGCTGATTTTTCTTTATGTAAGTGTTCTATTTCTATGTCGGTCTTCATGAAATCCTCTGTCCGATACACATACTCCTCTGGACAGATGCAATCAAGCTGTTATGTATTTATCTTTAGATAAACTTAGGACAATCTTATGAAAACTACTGTGTGCATAGCCACATATAATGGAATGAAGTGGTTAGATATGCAGGTTAAGTCAATTATTGACCAATCCACTCCAGTAGATGAATGGGTTATTATAGATGATTGTTCAATCGATGGAACGTTGAATTATTTGCGGCAATTACCCGTAAATGGTAAAGTTTTGATTGAAAATAAGCAAAATATTGGTGTGGTTAAGTCATTTGAAAAAGCTTTAGCGAATGCGACTGGAGACGTAATATTTTTATGTGATCAAGATGATATCTGGATGCCTGACAAGGTTGAGAGAGTTTTAAATCGATTTAAGGGAAATGATAATTTATCGTTAGTTGTTCATGATGCACTTTTAATCGACGAAAACAATAATGAAATTGGCAATAGTTTTTTTGCTGCAAGATCGTTTAAGACTTCGTTCTTATCTAATATCTATAAGAATAGTTTTCATGGATGCTGCATGGCGATCAGAACTAATTGTCTTGGAAGGGCAAAAATTTTACCCTTCCCAGAAGAAATACCTATGCATGATTGGTGGATAGGTATTTGTTTAACTTCAAAGCAAATAGCATTTATTCCCGAAGCGTTACTAGCATATAGAAAGCATAAAGATAATTTAACTGGTGAACGTAGTAGTGTTAGTGAGATTTTTAGTTGGCGGTTACGATTAATACTAAACCTTTTTGTTAGAATTCTAAAGCGCAACTAAAGTATTTGGAGTGTTACAGGAAAATAATTTGAACCGTACATTAAAGAAAGTATATAACTTAGCATGCCAGAAATTTAGGTCAAAATTATGTTTGATATTGCTATTGGCTACTATATTAAGAATAAGTTCTTTTTTGACTCATCCTTACATCAAAAAGGATTCTATACTATACCTATCCATCAACCATCATATAGTCAATGGCAATATTGATACAGGAGTAGATTTATATCATCTCTATCCGCCTTCAATGTACTACTTAATGAAATGGATCTACTTAAGCGGTTTGCCTGTAGAATTGGGCTTTAGATGTTTAGCAATTTCACTCTCTATTTTTATGCTTGTACCTTTTTATCTTACAACAAGAAGCTTTGTTTCTGAAAGGTCATCTATATTTGCGACATTTTTATTAGCTATTCATCCTAAAGTCATTGAATATTCTCATGCAATTCTAAGAGACAGTATAGCTTATCCTAGTTTAGTTTTTGGAGTAGCCTTCATATGTTATGCAATAAAGAAAAATTCGTTTTTTTGGGCTGCTTTAGGAGGTGTTTTGTTTGCTATTACCCATATGGCGAGGATAGAATACGGGCTGAGTGTAATTGCAGCTCTATTGATGTTTGTTTTTGTTGATGTACTTCGCGCAAAGAAAGAAAAGATTGAAATAGATCTACATACTGTTTTAACCGTACTTATTTCATTATCTTCTATGATCATAATATTGGTTATTGTATGGTTTGATTTAGATGGCATGGCATTAAGATGGGACCCTTTAAGTTTTAGTAAAATTGAGCCTTATTTGAACCAGATATGGAAATGAGTATGATAGTATCGTTTGTATCTTTGGAAAACTTTGGAGAGTTTTTAGAAAAGTTTTTTATAAAAGGTTTATCTCTAGTAATAGTTTTTTTGCTGCTTTATTTATGCAAAAATAGGAGAAGGTTAAACTTTTCATTTAAAAATAAAGAATTTATTCTGATTCTTTTAATAGTTTTTTTTGATCTAACAGTACGCATAATTTATACTTTTATGAATAGAGAAAACAGTACGCGATACTTTCTTATACAGATAACGTTTTGGATTGTCCCAGCTGCAGTAGGACTTGGCTTGCTTTGCACAGAAATTGGCAATAGAAGAAGATACCTTAAAGTACTAATAATTTGTTTGTTGATTTGCTGGGGAGCTATTCGTTCTTCTAAACCAGATAGACATAGAAATGAACTTCATGAAATCGCCAGAATAGTTAGAGAAGATAACAATAGCAATAAGTACATTTATGGAGATGAAGATTATTATTTAGAGGCAGCAAGGGCAAATTATTATTCTGGGATTTTTAGAGATCCGTATATAGAAGCTCAAAAAAGTACCTCTATTAAAGGATCTTCTAGGTATTTAATGGCTGGACAAAAAAGAGTTATCTTTATGGATCAAAAACTACGTCTCTTAAAAAAGATTTTAACGTCTAAAAACAAAGTTTTGTACTTTTATGAAATAGTTGGTAAATAGCACTTTATTTTTTGACAAAAGAAATCAAGAATTTTTTAAGGTAGCTTTTATTTAACACTGAAATAGGAGAGACTTTTAAAGCTTTATAGAACTCTTGGCGACCACGTTTCTTATTCTGGCCTATAAAAAATACTCTTGATGCAGAAAGATGACGTTTGGCATGAAATGCATTTTTAAGTTTATAAATATCCTTAGGAAGCTTTCCTTCTTCAAATAAAGCATTAACAAATTTAGGGATTTCCTCTACAGCTTTATCGGCACTTTGCCTTAGGCTCTCGCTGTGATGGACAACTTTACATAAAGGAAAGTTTAGAGTTTTGACATCGAAGTTTGCTAAACAATGAGCATAAAATATTTTGTCTTCAACTATCGTGAATCGATGGTCCCATTTGATTTTATTAAAAACAGCTTTTTTAAGTAAGACGCCACCGTTAACAATTGAAATTTTCTTATTAAGAAAGGCTCTAACCCAAGCTGAACGACTTTGGAAGTTTTTTTTTGGAAGTTTGACTTTTTCTTTGCCGTTGGACAGAACAGATATGAAACCGGCTATTAGGAGAGCTTCTTTAGGCTTATTGCTAAGAGATTTATAAATTTTTTTTCCTACGCCACGAATTATCTGGTCATCAGCATCTATGTAGTAGATCCAGTTGCCCGAGGCATTATTTGTGCCTAGTTGTCTAGCTGCTGCGGGCCCTTTATTTTTTTGATGAAATACTTGGATACATGTAAAGTCAGATTTGAGTTTCTCGCATATTTCTTTTGTGCTATCAGTTGAACCATCATTAACAAGAATAATTTCGGCAAATTCAGAGAATTCTACAACCAAATTTTGACACAAATTTTCCAAGTTGTGATCGTAGTTGTAGCAGGGGATTATTACGCTTAGTAACATTATTGCCTTTTGGATGTATTGTCATTATATGATAACTAAAGTGTAGCAGTTTTGAATTTTGTCTAATAAATACAACGCTGGGATGTTTAATTCATTTTAATAAATATTACCTATTTGATAATGTCCATAAGTTTCGAATTAAAAGTTCTTTGAGAAAAGTTCTCTTTCAAATCTTTTGCTTGATTAAAAATTATTTTTTGAATATCTTCCTTTGAAGAAGAAAGAAGTAGGTTGAGCGAATTATTACATCCATCTATATCACCAATATCAAATATAAGTTTTTGATCTTTAAGGATTTCTATAGCTCCTCCAGATCTTGATGAAATAACGGGGATATTTGCAGCCATAGCTTCGATGAGTACCATGCCAAATGGTTCGATTGCAGAAGGAAGGACAAATGAATCAAATGCCTTAAAGTATTTTGGACCTTCAGGCACTTTACCTAAGAGAAAAACTTTGCTAGTTAAGTTTAACGTATCAATAAGTATTTGTAGCTTATTTTTTAGCCGCCCATCACCCATTATATAGAGACAAACATTTGATTTTTTTTCTGAAAATTTATTGAAGGCTAGAATTAAAGTCTCATGATCTTTTTCAGGATGGAGTCTTCCTGCAGTACCAAAGACATACGCGTCAATCGGGATATCTAAATGAGCTCTGGCTTCATTACGGGGTAGCATCTTATCTTGTAGTTGTTTTATAGGAATACAGTTGTGGATGGCGTGGACTTTATGGAAATTTATCGATGAAAGTTGTGATGAAATATCTGTTTTGATAGCTTTAGAAACTCCAATTAAAGAAATTTTCTTAGCTAAGAGTTTGATGAATAATTTTCTGCTAAAGTTCTTAAAAACATTATAGGCATGAATAACGCCGAAAAATTTAAATGGAGGCGTTCTATAACCTGCCATACCTACAAGGTAAATTGCTTTGTAGCGCTGAGCTATTATGATGTCGTACTTTTCAGTATTTATGAGTTTTGCTAGGCGACTGATCAAAGATAGCTTAAGACCGCGCATCTCTTTAGTTTTTAGATTCCAAAAGAGAATATTGTCTCCTAAAAAGTCAATATTGGGATTGTCTGTTGGTTTACCCTTTAAAAAGAGAGAAGTTACTTCGTATTTATCTTTAGAAAATGCAGTGGCGTAAAAGTTCGCAACATCTCCAAAAGGGGCGGCATAGCTATGTGAAACTTGTAGTACTTTAAGTCGTGACATCTTTTATCTTGTATGAGTAAGATTAATATGCTTTGTAATATCCAGACATTTGTTTTTTAATCAACTTCATGGTGTACTATTCTTTAGATTATATAGCTGAAATACAGAGGTTGATGTTTTGTCAAAATCCTTAAAGTGTTTATTTCTTGTTCAAGATGAACAAAAAATAATTTTAGAACATTATTACAATTCTTTAAAAGTAAGCTTGGGAAATTTGGTGATTCGACGTTTGAACTCTAAAGAGCAGGCTAACTTAGAGTTGTATTTTGAGCAAAATATAGAGACTAGTAAGTATGATCGCATTATTATTTTTCTACGGTTTAAAAAAGAATTAGCTCAAGTTGATTTTATTCAAACTATTCCAAATCTTATAATTTTAGAGCACGATTCGTATCAAAATTACATGAAAGGCTGTAAGTATAAAGGTAAATTTACTAAATACTACAGTCAGTTAGTTTGGGCTAAAATTTTGGTTTCCGGATACACTGTTTGTCAAAAGCTTCAGGCAGAAGGTTTTGATGCAAACTTTGTTCCTAAAGGATATGATTCGGACTTATTAATTGATTTAGGTAAAGAACGCACTGTTGAGTGTGGGTTCATAGGTGGTTTAAAAAATTCAACTTATAAAGCTAGAAGAAAGTTTTTAGAGGGATTGGTAGGAGGCGAAATAGGGCTAGAGATAATGCAGACCACACCTGGCAATGACTACTTAGAAACGATGAATAAAATTAAGTTTTTTATTAGTGCAGATATCGGCTTCGGTGAGTATATGATTAAAAATTTTGAGGCAATGGCTTGTGGATGCATTTTATTTACATATTCACATGGTAGTAAGGAGAATAGTGCTATCGGTTTTGAGGATTTGAAAAATGTTGTTCTGTACAACTCGAAAGTAGAGTTACTAGAAAAACTAAATATACTTAGATCGGATAAGGTGCTTTCTGCAAAAATAGCCAAAGCAGGGACCTTATTGGCCCAAAACTATACATGGGATAAAATAGCCCAAAAAGCTGCCTCTGTTATTGAGGAGCCCCTAAGAACTCCCGTGTTAACAAAAGGTTTTTTTGGTAGAGTTAAAGCTGATTGGAGTTAAAGTCTTCCTATGATGTAGCCAATGAAGATACTTATTAAGCATAGAAGGATCGTAAGTATCAACCTTTTCTTTTTCTTTTTTCTCTTTTTGAGTTTCTCTCTTACATCTTCCACATGGTTGTCAAACCCTATATGAGCTACAGCAGAGTTCTCTAAAATGACAGCAAAATAACCGGCTTCATGATAAGCTTTTGATAAAACTTTTTCTCCACCGAAAGAATCATAAAGTCCCATCTTTAAGTAGTCAGAATATCTCTTTATTCCAGGGTTGAAAGAGAAGCCTTGCCAATCTTCTTTTTTAGTTTCAACTTTATGAAAATTGATTTGATCGATAGTTTGTTTGTCACCTAAGTAGTGGTAAGGACTATGAACTTTTATATCATGATAGTAGTCTCTTAGCCAAACTTGAAGAATTTGGCTGTTGGATTCTAAAATTTTAATAGATTCTTCTATGAAACCACTTCTATAAAACTCCCAATCATCTTCGCAATGAAATACATACTTTGTTTTGACTAAAGAATATGCTTTGTCAATAGATTTGATTTGCCCGAGGTTTGGCTTATTTAAAATTATTGTAAAATGCTCTTTAAAGTTTTCAGGTACAGAGCTATGTACGGTTTCATCTCCTGAGTCCTCAATGATGATAAAGTTTCTAATAGGCTCTGTATTGTATTTAAGAAAAGAGTTTATTGTAGGAGTAAGTAAATTAAACCTTCCACAGCTTGTTAAGACCACAGTGGTTTCACTATTTTCTGAAAACATATTTTTCATTTTCCAATAAAATTTAATTATCGATAATAAGTTTAGGTTTTTGATTGTTGACTTTCGGATGGCCAGCTTTGTGATGTTTTTTTAGAAATAAAAGTATGGTTTGCAGGTATGTTTTTATTAACAAAGCTCATAGCGCCAATTTTAACATTGTCACCGATTGTCAGATTACTCCCCAATATACATGAGTGTGCACCAACCTCGACATTATGTCCTATAACAATTGGTCTTTTGTTTTTTAAGTCATTAGCAATAGATGTATTCTGATTGATAGAAAAGTTTTTTCCTATAACTGCATTTTTAGTGATTACAATTCCTATATTGTGTGGGATCCTTAAGCCTTCGTCGATTTCAGCCCCTAGCATGATTTCGACGCTGTATCTTCTAGATAGCTTTATATTGATTGAGTTGGAAATGGACTTGCATAAAGAGTTGTTTTTTCTGTACAACACATAAGCCATACGATACCAAAACATAAAGTTACAGCGACGACTTCTTCTTGCTTTACGGATAACCTTGCGCCAACTAAATTTCTTATCACGACCACCAAGTATTTCTACGTGATAGTATTCTTTCAGTGGTAATGTCATTTAGTGAAACCTCTTTAGCTAGCGCTAATTTGTCACCAATTAAAAGGGTTACAATGAGCTTTATTGAAAAAGTCTAAAATGGAAAAGATTGTTCGAAAAATTATTGTTTGCGCTATTCTAATATTTATATCTGGTTAAAGTTTATCTTATTCAATTATAAAACGTGGATGGATAGTGCCTAAAGAAATAAAGCGGAAGAAGGGATTGATTGAGGGAGTAGAGTCTGAATTGATTTCTATTGTAAGAGAATCTGAAGGGATTTCTCGTTTATCTTTGTCTAAAAAACTTAAGTTGGCTCCATCTACTGTTGGTATCTACGTTGAAAGGTTACTCGAGGAAGGTTTTTTACTTGAGGCAAAAAAGCAGAAGGCGGTAAGGAGTGGACGGCCTGAGGTTTTTCTTACTTTGAACCCTGAAAGAGGGGAATTTATTGGCGTTGACTTCTACGCAGAACATATCCTTGCGATGTCGGTAGATTTCTCAAACAATCTTTTGAAAGAGTTTACGGTTAAGCTTAGTCCAGATGATTCACAAGAAGAGGTTCTAGGTAAACTCTCCAAGGCTATAAAAGCTGTTTATAGTGACGAACGCGAAGTCTTGGGTATTGGTTTAAGTGTGCCTGGTTCATTGGATGTTGAAAAAGGCGTTCTCATTAAGTACAAGTGGCTGCCAAAGTTACAGAATGTTAAGTTTGGTGAACACTTGAAGCAAGAGTTTGGTTTGCCTGTTTACTTTGAAAATACGGCGAACTTAATGGCTATTGGCGAAATGAAGTTTGGAGAAGATAAGTCTTTATCAAATTTTGTCAGTGTGACGATCCGTAGCGGTGTTGGTTGCGGTGTTGTCATTAATAAGTCAATTGTCGCCGGAGAAAATAACCTTTGCGGTGAGATCGAGTACTGGAAGTGTCCCGCATCTTTTAATAATTCAGAGGAGTCATTCGCTGAATTAGGTGAGCTTATTTCTTCAAGTGGGATAATGAGAACTTTGAAGCATGCGTTGGCAGAAGATAAGAAATCGTCCTTATCAAATACATCTACAATTGTCGATTTTATAGCGGCACTTAAGGCTGAAGACTCTTTAGCAATCGAAGTTTTTGAGCAGTCAATTCCTGTACTCGGATGGACTTTGGGTCAAATTAGTTTGATGTTAGCGCCAGAAAGGTTTGTATTAGCTGGTGACTTTGTTGAGCTGGGTGAACAATGGTTAGACTTAGTTCAGGCTAGTTTAGAGGAGTATTATGACGGTTTGCCAATGACTGCACCGGAAGTTAAGATTTCGACTTTAGGTAAAAGTTGTGCAGCTTTAGGGGCAGTTTCTTTAGCGATTCAAAACTGGAGAATATCTAGATAAAAAAGTGGATAGCATTTCTGCTACCCACTTAGTAAGACTTTATAACTGAAGATTATCTAATAGATTCTTCAGGAAGCTCACTTTTGATGCCTTGATCGATAGGCATATTGTCTGGATTAGCTCCAGTTTCTTTAAGTGTTTTAGCTAGTTGAGCAGCTAATTGTGTTTTGATTTCTTTGTACTTTGGATCTTGAGCTAGGTTTTGGCTCTCTTTAGGGTCTCTTTCCATGTTATATAGCTCTTCCATGTGGCGAAGTTTACCACCATCTCCGTGAGGATAAGCAACATACTTCCACTTGCCATGACGAATGCCACGAACGTTTGGAGTATACGGGAATTGTTTCTCATAGTTATACTCATACAACCATGTTTTTCTCCACTCAACATCTTTAGAGTCGTCTAGTAGTGGAGCCCATGAAAGTCCTTGAGCACTTGGCATTTTTTTACCAACAGTTAGCTCCATGATAGTTGGTGCTAAGTCAATACTAAGAACTTGTTCTTTTATGATCGTGCCAGCTTTAATTGATTTAGGAAAACGAACACAAAGTGGAACGCTTATACTAGCTTCGTGCATTGTACGTTTATCAATCATACCATGTTCACCAAGAAGGAAACCATTATCTGAGCTATAGATGAAGATCGTGTTGTCTAAGATGCCAAGTTTTTCTAAATGGTCATAGATACGACCGACGCTGTCATCTACAGAATTGATTGTAGCAGTGTAGCTACGAACGAAATCTTCAAAGTCAACAATTGCAGAAGCTTTATTGTTCGGGAAGTCTTTACGGAAACCATAGAGAGGACCATAGATACCGTGCCATGTAGGAAGTCTGTCGACGATCCATTTAGGTTTATCTTCTAGATTCCAAGAACTTGCAGGGTAGGGAACAGGTTGTTTGTCGTAAATCTTTTTATATTTAGGTTCTGGAATAAAAGGACCATGTGGAGCTTTGTGGCCTACGACAAGTGCAAAAGGCTTCGACTTATCAACCTTATTAAGGTAATCAACAGCCATATCTGTTACGTTGTGAGCATAGTAACCAGGGATTTCTTTGCGCTCGCCATTTACATTGAAAGTAGTATCCCAGTATTTTCCTTGACCTTTATGAGTAATCCAGTAGTCAAAGCCAGGGCGTTTAGAATCGTCATTTTCACCCATGTGCCATTTACCAATCCAAGCAGTTTTGTAGCCTTCTTTCTGAAGGAGGAGAGGGAAGCTTTTAAGCGCATGTGGGTAGTCAGTAAAGTTATCGTAAACTTTATGAGTGTGTGTATAAGTTCCAGATAAAAACGCAGCTCGACTTGGAGAGCAGAGTGAAGTAGTCACATACATGTTGTCGAAGCGAACACCTTCAGCGGCAATTTTATTAATACTTGGAGTATTTATACCGAGGAGTGGATTCTGGTGATAACCGACAGCGTCACCACGTTGGTCATCAGTCAAGATGAAGACAACGTTTGGTCTATCAGCTGCTAAACCCTTAATGCATAAAAATAATGCAAGAAAAGCAAAAATACTGACTTTTAGTTTCATGTTTAGGCCTTGTTTGTTTTATTATTTCGAATTGAAAATAATATAGGTTTTGTTATTAGTCAAGATTATTGGAAGCTAATTATTTATTATTAATGTTCCAAGTTCTGTGATGATGGAGCAATCTTTCCAATTCCCATCATTACCTTATTCTGTATTTTCATTTTTTTGTTCCAGAATTGTTTCCACTGATTTTCATCAGTAAACTTCTTTAACAATATCCGAGCCATTTTTGCACAGCCCTTATTCGACCAATTGTACGCATTTTTTTAAATTCTACCCATATTTTCAGGAATCACTCGTTCAATGAGGGATGATACTTTGGGACTAATGATACCAGCTTTTAGCTATCATCTTATATATCCAAACATGGTTTTTTGAGATTTTTTAAATATGTGGCTGCTTTGTCATAGGTCTTTCGATTAAGAAGTTTAATCAGAGAGTCTATCATTTCTTCGGACTTCTTGATTTGTTCTTCTATGTCATCTTTTTCTATTTCACTGACATACTCAAAACCATTTTTTGGCTATTCAATAGAGAGGATTCTAGCTGCGTGCTTTTTGTGTTGGTTTACGGTCTTTTACGGTTACGACATTTGGCTTATTCGCAGCACTAGGCTATAGCGACTTTATATAAGCGTTCTTCTGTCCTAGTAATGAATTGGATGATTAAAAGGCAACTAGCCGCAATGCTTACAGTAGTGGCTTTAACCTTTCATATGAGCACAATAAGACAAATTGGGGTTTTAATCAAAATTTTTTTAATGTGAATTACTCTTGGCGAAAAGGCTTTTTAGCCCCTTTTGATTTAAGAGAGACAGAGCCGGATGAACCTTTTATGGCAGACATGTTTTTTAAGTTTGATGGCCGCTTTGCTGTAGTCTATTTTCATAAGGACGGTTACAACGTACTTTTTGTCGATGGTAGCGTGACTTTTAAGCGAATATCTACTAGGGCCGAAGTCGACCCAGGTGTAAGTGACGCGATTTATTGGAACTCAGGATTTTTTAACGATTGAGACGAACTTAAAACTTACCTTTTTCTAAGATGAAGTCCAAGATAACTTTTGGATCTTTTAAGCTGTGTGGATGGTGACCAACTTCAGGTTTAGAGATGACTTTTATTTTACCACCAAGGTCACGGTATCTCTTTGCTAGTATGTCGGTATTTTCAGCCATAGGTACAACTTTGTCATCAGCTCCACAAACATGAATGATTGGTACTTTTGCCTTAGCTAAAGGTTCTAGGCCATCGATTGGACTTACTTGAGCAGAAAGAGCAGCACTTTCAGTTAATGAGTAAGCGTTTAAACATTCTTGCCAGTTATTTTTAGATCCAGGACCATTACCTTTTCCTCCAGGCCAACTAAGGATGTGACAAACTGGAGCATCTGCATATATAGCGGCGACTTTCTCAGAGTTTTGTTTAGCCCAGTTATAAGTGATAAGTCCACCTCGGCTCATTCCTTCAAGTACTACCTTTTTACTTAAACCAACACTCTTCATGAGCTCATAAGTTTTATCCCAACGGCTGGTAGCTTCGGGAGAGCCGTATAGTCCAGCTACGTCAGTGTAGACAACACAAAAGCCTTTGTTCAATAGTGCTAAATCGAGTTGAGGTTCATGACCAAAAAAGCGTGCTCGCCAAATCCAGCGTCTTTCTTTATCTAGTTTTCTAGGAAGAACAACCTTTATGTCAAAGTGATCTAGTTTGAATTGATGTCCAGAAAATCCATGAAAGGAAAATGCTTTACTTTGTTTCTGGCTTGTGAAAAAACTCTCAAAGTTTACAACATTTTTGTTGTTAGTCGCACAGCTTGTAGATAAGAGGAATAGCAGGAATAAAAAGCGCATTTTTAGAATCCATATAAAATAATTTTTCAAATTTAATATTCATGAGGTTTTTTTACAAGGGTTTAGCCGAGATGAGGCAATGAATTTTGTATTTGGAACAATTTCTATTTGTATCTAGGCGTAAAAAATGCGATTTCTTATTTGCGGAAAAGTCTCGGGGTATAAATGAAGAATAACAGAATTTTGATTGCTGAAGAAGGCAATGAGCATAGAGAGCAAATAGTAAGTTGTTTGTCAGCTCAAGGGTTGGGCCCATTTAAGGAGGTTTTAACTCCAGATCAAGCATGGCGTGCGTTAGGAATAGATGCTGAAGAAAACGACAGAATGATCATCTTAAACGAGTATAGTATTGACCTGGTTGTATTGGATATGTCTTTTGGTGGTATCGCCGGTGAAATGTGTAAGAAAATTAAAGAACATGACATAAACCTTCCTATCATAGGTGTTTCAGCAACAGATATAGACGAGTGTGAAGAACTGGCTATTGAAAGTGGTGCAGATGCTTTTGAGTCGATTCCATTAAACAATAGAAGGTTTTCCCTTAAAGCTAAAAAGTTAATCGAAAAGTGGGAAGCTCATTCGCGCTTGAGAGCCAACTATGAAAGTTTAAAAACTCTTTACAAAACTTTGCCGCCAATGCAACGCATTAAGAGTGGTTACATCGGTAAATATAAAGTTATAGGGGCGATAGGTAAGGGTGCGTCTTCGATGGTTTATAAGTGTCGCCGAGAAGACAGTTTAGACTTTTTTGCAGTTAAGATTTTAAATGATGAATTGGTTCAGAACGCTGATAGTATTGTCGGTTTTAGAGATGAGATAGATAATATAGTTGGTCTTAATCATCCAAATGTAATTCAGCTGATGGATCATGGCATTCATGAAGGTTTTCCTTACTACGTTATGGAGTATGTCAACGGTTACGATCTTGGAGAGTTAGAAGAGCGAGGTCCAAAATTGACCTATGAGCAGCTTTTGAAAGTTACTTTAGCGATGATTGACTGCTTGGACTTTATCCATTCTAAGCACATCATTCACGGAGATATAAAGTTAGAAAATGTGTTGATTACGGATAAGTGGGAAGTGAAGCTTTCAGACTTTGGTTTATCGATTCAAGAAGAGAAGAGAAAAACAACGATTCAAGGTGTTTTAGGAACTCCTTTATATGTTGCTCCAGAGATAATCGCTGGTAGAGATGAGACGAATAAAGTCGATATTTACGCTTTCGGAATACTTATGTTTAAGCTTTTGAGTGGCGAGTTTCCTTTTGATTCTTCAAATGTAGCAGAGATAATGCACCACCATTGTGTGACGGCTCCAAAGAGACTTGATGAGCTATGTCCAAATATATCTAAACCATGGGCGGATCTAGTGGATGCTTGTTTAGCTAAAAACCCTAGTGATAGACCGGTTAGTTTAACCGAATATACTCAAAACGGTGAAAGTCTAAAGACTAGTCCGTTTGTCTATATGTAGAAAACTAAGACTCAGAAGTAATGAAACGATTTTATATAGTTTTTACTCTTCAATTGCTAAAAGTTCTTTTTTGATTGACTCGATATTGTTTAAGCGTGAATTAGCAGATTTTACAACGAGTTTTTTCAAGAGTGGATCAAAAATAGACCCTTTAAATAAGTCTTCCTCTTTGATAGAAAGTATATTCTTTAAAGTCGCATAAACATCCTTCCCACTGTATGGCGTTTTGCCATAAGCATAGAGATAGATGATCGCTCCAAGTGAAAAATAGTCTGCTTTGTAGCTTATCTCGTGACTATCTGAAAAACATTCTGGCGCCATGTAGTTTGGAGTACCAAGTAAAGAGCAGTCTTGAGTTAAGTTGGAGTCTGGAGTTAAGACTGTTCCGTAGTCAATAAGAACTGCCTTTTCATCATTTACGATGATGTTTTGAGGTTTTATATCTCGGTGTATTATTTTGTTCATGTGTAAATGATTGAGTGCATTGGAAACATTTATCATATAGTTTATGAATCTTTTTAGAGAAAGTTCTTGGAGAACACTAGTTAGTTCTTTACCACCTATAAAAGGCATGACGTAGTAGGGGATGCCATGTTCGGTCATACCGTAATCGACTACATCTATCATATTGGGATGATTGAGTTGTGATAAAGTAGCAACTTCTCGCTCAAACCTTTTATAACTATTTGTGTTTGAAATCATTTCATCAGATTTAAGTGCTTTTATGACATAACTGCGGTTGTCTTCAAACTTACCGGCGAGAAAAACCATACTGGCATATGTTTCAGAAATGAGTTCAGTTAAATAATAACTTTCAATGATGTAACCACGGTTCCATGGTTTAGCACAATCACATAGGTCCCAAAGCTTTTTAAGGAGTGACTCAGCTTCAATAGGTTTACTTATATAGTCAGCTGCACCAGTTTTCATACATTGAACGGCAGAGTCAGCACGAGGTTCACCAGTCATAATTATCACTGGTATGTTTAGTCTCTTTTCTTTTAAGTTTTCTAAGAGTTTGAGGCCGCCTTCGCCAGGCATGTTTAAGTCAGAGACGATGGCGTTTATTTCTTCCCGCTCAAGTATCTCAAAAGCACCTTTTACCGTGTCAGATGTGTAGACAATGACTTCATCCTTAAATTGCATAAAAGCTCTTTTAAGAGAACTAAGGATAAACTTTTCGTCATCAATTATAAGAACTTTCATCTTCGTAAAACCCTTTTTTAACTTTCTCGACTTTCTTTTTGTTAAATTTACTCATAACAAACTCTTCATGAGATGAGTCTTTAATAAAGGCTGCAAAAGCCAGATAATTTATATATTTATTATTGTAGGGACACTTCTCAGGTTCAGTCGAGTAGTAGACCGTATCACAGATTTCCTTATCCATCATTAGAAGGTGCATGATCAGCGCTATCGTTGCATTATTTTGTTTCTCTGAAATGATGAAGTCATAGTTTGAAAACAGGTGCATGAAGTTAATGATAAATGTCATGTCCATGTGGACAGAGTTGTCATAGACTTTAGATGCCATGAGATGATTAATTAATATCTTTTGATAGAATTGTTTATTGTTAAATTTCTCAAAGATTGAGAAGATATTTAAGTACTTAATGATGTCGATTATGCTGTTTGAACCTAGGTATTCGACAGCTTCTTTAAGCTTTACGATTTTGCGTGCGAAACCAAAAGTGTAAGAATTGACAAAGCTCATGATTTTTGTCGCCAAATTCATGTCTTCGTTGATGTAGTTACAAAGTACGTCGATACTAAAGTTGTCGTCTTTGAGCATCTTGGTGATTTTATTGAGGTTTTCAGGGTATGATTTGAGTTTTACATCTTCATAAAAGTAGGTGAATAGGTCCTCACTATAACTGCTTTTGTAGTTTAGAACTTGTTCAATCCACGAGAGTATCGCTTTGGCGTCACAAGGTTTTGAAATATTTGCATGAGTTTGCCCATTATCATTAAATTTATCGAGTTCATTCAAGTTAGAGGATAAGGTGACCCTGACAATACGGGGGTCATATGTGATCATTTCTTCAAAAAAGACTTTAGACTCGACCCCGGAAAGGTTTGTATCAGAAAGAACTATAGAGATGTTATTTTCTAATATATACGTGAAGGCATCTTCTGAGTTGTTTATGCAATGAATATCAAATGCAAACTTGCCAACTTTGTGTGTTCTTTTAAAACTACTTAAGATGCTTTTGTCGTTATCTATGAAGAGTACACTCATGTACTAACCTCTTGATTGACTATAACAACTCCACTAACAAGTCCTTTAATGAGAAAACGCATTATGTCGTTTAGTTTCTTTTCTGTTATGACTTCACCAGGCTTAATTAAGGTCATTCCAGATGAAGTAGATATTCTTTGTAGAACTGTCATGCCGGGTTCAAGCTCTTCAAGAGGTATTTCTTTTTCAATTACTTTTGCCGAGCTATTAGTAGAATTATTTGTATCTGGTTCTTCCTCAGGAAGAATGTCTTGCCAAGGTAGGATTTTATTATCAAACATTTCTAACATTTTCTTTTCACGAGAAGTATCGTGCTGCCAGTATGTATCAAATAGGCAGTATTTTATGAGACTTGGGCTGTCATCGATAGTCTTGATGATTTTATTTGATTTGCAAAGCATGATAAGCTGTTCGAGTACATGTGTGATTTTAGCAAATATAGGAATTCTTCCTAGGCTTTGAGCCGATTTTTCAAGAACTTTAATTAAAGTTTCTGGTTTCATCAGATTGTCGTAGTTATAGACCCTTTCATGGATAGCACAGTGAAACATTAGAAGAATGCTGACTTCGAGTTCCCATTGGTTTTTTATTCCTAAACGGTCGGAAAGATTTTTTGCTTTTTTCGCGACTAAAAATGTTTGTTGGGTTATTTCTGGAGCAACATGGTTTAGCATGTCGAGAAGTATGTAGATGACGCCTTTGGCAGTGTGGTCAAATTTTTGTTTTTCAGAGATACTTTTTTGATAGATTTTTATAGCATCATCAATTGTCTTAGTCAGTAACTCGTTATCGCAAGGTTTTTTAAGGAACTTGTATATCTCAGCATTATTTATAGCTTTAACTGTTTGGTCCATACTGCTCTCACCAGAAAGGCAGATTCTGACTGTATTTGGTGACATCGAACGAACCATAGTTAAAAAATCGTCACCGTACATGTATGGCATCTTCATATCAGAGATGATGACGGCAAAGTCATTTTCAGAAATAAGGTCTAAGGCAGTCTCTACATCTGATGCAGTGACAAAGTTGTACTTGCCGTGCAGAGTTCTTTTTAGTCCTTTAAGCAGATTTACATCGTCATCAACGATTATTAAGTCTAGTGCACTCATGAAAGTTCCTTCGAAATCTTAAGGACAAAAGTGAGCCCATCAGTAGAGTTCTCTTTTATTATGATTTTTCCTTCATGTTTCTTTTCGATAATAGCTTTACTTATGGCAAGACCTTGGCCAGTACCTTTGCCTATCTCTTTTGTGGTAAAGAAGGGATCATAAATTTTTTGAACGAGTTCCTCTGGTATACCACTACCATTATCTTGAATTTGAATACAGAAATACTTTTCTTCGTGAAAAGAAGAAATCGAGATCTTCCCATCCATTGAATTTTCAAACTTAGCTTTGATCGAGTGAGCGCTATTCACAATCATATTTATAATTACCTGACTGAGCTCGTTGAGGTAAGCACTTATCGTTTGGTTTTCATCAAAGTCAACATCGATATTTGAGCAGTATTTCCACTCGCTTTTGGTAAGAGCGATGCAATTGCTGACTAGTTTTTCAATATTGCCGGTTTGAAGTTTGTCTTGTCCCGGGTGAGAGATGTCTTTTAGAGAGCTGACGATTTTAGCAATACGGCGCATCCCTTCAATAGATTCACTTATAGCAGATGGAACTTCTTCTTGGTAAAATGGTAGATCAATTTTACTCAAGTCGTTTAAATTTTCGATTATCTCAGTAAAGCCAGTTTGTAGAAAATTCAGATTATCACTGACAAACTGGATTGGGGTGTTTATCTCGTGAGCAACACCTGCAGCTAATTGACCGATGGCTTCAAATTTTTGATTCTCAAAGGTTCTTGATTGTTCAATCAAGTTAGAGTTTGCTTGATCTTTTTCGATTTGTACAGCTTCGAGTTCGTTACTGAGGTCTGTTTTCCTTTCATCGTAGTGCAAATAAATAAATACGGGTTGATGAATGTTTTTATCAATGAGCTTAGTACAATGAATATTCACAGCAGATTCAAAGTATGGAGAGAGAAAGGACTTCGGTAGGCCTATAGTTACGTTCTTCATGACTTCAAAGTTATAGGTTTGATCGTTTAGCGAAAGGTTTAGTATCTCATGGAAATAAGATTGGGATAAGAGCCTATTATCATTTCCAAGAGCAGTGTGGTACTTTTCAAATGCTTCAATTGGCATGGCTAAGGTCATGAAACCTGTATAGTGACCATAGAAAGGAATTTGGAATATTTGCATATTCTCTTCTTCTAACGAGAATTTTGAGTCGTTAGAGATGTCGTAATTTACGCCAAGCTGTTTAGAAGATTGTACGAAGTTACTCACTAAAAGTTTGAAAAAGTCTTTCATTACCCTGCCTTTGTATCCAACTTATTTGATACAACTCATGAAATATGCCAGGCTAGAGTGAAAGGTTGTTTAAAGAAAACTTTTAGTTTCTACATATATGGTTGTAATAGATTTGAACTTTTCATGGGCAAATTGCTTCATCAGTAGATTCGAAAAGATGGCTTGAAAGGTTTTGTTGGGTAAAGAGTCGGTAATGAACGTGCCATTATTCTAAATGATTATTAGCCATGAGTACATCACTCATATCACCAACCTTTTTATAAGCCCATATTTGAAAACACTTTAATACTATTTTATGGTAAGTGGTATAAAGAATCAATATTTCTCTAATCAATGCTTCAAACATCATGATTTTGTAATTGCTTAATGTGTTGGAGAATTGTTCTTAAAAAATTCATTGACTGAATTTTTACTTGCAAACCTTGATTCTGTAATCTACATGCCGTACGTTTACGCTTAAATTCATCCATTGAATTTGTGTGTGTACGTGTGGTGACTTGAAGATCAATTGTGTGAAATTAGATAAAGGTTACTTCGAATATGCGTTTAAATCGTGTAGCGTTTTTTCTGTTAACTTTAGGCTGCTTTAGCAGTGGGAACAGTGCAGAAAAAATAAATTTTAATAGGGATATACGCCCTATATTGTCAGACAAGTGCTTTCATTGTCATGGTCCAGATGAACATGACAGAAAAGGCCATCTTCGTTTAGATGTGCCTCATGGAGAGGATGGTGCCTTCCGTGAACGAAAAGGTTCGTTTGCTATAAAAGCTATGGATCCATCTAAAAGTGAGATTTGGAATAGAATAATAACAGATGACGAAGATGACGTCATGCCACCCACAGATTCAACTAAAAAGCCACTTACTAAAAAAGAAAAAGAGCTTGTGAAACAATGGATCGAGCAAGGTGCAGAGTGGCAAGGTCATTGGTCATTTAACTCAATCCAAAAGCCAAGTTTACCAAAGGTCCCAAACAAGTTTTGGGCTAAGACTGAGATTGACCACTTTGTGCTTAAACAACTAGAAGAAAATAAGCTTGCCCCGACAGAAGAAGCACCTAGACATAAGCTTATTCGTCGTGCTTATCTCGATCTTATCGGCCTGAATCCGACTCCAGCGGAAGTCAGAGCTTTTGAAAGTGACAAGTCACCGAATGCTTATGAGAAGGTCATTGATCGTTTACTCGCGGACAAACGTTATGGCGAAAGAATGGCCATGAAGTGGCTCGACTTAGCTCGTTATGGCGACACAAGTGTTTATCACGCCGACGGACCAAGAACTATGTGGCCATGGCGTAATTGGGTTATCGATGCTTACAATAATAACAAGCCTTTTGACGAATTTTCAATTGAACAATTAGCTGGTGACCATATCCCAAATGCAACAACATCTCAGAAGATGGCAACTGCTTTTTTAAGGAATAATGGTACTACAGATGAAGGCGGTGCTTTCGATGAAGAGTACAGAGTAGAATACACCGTTGACCGACTAGCTATGACTTCGGCAGTTTGGTTGGGATTAACGATGGAGTGTGCTCAGTGCCACGACCATAAATACGATCCTATTTCTCAAAAAGAATTTTTCCAAAAGTACGCGTTTTTCAATGTCTCGGCAGATAAAGGCATGCAGACTCGAAAAGGAAATGCAGAACCTAAGATGCTTGTTCCTCCTTCAGCAGAAGATAAGCAGGAAATAAAGGCTTATGAAGCATTGATCGCTAAGCATAATATTGAAATAAACGATCACAAAAAAGCCAATCTTTCAAAAGCTAAATCATGGATCGATGAACACTTAAAGAAACATGGTCATGCTAGCACTGTTGAAGGGCTGGTTCACCATTTTCCTCTTGATGAAACGAATGGAAAAGAAATAGCAGACTCGATAAATCCTAAAGCTGTTCTTAAAGTTCAAGGACGTTTGAGAAAATCAGCGCGTGGTAAAGATAAAGAACCTGCAGTGAAACTTGAAGGAAATGACAATTACTTCTCTAAAACTGTTGGTGAAAAGATCGATAACACTTCTCACTTTAGTTATGGCGGTTGGGTTAAGCTAGATGACGTGAACGGCTTTAAAGCGATTTTGGCCAGAATGGATTCAAATAACGGCTACCGCGGTTTCGATTTATTTACTTCAAAAGGCAAGTTTGGTATTCACCTTATTAATAAATGGCCAGCGAATGCTCTTAAAGTTGAGTCTAAAGCAAAGCTTAAAAATAAGACTTGGCACCATGTCTACGCTACTTATGATGGTACAAATAAACCATCAGGAGTTAAGCTTTACTTAGATGGCAAAGAAGTAGAGTTCGATGTTAAAATGGATACTTTGACAGAGACTGCTATAACAAAAACACCATTCAGAATTGGTCGCCGTGAAGTTGGTGCAAACTTTTCTGGTTATTTAGATGACATACGTATCTATAACAGAGTTCTCGCGAAAACTGATATAGAATTGATCATGAAACAAGATTCTGCATCGGTGATGTTCTCTAAAGCAGCCCATGGTTCTTCAGCAATTGATCGTGACTACCTAACGAATTACTATTTCACAAAGTACGACAAGGCTTATGCTGGCATTCAGAAAAAAGTTGATGGTTTAAATGCAAACATAGAGTCGATCACTAAACGAGATCTGATGATTATGGCGGACCAAAAAGTTCCTCGTAAGACTTATGTCTTGAATAGAGGTTCTTATGATCAACCTATGAAAAACAGAGAAGTTCACATGAATACACCGGCGATATTACCGCCGATGACAGAAGAAATGCCTAAGAACCGCCTTGGATTAGCTAAGTGGATTATGTCAGATGAAAACCCACTTACAGCGCGTGTCACAGTCAACCGTTATTGGTCTATGCTTTTTGGTAAAGGTCTTGTGACGACTCCTGCAGACTTTGGTTCTCAGGGAACGTGGCCAAGTCATGTTGGCTTACTTGACTATATGGCGGCAGATTTCAGAGAAAGCGGTTGGAACGTAAAGCGCATGTTGAAAAAGATAATGATGTCGGCAACATACCGTCAAGATTCTGTGGTAACTCGCGAACTGTACTCTAAGGACGCAAGGAACACACTTTTGGCTCGTGGGCCAAGATTTAGACTTGAAGGTGAATTCATTCGTGATAACGCGTTGTTTGTCAGTGGTCTTTTAAATCCTAAGATTGGTGGTGCTAGTACTAAGCCTTATCAGCCTGATGGACTATGGCAAGAAGTAAGTCTTGGCGGCAAGTTGAAGTTTAAAAGAGACTCTGGCGATAAGCTTTATCGTCGTAGTATGTACATCTACTGGAAGCGTTCATCTCCTCATCCTGGGATGACTACTTTCGACGCGACGACTAGAGAGAAGTGTACGGTTGAGCGTTCTAGAACAAATACACCACTACAAGCATTGGTTACTTTAAATGATGAACAGTTTGTTGAAGCGTCACGTTTCTTTGCAGAGAGAATTATCCGTGAAGGCGGTAACTCAATTGGCGAAAAAGTTGATTGGGGCTTCTCACAAGTTACAGCTCACAAGCCGGACTCGAAAGTTCGTCAGAAACTTGAAGCTTTCTACAAAGATCAATTAAAGTTCTTCAGTGCGAATCCACAAAATGCTCAAGAGTTCTTATCGATTGGCGAAAAGAAAAGAGATGATTCTCTAAATCTTGCCGAGCACGCAGCCTGGGCTGTTGTTGCTAAGTTGATGCTGAATATGGACGAGACAATTACTAAGGAATAGGAACTGATTATGAATATTGATAATAATTTTATGGCAAATCGCCGCTCAGTTCTTAAGGGCGGTATTGGTTTAGGAAGTATGGCTTTAGCTGGTATGATGGGCTCAGAGGCTCAAGCTGCAGGTAAGCCGAATCCGAAAGATTATATGACGATAAAACCTAAAGCGAAGAGAGTTATTTATCTCTTTATGGCTGGTGGCCCTTCACATATAGATACATTTGATTATCACCCTGAGATGCGTAAACTGCACGGAACAGAACTCCCGGACTCTGTTCGAAATGGTCAGCGTTTGACTGGTATGACAAGTGGTCAAAAGTCTTTCCCTTGTGTAGCGCCGATGCATGGTTTTAAAAAGCATGGCGAGATGCAAACATGGGTTAGTGACCTCATGCCTCATACTGCAAAGATGGTTGATGATCTAACGATCATTAAAAGTATGAATACAGAAGCAGTGAACCATGACCCAGCCATCACTTACATAAATACTGGTAGTCAGATTGTTGGCCACCCGAGTCTTGGTTCATGGTTGAGCTACGGCATGGGTAGTGAAAATAAAGATTTACCTTCTTATGTAACGATGATTTCAAAAGGTGTAGGTCAAACACAAGCACTCTATTCGCGCCTTTGGGGTAGTGGTGCTCTTTCTGCAAAGCATGCAGGAGTTAATTTTCGCAGTGGTAAAAATGCAGTGCTGTATCTCGAAAACCCTAAAGGGATTACTCGTGGGAATCGCCGAAAAATGCTCGATGTCTTGGGAGATGTGAATCGCAGTCACTATCAAAATGTTAGAGACCCTGAGATAGAAGCGCGTATTTCTCAATATGAAATGGCTTATAGAATGCAGTCATCTGTTCCAGATACACTGGATCTAGATAACGAGCCACAACATGTGTTAGACATGTATGGACCAGATGTCCTGAAACCAAATACATTCGCGAATAACTGTATCCGTGCCCGTAAGATGGCCGAGTCAGGCGTTCGCTATATTCAACTGTTTCATAGAGCTTGGGACCACCATGGTAACCTTCCTAAAGGTATGAGAAGTCAGTGTAAGATGACGGACCAACCATGTTATGCTTTGATTCAAGACCTTAAGCAACGTGGTTTGCTTGAAGATACTCTTGTTGTTTGGGGCGGTGAGTTTGGCCGTACAATTTACTCTCAAGGTACTTTGACTAAAGATAATCACGGTCGTGACCATCACGGTAGAGCATTTACTTACTGGATGGCCGGTGGCGGTGTTAAGAAAGGTTTTGAGTATGGTAAGACAGATGAGTACTCTTACAACATCCTTGAAAACCCTGTTCATATCGTCGATTTAAGTGCGACTATTATGCACTTGCTTGGTATTGACCACGAACGATTAAGTATTAAGCATCAAGGTTTGGACTTGAGGATGACTGGAGTTGAACCTCGTAAGGTGATTAAAGACATCATTGCCTGACGCTTTATAGACATTTACTTAAAAGGCCTCTCATCCCGAGAGGCCTTTTTGGGTTGTGCGCCGAGCATGGCGCGTGATGCTTTAATGCATCGTTTTAGTTCACTTGGTGGTGGCTGGATGACTTGGTGGTGAAAGTCCACTATCGGCCCAATAAGGGGAACGATTAACTGAGCTGCAAGTGTGTCCACCGTGAGGAGGAATCTGAAGGAAGCAGTAAGCAAAGCACTGGCCTGAGGAACAGAAACCGTATATGAGGCAGTTATAGTGGGAGAGGTATCAATCACTGCCAAAGCCCAATACTTATACAGAAGCTATAGCTGTAAATACGGCAGGCATATGTGTGAAGGTCACGCGTCTTACCTCGGGAGGTATATGTGCCTGCTCTTGGCTACATATGCTGTGAAGTATATGGATGGGATCATAGAAGTCAGCCGATGCCATATTAGGCTTGTTACCGCAAGCTGAAGGATTGAACCTGTATGATATGAATGCAGAAGCTCTTTTGGTCTTTAGAGCAGATGTCCGAAAGGAACCTTTAAAGTTGGATGTAGCAGACAGTATCTGTGAGATAACGCTGGGTGCTTAGTAAAGATTATACGACTTCAATGTGTAATGAAGTCATACAGGAACCGCCGTGGTACGGAACCGTATGCCCGGTGGTGTGAGAGGTCGGCGAGAGAAATCTCGCCTCCTACTCAATTCTAGCTTACCGAGATGCATATTTGCATCCCAGTTATTCAAATAGCTATTAGAAAACTCTAAAGATATGAGCGACCTGCTGCGTAGGGTTAAGTGAGACGAAGTTGTTCTCACCGTTCCAGTGATAGACTGCATCTGACAATAAATCATGAACTTTATAGTTCTCTGGAAGGTCAAATTGCCAGAAAGGGAAGCTCGTAGTTCCACTCTGTTCATTTTCAGGATCTAAGTTTACTACGATGAGTAGTAAGTTCCCGTCCTGAAACTTGCTGTACATGATGAGTTTATCATTTGTAACTTCGTGGAACTTAAGGTTGCCAACTTTTTGTAGAGCTTGGTTAGTTCTACGAATCTGATTCAATTGAGTTACAAGTGGAGCAATAGAACTTGGATCGTCGTAGTTTCTCACTTTAAATTCGTATTTTTCAGAATCTAAAAGTTCGTCTTTGTAGCCAACAGGAACATTTTCACAAAGTTCATAGCCAGAGTACATGCCATAAACAGGGGAGAGTGTTGTTGCCAATGCTAGACGGATTTTAAACATCTCTGGTTTGGCCCAGTGTAGATACTTTGGATGAATATCTGGAGTTGTCGTAAAGACGTTGCAAAGCATGTAGTCTTTGACGTCAGTATTATTTAGATAGTCAAAGTATTCTGTGAGTTCTTCTTTTGTCTCACGCCATGTGAAGTAGCCATATGACTGATGGTAGCCAATCTTTGCTAAGCTTTCCATAACTCTAGGTTTTGTGAATGCTTCAGAAAGGAAAATGACATCTGGGTATTTTTTTAAGACTTCAGCAATACACCATTCCCAAAATTGAATTGGTTTGGTATGTGGATTGTCTACTCTGAAGGTCTTAACTCCATGAGAAGCCCAGAAGAGAATGATATTTCGTATTTCTTTCCAAAGGTTATCTTTATCTTCGCACTCAAAGTTAAGAGGGTAGATGTCTTCGTATTTCTTTGGAGGGTTCTCTGCAAACTTAATAGAGCCGTCTGGACGACGATAAAACCAATCTGGATGCTCTTGGAGATATGGGTGGTCTGGAGAACAGTTCAAGGCAAAGTCGAGAGCTATTTCCATGTCATACTCAGCGCACTTTTTAACAAGCTTATCGAAGTCTTTTAAAGTACCCAACTCAGGATGTATAGAGAAGTGCCCACCAGTTTCATCGCCAATCGCGTAAGGACTGCCAGGGTCGCCTTCAAGTGCAACTAGAGCATTGTTCTTGCCTTTGCGTTTTGTATGGCCGATAGGGTGGATTGGAGTGAAATATAGAACATTGAACCCCATGTCGTTGATATATGGTAGAAGGTTTTCGACATCTTTAAATGTTCCTGATTGACCTTCAATTTTCCCTGCAGAGCGAGGGAATAGCTCATACCAAGAAGCATACTCGGTAGCAAGACGGTCGACTCTGACTTTGTAGATCTCAGACTCACCTGTATCAAAACAATCTTTGTCAGGGTACTCGCCAGCAAAAGCAATAGTAGCGTCACTTAAGAGTATCTCAGACTTATCTTCATTTACGAGTATACTTTGAACTTCATTGATGAGTTTGTTGAATTCTGGATGGCGCTTTTTAGGTGCTCTATTTTTACAAGCTTCGAGAAGTTGTGTGCCAGCGATAAGGTCACTGGTTAAATCTTCCCCAGCGTCGCGCTTTTTGATTGTGTCATGAGCCCAGTTTTCATAGTGGTCTGTGTATCCAAAGACTTGGAACTCTTTAGTGCCGATGCTATCTGGAGTGAACGATGTAGAGTAGAAGTCCAAACCGCCATTTTCGCATGGCATAGGTTGCTCTGACCAGCGTTTTTTGCCTTCATCTCTGACTTTGAGAATAAGTTTTATAGCGTCGTGGCCATGTCTGAATGCTTCACATGTTACTTGAACTTGAGAGCCTAAGCGGCTTTTTGCTGGGTATTTTCCGCCATCAACAGAAGGCGTGATATTTTGGATAAGGATAGATTGGTATTGCATAATTCTATTCTCTGAAATTTTTTTAGTTGGATTAGTTCCCGTCTGTAGAAAAGATGTCTCTGCCAATGATTTTGTTGATACGCAGGGCGAGATCACTGAAGGTAGAGACTTTTGAACATTGGCTGTAGAGTTTTAGTGCTACATCTTCTGCTTTTAGTTTATCGGAAGATTCTATTAAGCGCTCAAGATAATTTAGTCTTTCTTCAACATAAGTTTTAGCATAACCGAGGACTCGTATATCGTTGTTACGAAGTTCATACGCATAATTGAAGTCAAGGGCTGAAACAGCATATGCAGCGCCATTGACTGGCTTTATCTGTAAGCTTTTACAAATGAGTTCATATATCCTTATAAAATCTTCACAGTCTTCGTCAGTAAGTTTGATTAAGGTACCAGCAGCAGTTTCAAGTTCTGCTGTTTGAGGATAAACTCTCTCAATAGTAACTACGCGTCCATTTATCTCGAGAGTTGTATCTTTCAGTTCGGTAAGATTGAGTTCAACTGTATTCCAGACTTTTTCGGCTTCGGCAATAAAACGGTTTTGTCTTAGGAACCATTTATTGTAAGCACCGCTGTATTCTCTAGAGCTGTCATCTACATATTTTTGGGCAGTTTGAAACTTTCTCGTTGCTAGTAGTTTCAGTATCTCTAGTCGATGAAGATGTGTTTCCTTTTCCCAGAGTTTTTGAAGTAATTGCATGTCGTCTGAGATAGCTTTTGCATATGAAAATGTTTGGTTCTTCACAATTGTCGTGACTGTTTCGTTATCACTTTCAAGATTTTGTTTATTTCTAGCTTCAGTTAGCAGTGCTTCTAGATTTTTAATTTTATCTTGTATGAGTTCGTCATTGCGACCTTTAAGAAGAGTGAGTCGACGATTGTTTTGTTTGAGTTCTTCAAGCTTTTTATTGATTTCGCGGATCTCAAGATCTTTTTTCTCTTGTGTTTGCTTTAAGTAACGGTTTTTGATTTCGAGTAAGCGGTTACGAGCGTAGTAGTCTTTTTTGTTGAGAGTACCTTCCGTTTCCATTGAAAGTAATTCGTCTGTTTGTTCCAAAACTTCTTCGATGTCAACTTTGCTTTGATCAATTGACTCGATGAAAGTTTGAGTTCGGGTGTAAAAAGCACTTTCACTATCACCACCAAACATAAAGCCGATAACAATTGCACCGATAACAGCACAAGCGGCAAATAAGTTACTCATGAAAATGGTTGCTAATGACTTAGGTTCATCAGAAGCGGAATAGCTTGTCGTGAGTGAAGATGTCCCAGAGCTAAGTGGTTTTATCTTACGGCGAGGAAGCTGTTTGGTACTATTAACTTGTGTATCTTTCGCAGAACCCTTTCGTTGTGGGGTCATGTTTTTAAATTCGTACCTATTAAAAGATAGAGTATGAACACTTGGTATATGGGCACCACTGGAATTTATTTTCTGTCTAGTGCTGTAGATTTCGTGAAGTAACTTGTCGTGGTCATCTTGGCGTTCTTCGCGATTTTTACTCATCATCTTACGAAGTAGTTTTTTAACTTCGTTTGGTAGATCTACGACTTTATCTGGGAAATCAACTTTATCTTGGATGTGCTGACGAGCCAGTTCTCTCACATTTGGAGAATCAAACGGGAGTTGCCCAGTAATAGAGTGAAATAAACAAACCCCAAGACTGTAGATGTCGGCACGGCAATCCATAGCTTGCTTGGTGAACTGCTCTGGATTCATATATGCTGGAGTACCTGAAACCTCGGTAACATTTTCAAGCTCAACAGCGGTTCGAGCAAGACCCATGTCTGTTAGCTTAACGTGACCGTCTGAAGTAAGCATGATGTTGTCAGGCTTTATATCACGGTGAATTAATTGTTCTTGAGTCCATGCGAAGTGAAGACCTTCCGCAACTTGCTGAATGATATTTAAGGCTTCATCAACCATGAGGCGAGTGTCATTGTCCAATCTATCGCCTAAAGTTAGGCCCTCGACATACTCCATAGCGAGGAATAAGTCACCTTCATCTTCTCCAAAAGCATAAGCTTGAACAAGGTTAGTATGGGTAAGGCGAGATGCAGCTCTAGCTTCACGCTGGAACTCCATACGGAACTTCGGGTCAACTGAAAATTTGCGGGATAAGACTTTAAGTGCGACTTCACGCTCTAAACTTATCTGTTTGGCGAGGTAAACAGTACCCATGCCACCAGTACCAAGAACTCTGTCAATCACAAAGTCACCGCCGATCACACGACCACGGTCAAAAGCTTTTTTTGGAACTACAATGTTTTTATTGCAGTTTGAACAATTTATAGACTCTCCAAGTTGGACGTTGGAGATGTTGTATGTAGAAAGGCACAGTACACACTGAAATTTCACGAAATACCCTTCTGCTTTTTGATTCCCATATAACCTTCTGTATCAGATGAATTTATTCTTCAATACAATGACTTCTCTTTAGCATATTGCCAGTATGTCAAAATGTTGGTAACTAAGATTAAATAAAAATAAATGCTTCGGCAACAGAATCGGCAAAAAGTAGGCCTTGTTCTGTAGGTTTTAGAGAGTTGTTGTCTTCGTAAATGAGCTCAGATTTTATGAGATCTTGGAAGATGTCTGAAAACTCTGTGAGTGTGTTTAAACCACAAATGTTTTCAAGTTCTGTTTTTTGCCATCCATCAACAGTTCTAAAACCAAATGAAATGACTTCACCAGCTCTGTCTTTAGCAGGTATCTCATCTATCTCTGGAGCATGACCTGCAATCCATTTTTCTAGATCTCGTATTTGGCTCCATCTTTTTTCGCCATCGTAGGAAGTGGCGGCCGGACCGATTCCTAGATAAGATTTGCCTTTCCAGATGTCGTAGTTGTGTTTACAGTGCTTGCCGGGTTTTGAATAATTTGAGATCTCATAGCGGCGAAGGTCTTTTGTACTCAGCATTTCAGCAGTCAGGTCATACATGTCTACAGCAAGTTCATCATCGACGGAGGAAAACTTTTCTGCAAGGACAGTGTCTTCTTCAAGTATGAGCGAATAGGCGGAGTAGTGTGGCAGATTGTAGCTTAAAGCAGTTTCAAGGTCATACTGCCAATCTTCTATTTCTTGACCGGGAACACCATAGATAAGGTCGATGTTTATATTCTCAAAGCCGATGTTGAGTGCAGAATTTAAAGCTTGATCTAGCTGAGACTTTGAAGTTCGGCGACCTAGTACACTGCGAGTTTTCCTTGTCGTTGACTGAGCTCCAAAGCTAAGTCGGTTAACTCCAGAGTCACGTAGAAGTTTTAACTTATCATCTGTAATGGAACTTGGGTTACACTCTACCGAAAACTCGTAGTCGCCTCTTAGAGTAACATGATCATTTACAGACTTAAGAAAATACTTCATTTCTGGGATAGTTAATTGAGAAGGCGTGCCACCACCGACAAAAATAGATTGAAGATTGACTAAGGAGTTTGAAGCATCCTTGAGTTGTGAGTTAATCAACCCAAGGTAAGATGTACGAGTAGAGTTCTCGTTATTAACAACAGAGTATAAGTTACAGTAGTCGCAGATATTTTGACAAAAGGGAACGTGTAAGTAGAGCGAGTGGTAGGGATTTACCATAAAGTAAGATTAATCTTCTAAAAGATCTCTCAATTTATCTTCATCAGTAAACTTGTAGACTCTCTCTCCTGGACGACAAAGACCAAACTTTTCACGGGCGACTTTGTCAATAGCAGCAGGGTTACGGTGGAGGTCATCGATAAGTATTCTTTTTTTATCGATTTCCTTACGCTGTTTGAGTAAAGCCAACTCGGTTGAATCTAATTGGGATTTCAAATCTTGATTCTGTTGATACATAGGCACAATGTAGTAGGCGCCAACAGAAGTGCTGACGATAAATAAAAGCGCTATTAAAAACTTAGACACAGACTTAACCAAAATTTAATGAGTTGGGGAAATTATATTAAAAGATATAGCCTCTTTGCAACTTGACAAATTTAGACTAACAAAAATTTTATGGTTTAAACTAAAAAAAGTGATAAAATGCTAGGTTTTTTACGATTTCTCTTATCCTTACCTATATATATAGTGGGCTTAGGCTTAGCTCATGCTTTGTTTTTATTGAATTATGGGTTTGATAATAAGATCACAAATTCCTTTGTTATCGGCTTTGTTGTAGGTTTAATACTTTTTAATTTTATTTGTCGATTCAAACCAGTTTATATTTTTGGTCATGAACTAGCTCATTGGATATTCGCAAAAATTTTCATGAAAGAGACTCAAAACTTCACAGTAGGGAAGCATGGTGGTTCGGTGCAAGTGAGGGATCCAAATGTTTGGGTTGTGTTGGCACCGTATTTTTATCCAACATTTACTGTTTTGTGGTTACCTAGCTGGTTTATTTTTTCTTACTTTAAAAATGACTTTGCTTATGGACCTGAAGTTTTCTTTGCGATTTTGGGCTTATCTTGGGCATATCATATAGTTTTGACACTTTTTGCATTAAAATTTGAGCAAAGTGACATCGAAAAGTGTGGACGACCTCTCTCCTTTAGTATAATATTTACACTGAATATGCTATTTATTTTTATATTTCTGTCATTAGTGACAGATGGATTGCTTAATGGGTTTTCAATTTTTGTCGACACTTTGAAGGAAGATATGTCAGCATCGTTGAATCTTGCTAAAATTTGCTTGTCGAAGATTCGAGCATTATTTTAGAGTGATTCGTGTAAATGCGTAGGAACGCATTTTTTTAAATAATATGCAGTTTCATACCTTGTCTTTCCGGGGAACTAAAGTAGAATTAATCCCTTTTGAAGAGAGGAAAAACTGGAAATTTCAGGCATAAAACAGTAGCCTGAGCTAATAATTTTTGTTAAATCTGTTATAAAGTATAGAATTTTAAAGGATCTAAATTTTCTATGGATTCTAAGAGCGATGCAATCCGCAATTATATGTACAATATCAGTGATATATCACTGGTAACGAAGGAAGAGGAAGTTGAATTAGCTGCCTCAATTAAAGCGGGTTGTGAAAAAGCACGAGAAAAGCTAATTGTTTCAAACTTGAGACTGGTCGTTAAAATCGCCCATGATTTCAAGGGCCTTGGCTTGCCTTTATCAGACCTTATTTCAGAAGGTAATATCGGCTTAATGCGTGCAGTTGAAAAATTTGACCCGGCTAAAGGTGCTAAATTTAGTTCATATGCCGCATGGTGGATCAAACAGTCGATGAGACGTGGTCTTGCCAATCAAAGTAGAACAATTCGTATACCAGTTCAATCAGCTGGTAAAATAAATAAGATCCGTAATGCACGTCTGGAACTTAAAGAAAAGTTAATGCGCGAGCCTACTGAGGCTGAAATCGCAGATTACCTAGACTTTAGTAAAAGAACAGTTGCTGGCTTAAGTACTGTTGGTGGCTCTACTATCTCACTTCAAGCGAAGTTGCAAGATGGTGAAGACGGTGAGATCCAAGATATCGTTGCAGATAAAGGTTCTCATACTCCAAGTGATATTATCGGTGAAGCTGAGTCGATCAGCTGTATGATGAAATTTATGGTTCTGTTGACAGACCGTGAAAAGCTAGTTCTCGAACTTCGTTTCGGTCTTCTTTCTGGTCGTCCTAAAACTCTTGAAGAGGTATCTCAGGCTATCGGCCGTACAAGAGAAAGGGTTC
Organism: Lentisphaeraceae bacterium; assembly: GCA_021232515.1. Lineage (GTDB taxonomy): Bacteria > Verrucomicrobiota > Lentisphaeria > Lentisphaerales > Lentisphaeraceae > JAKVBD01. Next base: position 60,995 of record JAJPOQ010000080.1, read on the forward strand.
GTCAGATTCAGAATCAAGCGTTGAAAAAACTGCGCGATAGAATGAATGAAGAGAATCTTTTAAACTAAGATTTCTTTACAGTCAATTTCTTAAAGCTCCTTCGGGAGCTTTTTTTTTGCTTATTTTACATTGCGCTTGAGGTATGATTGATAATCTTTGTAGATCTTTGCAGCGACTTTTTGCAAGTAAGTAGCTTCACCACGGCTTATGCTCTTAAGACCTAGTTGTTTTTGGCCAATAGTGTGGAGCCTAGTCATAGTTTGAATAAGTACAGCAGCTGCTAGGTAGCTACCTTGAGGAGAAGGAGAAATAAGGTCTTCTCGATAAAGGTTGATTTTAGATTCATTCTTTTTTGCTGTTATAAAAGCAGATCCGACGGGTGCTAGTTTAACTTTATTTTCTAAAGCTATAGCATGGTGAATTTTAAAAATTTCAGTGTTCGTTTCTTTAGAGTAGTTTGCAGCCCATGGCATAAATAAAATGACTTGAGTTTTCTTTTCTCGAAACTTCTGTATGAGCTTTGCTGCATTTGCTCTGTATTCATCCGTATAAGCAGTCGCTTTGTCGGCATTTCCTTGAATGATGGCAATATCCCATGAGTACTTTTCATAAACTTGATCAATCTGCGTTAAAGCTAGGTGTTCTTTGAAACTAAAATCCTTACCAATAATTGTTGCGGCGAGAATATTGTAGGGAGTTGGTAATTGGGCCCCTTGATACTGGAAAACTTGATTTAAGCTATTTGCTTGAGAATGTTGATTCCCAACAAAAAGGACATTTTTCTCAATAAGCTTCATTTCTTTAGGCTTATTGGTTTTACGAGTGACACTTTTTGTGCCGCCGCGCCCAGATGTATCGATATTTAACTGAGCATGAGTGAAATTTAGGAACATAAACATGGATAGAAGGCAGAGTGACTTTTTCATAATTTCCTTGGAGCTTAGTATGTTTTATATCCTAAGCTTGTTCCCTTTAAGTTTTAAAGTATATTGGCCGCAAATATTAAGGAACTTACCATGAGTGATGAAAAATTTCAAGATTTGACACTTCTTAGTAAAAATGAGAATTGTTACTTCAATAGCCCGGATGATACAAAGCTAGAAAGTTTTGAAAATAAGTACGTTGAAAGAGACTACTGGATTACATTTGATTGCCCAGAGTTTACTTCTTTATGTCCTGTTACAAGTCAGCCAGACTTTGGCCATATTACGGTGAGATATATCCCAGATGAGAGATGTATAGAAAGTAAATCTTTGAAGATGTATTTGTTTGCATTTAGGAATCACAATACATTTCATGAAGAAGTTGTGAATAGAGTTTTGACTGACATCGTCGAAGCTTGTGATCCTAGAGAAGCCCATGTAATTGGTGACTTTAGACCACGTGGTGGAATTGCTTTGAAAATTGAAGCTAGCCACAAGAAGTAGTTTTGAAGACAATTAAAGACATCATCCAACTTTCTGCAGAATATTTAGAAAAAGCAGGAATTGAATCTTCAAGAGTCGATGTGGAATGGTTAATTGCAGATGCATTAAAACTAAGAAGAATGGATCTATACCTTCAGTTTGATCGACCGTTGGATGAAGAGCAGCTAGCGCCCATAAGAGCACGCATTGGTAGGCGCGCTAAGCATGAACCAGTTCAGTATATAATTGGTAATGACGAATTTTATGGATTGGAGTTCGAGGTCGGCACTGGAGTTTTAGTGCCTCGACCAGAAACAGAGATCTTAGTAGATAGAGCTTTATCATTGCTTAAGCAAGGTAACTCGATGCTTGACTTATGTACAGGTTCTGGTTGTATTGCTGTTGCGATGAAGAAGACTAGAGAAGATTTAGATGTGTTTGCTACGGATCTCAGTTCAGAAGCTTTAAGTTATGCTCAAAAAAATGTTCAGAATAATGAAGTAGATGTTAAAGTCCTCCAAGGAGATTTATTTGAATCTGTTCTTGGTATGACTTTTGACGGTATTTGTACGAACCCTCCTTATGTTGCAGAAACAGAAGTTCCAGAGATGGGAAAGGATGTTGTCAAACATGAACCTCATTTGGCTTTATTTTCAGGGAATGACGGTTTAGACATCATTCGTAAGATCTCATCACAAGGTAAACAGTTTTTGAAGCCCGGAGGTTTTTTGATAACGGAAATGGGTCCAGCTCAAGGACTTTCGGCAGTTGACATATTTAAAAGCGATGGCTGGAGTAATCCAGAAGTCATTCAGGACTACTCCAAACGCGATAGGTTTGTTTTAGCTTTTAATCAGCCTTAATAACGACAGCTTTTTCTTTATTTGAGAAGCGCTTGGCAACTTTATAGATAATGAAGCAAAGTAGAGCTGCGGTTAAAAAAGCAGCAAGTGCTGGGATAAAGATTGCCATGAAGGTGACCGCAGCTGAACTCGCTAGCTCTCCAGTTGAAACGATCGGGTTACCTATGCCTGCAGTTGTGGCAGATGAAGCTCCTCGTACCAACACTGAACCAGTTTGAATAACACCAGCAGTACCGCCACCAGCAATGAGAGCAATGGCCCATTTTAAGTAAGGAGTCATTTCTCCAGTCATAGATCCTGTTGCGACAGTACCTGCAATAATCGCGGCAGGAGTGGACACTGAGTCAAGAGCATTATCTAACCAGGGGATATAGTAGCCACCTATTTCTAGAACAGTTGCAGTCGCGAAAGTACCTATCGCGATAGGGGAGGCGATCCACTCAAAACCAGATGCCAGTTCTAGTTGACCAGCATTTGCCGCGAGGCTTAAGCCTAACATCGGCACAAATATTCGAAATCCACATGCAGCACTAAGTCCTATGCCGACACAAATAGCGAGAAGAGTTTCCATAGTATTTTCCTATTCGTAATTATTTTAATAATACTGGGAGCCAGCGTAAATCTCAATGAGTGATGGATTATAATCCGTTTAGAATAGTGTAATGATCTACCTAGGAAGTAGCGGTTCCGGTTTTATAGGGGCCTAAAACACAAGTGTTTATAAAAAGATACAATTTGAAAATGATTAAAAAAATGTTAACAGCGCTGACAGGTATTGTCAATTATCGTGTTTAGTTCATATTACTGCTTAAGATGATTAATGTAATCCATGCTACTTAGTTGAGGAGGCCTTGTGAATAATACAAAGAAAGAGAGTTTAACTTTTGGTGCACTTTTACTTGGTTTAGTTGCTATTTTATTTGGCCTCTGGTTACTTAAGTTTATTGTTGGATTTTTCCTAGTCCTGGCAGAATCTCTTGTTATTGTCTTTATTTATGGCGTAGTTACCTACTTTTGTGTTGCAGTACTTTTTATGCTATACGAGAGACTTGCAAAAGGCAAAGTCCCGAATTTTGTGAAAGCATTTTTAAAGTTTCATAAGTCACTCGCCGGAGCTCTAGAGTCTGTCTATGACTCTTTCCGAAGTAAGAGTAAAAGAAGCTAAGAATCAAACCTGTATCCGACATCTCGTACAGTTTTGATGTATCTTGGCTCGGACGGATTGTCATCAAGTTTACTTCTTAAAGTCGTTATACAACGGTCAACACTTCTGTTGGTTACAACAACGTCTCTTCCCCAGACATTATCCATTATTTCAGAGCGACTTAAAGCGCGACCATTATTTGCCACAAAGTATTTCAAAAGATTAAATTCTTTCGGCATAAGTTTGATCGATTCATTATTCTTAAAGAATGAGTGAGACACAAGATCAAGAGTGAAAGGCCCAAAGCTTATATTTTCACTTTCAGGTTTGTGGCGGCGCAAAAATGCTTTGACTCTTGCCATGAGTTCTTTGATAGAAAATGGTTTTGTGACGTAGTCATCAGCGCCAACATCGAGACCTCTGACTATATCTTCTTCTTGATCTTTCGCCGTCATCATTATTATCGGTACACCAACGTGCCTTTTTCGCAGTTCATTACATATCTCATAACCATTCATACCTGGTAGCATGATGTCTAAGAGGATTATGTCTGGGTTGCAACTTAAGGCTTCTTTGAGTCCGTCTTTGCCATTATCAGCAGTAAAGGTTTCAAAGCCTGCCATCTGAAAGTTTTCTTTAAGACCAAATAAAAGTGCTGGGTCATCTTCGATGATTAGTATTGAGTTTTTCATATTTTCTCCTGCTCTTTTACAGGCAGCTCAAAGTAAAAAGTACTGCCTTCATTGATGTTACTTATTAATTCAATTTTTGATTTATGAGCATCTAAAACAGTTTTGACTATACTTAAGCCCAATCCACAACCGCCTTGCCCTTTCGAAAGTTTGTTATTTGTCTGATAGTATCTGTTAAAGATGTGAGCTTGCTGGTTTTTAGAGATACCTTCGCCTTTATCCGTTACTTTGAATAAGAGCCCACTTTGACTGTTGGTGATGGATAAGACGACTTTATCTTTTGGATCTGAAAACTTTAGCGCATTTTCAATCAGGTTTAGGATTACAGTCAGTATGGCTTGGAGGTCGATCTGCATACTACTGTTGTCTTCAGTACAGTCGATTTGTATTCTTCTTCTTTCTTTGAAAAATCTGCCGTTTATAGCGTCTTCTAGTTGATCAATAAGTTCATCAAGAGTTGTTTCGCGAAATTGGAAGGAATAGAGGTTCTTGTCTAATTTTGAAAAGGTTAAAAAGTGTTCGACAAGATTACATAGTCGGCCATTTTCACGGGATAAGTGCTGTAAGTATTCCTCTAACTTTTCTTTTGGGAAATCTTCATGAGAAATCATTGTATCCAATAATATTTTGGAGGAAGCTAGTGGGGTTTTGAGCTCATGAGTGACATTTGCAACTAGGTCATTTTTTAGGTCGGCTAGTTGAATCCTCCTTT
>JAJPOQ010000146.1 GCA_021232515.1 Lentisphaeraceae bacterium
CTGATAGACTACACCAAAGAGACGTTGTAATTTCGTGTTGCATTTAGGTCCTCATATTTTTATTGTCCAAGATAAAATATGGCCTAAATGCACTTCTTCATTATTATCCGTTTATCACAGAACTTGAGACATTACCAAAAAGTTTAAAGAAGTAAATAATCCTCAAAATACCGGCCGGTGTTTAAACACACTGGCAAACTAAAACTGATTTTAAACAAGTCTATCAGCTCTTATATCTTGGCTCCTTGGCAAGGCTCAATATTACTCCAGACTATCATAATTTCGCGTACAAAGGCCGTTTAATTGCAAATGGTATTTAGCACTACCTTCAAAGTTTATACTTCTACCAAATGAACTACTAAACCCATAGCAAACATAACTAACAAGCTCTATAAACTGACTCACAGTTCAACAATCTAAGTTACTAAAAACTAGCAGTTTAAAAATTATTTTGTTTTTATCACATATTTTGTAACTCTTTATTTATTTTGCTGTTTCATACCAGCAGACACTTTTCAATTAAGATTATTTTACGACTTATAAAATAATAAAATTGAGATCGGTGAGCGGGAGAAGAGGAAACTTCTAACAAGTAGTCAAAAAGGAGCGCACTACGCACAAGATTTATTTGTCAGATGAATGAAACAAAACAAACAAAAACTATTAGGAAATCTCGTATGCTTTCATATTTGAAACGTCACCAAAAACCATTAATCCTGGGATGCTCAATGCTTCTCATAGTTGTATTCACGGCAGTGTTTACGACTCAAAAAGAGCCACTTAAAGTCTCTGCTTTCTCAAAGGTTCAAAACTTAGAAAAAAGTATTCAATCTTCGAGACCTGAGATAAATGCGACTAACAACGAACAGTTATTTGACAGCTTACCTGTCGATTCCTCTGTAAAACTTCCTGAAGTATCTAAGCAAGGCTTTACAAAAAAAATCAATCTCAATGAGAATTACTTCGAACTTGAAAAGTTTACTCTTGATCTTTTTGACGGACCAGTCACAGCAGTAAAAAGTAGAGTTGCCGAAAGGTTTGGAGCTAAGACATGGGTTGGTGAACTTGCAGAACAACCGGATTCTCAAATCGTTTTAACAGAAAGAAATGGCAGTCACTTTGGTGTTATAACCACTTCAATGGGACTTTATGAGATCGCCCAAGTAGACAACAACGACTACTTACTTTACGAAGTAGATTTAAATAAGCTGCCAACAGCAAAGTGTAATCCAATAGAGACTCACGCAGACAAATCGGAATCATTAGATTCGATAAACATAAATGAAAACTCACTAGCTCCGACAACATCTCAAGATGCAACTGCTGAGCACGTCATAGACATCATGCTGGTATATACAAGCAATGCCGCCAATGATGCTGGTGGTAAAAACCAAATGGAATTGAAACTTATAAATGCCGTAGAAGAGGCGAATCAGGCTTACATAGAAAGTGGAGTAAACATCTCATGGAACCTCGTTCATACACATGAACTAAACTACGACGACTCAAATAAAAGTTTCAGCGAGATGTTATCTGATTTTGCTTATGATGAGAGTATCATTGAATTGAGAAATGAACATGGAGCAGATGTTGTATCTCTCATCGTTGACAATGGTCAAAACTGTGGTCTTGCCTATACAAGTGTTCCTGAAAGATGGGCCTACTCTGTCGTTTTCTGGCAGTGTTTAAGTTATAAGTCTCTTACTCATGAAGTTGGTCATAACCAAGGTTGTTACCATGACAGAGATACTAGTGGAGGCGGTACTACTAAAAACTATCACTACGCACACCGTGTGTGTAAAAATGGTAGCGACGGCGGCTTTAGAACAATCTTAGGTTATGGCTGTAACGGCGTCAATACTCCGAGAGTCAACCGTGTATCATCGCCTAGACACTACTACAATGGCCAAGTCCAAGGTATATCACATGACGTCGACCCATCTAACTCTGCTGACAATGCGAGAAAGATGAACGAGACAGCTCTTAAAGTTTCTTCATTTAGAGAATCAAAAGGTATTTCGATTTCTGAGGCACCATCAAATGTTCTAATATTCAGAACGGCTAAAAACATTTTAAAAGTTACTTGGAGAGATAACTCTGAAAATGAAAATGGGTTTTCAGTAGAAAAGTCTATTGACGGATCAAACTGGCAACGAGTCGCAGATGTGGCAGCTGATAGAAACTTTGTAAATACATTCCACGACAACCCAAACAACTATGTTTATTACAGAGTGAGATCGTCGAACAGTAAAGGCTCTTCAAGCTGGTCAGAGGGTCAATATAAAAACATTGCACCTACAATAGATTCATCGACTGCAGAACCTAGTCACTTTACGGTAGTTGAATCAACCATCTTAAGAGTTAAAGCATTTGATAATGACCTCGTAAATCTTAGCTATAATTGGACGTTAGTTAATGGTCCTGGTAAAGTTACGTTTTCAAACCAAGCTGCTTCAACAACACAAGCCATGTTTTCAAGCAAAGGTATATATGATTTGAAAGTAACAGTTAGCGATGGGTTACTTAGCAGCTCAAATATAGTGTCCGTTTCAGTTCAAAACATACCAATAATTAGTGAGCACGGATCATACTTAACCGAGCAAATAGATCGAAAAACTTGGAACTCTGTCCAGCTTAGTCAATCTTTCAAAAACCCGGTAATTGTATTTAGCCCACTTACAAAAAATGGTTACCAACCTGCGCAAATACGGGTTAAAAACGTCGAAGAAAGCTCTTTTGAGTGGCAAATTGAAGAGTGGTCTAACTTAGATGGTTACCACATAGCCGAAAAGATCGATTATATCGTTTTAGAAGCAGGTACATATCAACTCCAAAATAACCGTACGCTTATTGCTGGAAACACTGTCTCATCGGACAAATTCAGCAGTAAATCATTTCCTACGGCTTTCTCAAATCAGCCTATAGTAGTTTGCCAACTTGTCAGTGCCCAAGACTCTACAGCTGGTGTCGTTAGATTGCAGAATATCAACAACAGTTCATTTGACATAAAAATTCAAAGTGAGGAAGCAAAAGGTCAAACTCATGGAGATGAAATTGTTTCTTATATAGCCGTCGAAAGAGGGATGTATGAAAATACAGGCCTACTCGAAGCAAGCTCTACTGGTACAAGTGTCAATCACAATTGGTTTAATATAAACTTCAATAGAGAATATGAGTACACGCCATCTTTCTTTGCTTCCATGCAAACAACTAATGGAGATGATACAGCAACTCTTAGAATCAAAAATCTTGAGAATAACCGAGTCAGTACTCAAGTTGAAGAAGAACAGTCTAAGGATAGAGAGATAAAGCACGTAGATGAAGAAGTAGGCTATATCCTTTTTAACTTAAAATAATCAATTACTGGTGCCTACACAAAAACTGTTAGGCACCGTTCATACGTTTAAGTTTCTAATTCAAATATAGGAAAATATAAATGAAGCATGTCATAAGTTATAGCGTTTTGACCATAACTGTCATTACTCTTATTGGTCTTTTAAATAGTAACTCAAAGCAAGAGTCTATCCCTGTGATTGAAACTATTGAGAAACCGATAGTCGATAAATCTAAAGATATAGAAATCAAAAACCTCAGTAAAGAGTTAAAAAACAAAGAAGAAAAAATCGCCAAACTCCATGCGAATTTAGAAGCACTTAAAAATGCTCCAAAAGTAGAAAGTGTTGAAGAGGAAGTTACTGAGAAAAGTAAAAATCCGGTTTTAAGTTTGCTACAGGGTTTGAGTAAGACAAATGATAATGAAGATGTCAAAAACAGAGTCCGTAACTTTAGAAAAAGATTTTATTCAGATCTCTTCAAACAGTATGACCTAAGCGAAGATGAACAAAATCAACTCATTGACCTTGTTATGGAACGTGACAAACAAAAACAAGAACTGTTCATGAAACTCTTGAAAGAAAAAGGCCAAGCTGGATTAAAACCTGAAAACCTCAAAGAGCTTGCTAGCGCCGAATTGGACAATGACCTAAAAGGTTTCTTGGGAGAAGACTACGACAGTTTCTCAAAGTACGAAAAGTCAGCTGGAGAAAGACGCCAAATAAAGGACCTAAATACTAGCCTTGGTGAAGAGAATGCTCTAGATGACAACCAGCAAGATCAATTAACCGACTTACTTATGAAAAGAACTCAAGATAAGAGAAGTGGAAATGACATGAACGATGAAGAGTACCTTACTCAAGCATCTGAATTCATGGAGCCAACTCAAGTTAAAGAATTGGAAAAAAGCTTGAAGAGAAATAACAACAATCAAGCCAACTTACTAAGAAACCTTGGCGGTGGAGGAAGTTCTTTCCAGATAATCACGCCATAACATTTATTTAATAATCTGGTCTTGCTCTTCCGCTTTAAACTTAAAGTCATTTGCAAAAATTTGCATCACCTCTTCACAGAACTGTATAGTATAAAGCGGAAGAGCTTATTACAGAGGTTTTAAATAAAATGAACAGACGAACATTTACACTTGTCGAACTTTTAGTTGTCATCGCGATGATCAGTATTCTCATCTCCATGCTAGTCCCCTCCATTCAAGATGCTAGAGAATCTTCAGAAGCAGCAGTATGTGCAAGTAACCTTAAACAGCAATACACTGGATCGATGATCCACGTCTCAAACACACAGTATTTACCAAATGCAGCAGACTTTGGACAACACTCTGGTTCATGGATGTACACCATTAGTGAAATAATGAATTTGCCTGCTACTAAAAATGCAACGTCACTTGACGGCTACTCAGACTTATTTAACTGCCCTTCAAATGATGGAGTTCGAAACTACGGCTATAATCAGTGGGCTGGCCTCAAAATTCGACTTATTCAAAACTTCATCCGGAATAACCATTTTTTTGAAGCCGTCCGTATGTCCAAAGTATCAACTCCAAGTGCAGCATGGTTCATCAGCGATCATAGCTACCACCTATACAATGAAGGTTATTTTGGTATAAACTCTAAAACGTATCATGCAAATAAAGTACAAGGTGTTTTACTAGATGGATCTGTAAAGCTGTTGAATTATCCAAACCAAACCAAACTTCATCCAGATAATACATGGTACTGGTCTCGCTGGGCCTGGGAAGATGGAGATGGAGGGTTTTAAACTAGAGCCCCCATATCTATTTTATCATTTTTTGTAACAATCATATAAAGACTCTGTTCTATATGCCTATATGCCTATCGGCTAATAGTAAAATCATATCTAACAGAGAACTCAAATATGCAAAGCAGAAAGCCTTTCACACTGATAGAACTACTCGTCGTAGTTGCTATTATTGCTCTACTCATAACAATTCTTCTACCATCACTCAAGAATGCTCGACAAGCGGCAGAAGCGGCAGTTTGCGGGAGTAATCTAAAGCAAATGTATACCGGCTCTATGATTCAAAATTCAAATACACAACACCTCCCCAACGCTGCATATGGAGGCGGACAGCCAACAAATTCATGGAAACACACAATAAGTAAAGTTATGAATCTACCTAGTAATAAAGATAGCGTAGCCACTGAACTTTACTCTGAGTTATTTGACTGTCCTTCTTATGATAAAACTAAACAAAGTTACATGTATAACGAATTTGCAGGTTTCCCTTTAAGAGTAGTACAGAATTTTGAAGGGCGTGGAAACCTATATTATCCGGTTCGACTAGCTAAGGTGAAGGTGCCATCTGCAGCATGGTTTATTGGTGACTCATGGCGTGACCATCATCTTTACAATATGGGATACTTTGGTGAACAGGTACCAAGGCACAGGAGTAAACTACAAGGCGGCATGCTAGATGGTTCTATTAGGCAGCTATATACCCCCCAACAAAAAACTCTACACCCAGACTGGAGGTCAGGTCCAGAACTCCAAGCTTACTGGGTTTCGTGGGCTTGGCGTGACCAAAGAAAAGAAGAAGAAGAAGAAAATTAAAACATCCATTTTTGTTGCTTTAAAAGAAGTTTCTTGATCTTTAATCATTAAATAAATGATACTCACCCACGCTGAATTCTGAAGAAACAATAAATAGCAAAATGATTGAATAATAACGCCAACACTCTTCTAAAAATAACAAATTGTCACAAATATCACTTTTTTCATTTTTGTTGTAACGGCAACTTTATTTCTTTGTTTGTTAATCAATGAGAGTTGATCTCACTAACAAAAAAATAAAGGCGAGAAAATAGTTATGATGACTAACAAAGTCCCAAATAGAAGTAAGTTCAGGTGGTGGTGTGGTGGCGAAGTTATTATCAAACTCATTATAGTGTACAGCGCACTTCTAGTGACTCAACATTCAGTGCAAGCTGATGTTAGAGTTTATAAAAATGACACCATAAAAAAGCATCATATGGTGCGCATTCTCAAAGCAGCTCGCTTTTTAAGTCAAGCTTCTATGGGAGCAACTCAAAACGAAATTCTTTCACTGGCAAACCAAATTGCTAGAAAAGGAGAAAATAAAGCCTTCAATGACTGGCTAACTCAGCAATTCTCCAAAAAAGTAACAAAACTCAGTCAATATACTGAAGATGTCCTTAAAAAGGACGGCATAGAGATTACCCAAAGTAGTAGTTTCAAAGGTAAACCGACATACAGCTCAACAACAAATAGAAGATTTACTCAGTCTGCCTCTCATTACCAAAAAATGATGTGGTGGGACAGAGCCATACGTGGAAATGATCAATTGCGCCAAAGGACAGCATGGGCCTTATCTCAAATATTTGTAACTTCTGGCAAAGTTGATTCAGGATTAGCCTATGGACGTTGGCGCAAGCCTCTTTACTACTACGACAACCTTCTCGTAAATGCCTTTGGAAACTACCGAAAACTAATAGAAGATGTCACCTACGATCCATTTATGGGTGTTTACTTAAGCCACCTGAGGAATACAAAAGGGAATCCTGAAAATGGTGTATTCCCAGATGAAAACTATGCTCGAGAAGTCATGCAACTCTTCTCTATTGGCGTATACAACTTGAGGCAAGACGGCCAACCGTTTTATAGGAATGGTAAACCAGTTGAAAACTATGACAATGATACGGTGAAAACTCTTGCAAGAGTATTTACAGGTTTAACTCTCAATGGCGCGCCTGAATCAAGACGAGGTTTCTTTTACGGAGGAACTTCCATCGGCAAAAAAATGGTTATGGATAATAAACACCACGACCAAGAAGCTAAATCTTATAAACTGGCTTGGGGAAATAGCACAAAAACCTTTAACCTAACTAAAAAACAAGGCGGCGATCAAGATATAACAGATGTCTTAGACTCTCTGTCCAACCACCCTTCTCTCCCTCCTTATATGGCTAGACTTTTGATTCAACGCTTCACTAGTTCAAACCCATCACCAAAATACATCTTTGATATAAACAAAGTTTGGAAAGATAACGGCAAAGGTACTCGAGGTGACCTTAAAGCTGTTATACGTGCAATACTCATGCACCAAGAGGCTAGGAATGCTGTTCGCTACAAATTTGTAAATCACTCTGACGGTTCAACATTAATTAAGGTAGAATCAAACGATGACATAAGTGGCAAAATCAAAGAGCCTGTGCTTATGCTTGCTCAAATCATGCGCTACTATGGCATAAAAAGCTATGAAGCAGATGGCGTCTTAAAGCTCTGGAAGTTAGAACGTATAACAAAACAACCAGTTCTAAATGCTCCAAGTGTATTTAACTACTACAGCCCAGATTATGAACCCTCAACTGGTCCTCTTTCTCAAGTGAAGCTAACATACAATTCAGGGAAGCCTATTCCTGTAGTTTCTCCTGAATCTGAACTCACACCTCTATTTAATATAGACTTCTTCAATGAAATAAAGCGCCGCATAATCTCTGCAAATATGTTTCAAAACATCTTTAAAGGTATGAGAGAGGCCGAACTTACAAGAATCTCAAAATACAAAAAAAGTCCGGATCAATATCCACTTAGCCTCGTTATAGATGAAGCAAATATCTATTTGTGTAATGGGACAGTTCCAGAGAAAGTCCAAGACGAAATGGCTCGACTTATGCAGCGCTATGGCAGCTACAAAGTTCGCCTAGGAAATATCCTAGCATCCATACTTACCTCAGGCGATTTTGCCGTCGTTCATTAATCCCATAAACTTTATTGACTTAACTGGATTCAAATTATGAGTAATATTCAAAAAAATATATCACGACGCAGTTTTTTAAATTCATGTGGAAAAATGACCAGCGTCTCTATGCTCTCCTCTCTCTTACATCTAAAAATGACCAACTCCGTTTTAGCTGCAAGTAGATCTAGTATAAATACTGGTGGCTACAAAGCCTTAGTCTGTATTTTCCTGCATGGCGGAAATGACTCGTTCAATATGCTAACCCCTTGGACTGCTGGAGAACATAGCGAATACTCTAAAGTTAGAGGAGATGTCGCTCTTCAAAGAGCTGTAGACCCAAGCAAACCAAAGTCTCATCAAATAAAAAATGGTAAAGTTAGTTTTTCTGGCGAAGTGACTCCTATAGGTGCTTTCAAAGAAAATGAAAACAAGTGGGAGAAACCATATGGTCTTCACTATGCCATGCCTCACACTAAAGAGCTATTTCACAGTCAAAGACTTTCATTTATTGCAAATGTTGGAACTCTCGTTAAAAAAGGAACTTCTGTAGAAGACTTTAACAGAAAACGTTCTCTTCCTCGAGCTTTATTCTCACATAAAGAACAACAACAGTCTTGGCAATCTTCCGTTCCAAGTCAACTGAGGCGCGATGGCTGGATTGGTCGTATAGCCGATATAATAAATGATAAAGCTAGTCAAAATAGTAATATCAGCATGAACGTAAGTTTGGCTGGTGCAAACCTACTACAATCAGGGTCGCGGGTTAGTCCATTTCTCATGGGTTCAGGGGGCCCACTCCTGCCTTATGATGACAATGGCCACAAAGACGTTAAGAAAGTCATTTCGCAATCTCTTGCCGAAAACTATTCAAATGTTCTACACAACCACTATAACTACACTCGAAAAGACTCTGTCGATTACAACAAGTTTTTATCAAGTAAATTAAACTCTAAGAAAAGCTCCCTTGCTGGTTACTTCTCCAGTGCATCACAAGGTAACTCTCTTAGTCGTCAACTAAAACAAATTGCTCTGTCAATTGCTGCACGTCGTGAACTTGGCGCCAATAGACAAACTTTTTTTGTATCTCTTGGTGGGTTTGATAATCACTTCAATGTTATACCAAACCAAGCTGAAGTTTTATCGACACTAGATACTGCACTTTTTGAGTTCAATGAAGCTTTAAACAGTCTTGGTTCAGACGGAAGAAATGTCGTAACTTATACAGCCTCAGACTTTGGTCGTACTTTGACGCCAAATAACAATGGTACAGATCATGGCTGGGGAGGTAACCAAATAGTCATGGGGGCGCCAATTAAAGGCCGTCGTGTCTTTGGCAAGTACCCTTCACTTCATAACAACTCTAAAACAGATGCAGGACGAGGACGTCAAATACCAACAACCTCTGTTGACGAAGTTCATGCTTCCCTTGCCAATTGGTACGGTGTTCCAAACGACAACACCATGGTACAGATACTACCAAATATACGAGAATTCTGGAGAGGTGGAACGACGAGAAATGCACCACTACCAATAATTCGCTAAAAATATATGAGAGCTGAGTATTACATACACAAGCATTCTCTTGTAACCGTAATCTTGGTTCTCATATGGCTTTCAATACTATGGCCACAAAATGATCCTGTGGCCACAGTAAAAGCTCAAAATACAGATGTATATAACCGCACTCAAACACATAACAAAAAGTATCAAGATACTCTTTCTAAGCATCTTCCCAAAAGCCCCAAAGCTTTTTCCTCTTCTAAACAAAAGAGTGAAAAAAGGTTAGATCTGATCGAAGTTGGCTCACCAAGACTACAACCATTTCAGCAATCAACTGCCTTTCTAATTAATGATCCAAAACAACTTTCAAAAGCCGCAGAAACATTTAAAGAATCTAACTTAACAGAGTCTGAGTACCTCACTAGTTTAAAAGAGATTCTAAATGATTACCTAGTTCTAGCCAAAGATGAAGGTTACCCGACAGGATTAAATGTAGAAATCACTAATGCTCTTTTAGGTGATAATCCTCATAAAATTGCCCTGATTTCAGAATCTAATCCAAAAATAAATTTCGATGGTGAATTAGTCGACAGTTGGGATACACCATATTTCTTTCATTCTCATTCCTTAACTCAAATGGATATAAGGTCTGCCGGTCCTGATCAGACTATGTTTACCAAAGACGATGTAGTCTTAAAACATCCATCAACAGAACAAGCAACTTACTCTCAGTAACTTCTTGTCATGTTACAGACCCGATTGCATCTTCATAAGTTCCAAAACATTTCATTTCAAGAAAATTCACTTTTAGCTAAACGAATAATACTTTCACAAAGTCATTCAGTACAATTATTTATGATTTACCACATAATAAACTATGATAACTTGAGAACCTTCTTTAGTTTCCATAAAATACTTATGTAAAGAATCGTAGTTAATAAAAATTGGAGTCTAAAAATGGCATCAGAAACCGACACACATGGCAAGTATGAAATCATTCAAATCATTCCGAATACAGATGGAAGTAAGCTTGGAAGTAAGGTTGAAGAAGATACCGAGTTTCACTGGTCTGACATACAGTGCTGGGCTCTTATAAAGTTTGAAGACGGTGCTACTGGTGTTTACCCTATGTTTGCAATTACTAACTCACCTAAGCTAGTTCCTATGCTCGATGGTGCTGGCAACGACATAGTCATAAAATCCTTTGGTTCGGGTAAATAAAAATTTTCCTAAAGCGAATTAAGAATCAACTAACTCACTTGTTACCATTTAGAAGACTAAGCTCGGTCTAAAGTTTCTGTGCGTAGGAAAAAGTAGACTTCAAAGCCTAGTTGAGTGTATAGTTTCTATACTAAAAAGTGCAACTGTTAAATGTGTGAGTGACAATGCAAACAAGACATACCCTTTTAGAAAGAGTACGTGACCGAGCGGACGAGAACTCTTGGTCGGAGTTCGATAAGATTTATCGTCCGTATATCTATAAGGTCATTCGACGTATGAACTTCACTCACGAAGAAGCCGAAGACCTCAGCCAAAACATACTTGTCACTTTATGGGAGAAAATTCCAGAATTTAAGCATAACTTTCGCACTGGAGCTTTTCGAACTTGGTTGTGTACAATTATTCGGAATCGCGCCATAAACATCATCACCAAAAACAAAAGGCGTGCGAGCAAACTGACCATCGAAAATGAAGATGCCCTCACTCCTTACATTCAGACTTCTCAAAACGATTTAGAACTTATTGCCAAAGAAGAATGGGCTGCACATATAACTGCCCTAGCCTGGAAAAAGATTGAAGTAGAGTTTGACGAAAACATCCGCAAAGCCTTTAAGATGAGCTTGGATAATGTTCCCTACGAAGATATATCTGCACAACTCGGCCTCAAAGTAAACTCTATCTATGTCTACAAGAATAAGATCAAGAAACGCCTGACTGAGATAGTGCGTCTACTGAAAGAGCAATATGTCTAATACCGATGAAGTAGATAACAATCTTATAAATCTATGCAGCGGTATACTCGATGAGATAGAAGAAGACATAGACGCTCGTGAACGAGAGCTACAAATGCTCTTCGAGCAGCTCAGTTCTCAAGACGCCAAATACTCCGATAAAGAATTCATCGCTGAAGGCGGCATGAAGATCATTTCTCGAGTCAAAGACTCTGCTTCTTTAAGATCTGTTGCTATAGCCGAACTGCGAAAACAAGACCTTAAGCCAGATAAGATCCTGAACTTCTATAACGAAGCTCGAGTCACAGCCTTACTCGAACATCCAAATATTGTGCCTATCTATGAGATCGGTCACCACGACGGTACGCCATACTTTACCATGAAGGAAATACAGGGCGAAACACTGGGGAGTATATTAAAGAAGCTGAAAGATGGAAATGAAGAGTACATCGCCAAGTACCCGCTCTCTTCCTTACTCAATATTCTTCTAAAAGTTTGTGATGCCATATCCTACTCTCACTCTCGCAAGATAGTTCACCTCGACCTCAAACCAGATAATATACACGTTGGTGAATTTGGTGAAGTTCTCGTCATCGACTGGGGCTTAGCTAAGAACCTTGATAAACATGAGCTTATTGAGAGCTATGCTCAAATTCAATCTGAAATAGATACCGAGAAAACTCTTGATGGTTTTGTCAAAGGAACCATTGGTTATATGGCTCCCGAACAAGCTCGTGGTGAAAATGATAATAAAGATGTGCGCACAGATATATATGCGCTTGGCTCTATTTTATATAGTATTCTAACAAAATCTTCGCCTTACTCTGATCAAGACATCAACCAAGCCCTTATGCTTATTGCAAGAGGAAAGTACACTCCTATTGACGAAAGTAAGTATCCTTCAGCTCTCTGTGCTGTTTTCCACAAGGCATTGGAACCAAAACAAGCGGATCGATACCAAAAAGTTTCTGAGTTTAGTACTGAAATACATCGCTTCCAACAAGGCTTTGCAACAGATGCACAAGAAGCAGGCTTCAAAGACTTAGTTACACTGTTTATAAAACGTAACTTTGTCGTTTCATCTTTAGTTTTTTGCTTCACCATCATCTTTCTTATCGGTACTTACACTTCAATTGATAACATCCAACAAGAAAAGAAGATCGCTTCTGAAAATGCTCGTCAAGCAATTGAAAATGCCAAGCTTGCTATAGTTAGTGAAAAGAAAGCTAAGAAAAGCGAGCAAGAAGCAAGAGAGAACGAAAAGAGAGCTATAGAACTGTTCACAAACCTCAAGGAATCGAATGAAGAAAAACGAAAACTCGAGAACCTTTCTTACCCTTTAACTATTCGGCGATATTATGGTTATCTCCATGAAAGAAACCTTGAAAAGCTTATGGAGACAATTGACTCAGTCTACAGGGAGGATATAGACGATGCTGAATACTGGTTCTTAAGGGCAAAGGCTTTAATAGGACAGCTAAACTTCTCAAAAGCTTTAGTCGATCTTAAAAGAGCCCGAGATTGTTCTAACGAAGCTCCTAACCATTGGAAAATAAACAAGTTCATTGAGCTATTAACTCAAAACAACAAAGTCAAAGATCTAGACCCAGAAGAAGTCATAAGGCTGTGTAGAGAAACCCAGAGGATTTCTTCAGAAGTTGTCGACCACATGTTTTTCACAGGTGCTTCTATGATCGCCAACAAAGATAAGAAAGCTGACTTCTTAAAAAGAGCGTTGATCATGGTCAATCCAGAAGTTAAGAAGTTAAATTTCAGTTATTCATATAGTCCGAAAGGCTATGACATAGACTTGAGCAATAATCAACACTTAACCAACCTATCACCACTTATGCTTTTCCCTCTCTACAAGCTCAATTTAGAAAACTGCAAAAAAATTGATTCTTTTAATCCTCTGAAAAGATCAAATGTACAAATACTCAATTTATCGGGCATAGATTCTACTTATTATCAGCAACATATAACCTTCAAAAAGCTCACTCACCTCTACATGCGTAACTGTGCATTTAAGTACCAGTGGTTTATCGCATCTACAATCATCTACTTTGATCTCTCCGGCTCAACAGTAGATTTTAAAAGTTGCCGGATACGCCATATTCCGAACTTAAACCTTTGTCAGAGTCACATTCTAAACTTTTACGTAATCAAAAATATTTCTGGTTTAGCGCGAATTGTCATACCACAAAACTACAAAGTTCATGACAGCATGCTGAAAAGAAAAGAGAGGAAAGGCTCTAAGATAGTTTTCTGCAATTGCCAAAAGAAAGACTGCTACAAAAGTTTTTCTAAAGACATTTCCAAAATAAAATAAATCTTGCTAATTAACAAGTCTCAAGTCCTTTAACTCCCCCTGTTCAAGCTCTATCCCCCTACTTAACACAATAAAATTAACATGATTTTAACGCATGCAACTTTCACCTGCAAAAAATATTTGAAATTATTTTTCACACTTTTGTTATTTATGTCATTTACACCTGTTTCTTTGTTAGTGCTCTATAAAACTTAACACACAGCAGGAGACTGAGTAAATGGAAAACTCTGTAGCCGATGACGATTTTATAAATGAAGAAATCGATGATCGCAATTTGACCGAATATGAATTAATCGAGATACAAGAAGAATATCGACGTAAACGCTTAATAGAGTCATTGATTGGCCCTGTAGTATCGACTATTTTCCATGTCGTCCTTATTATCCTTCTAGCTGTATTGATTACCGACAAATATAAAGAAGAAGCTCCTGAGATAGTTGTTCAAATGGAGCAAATCGAAGAGATAAAAATCGAAGAGCCTCCACCAATTGAAGAACCTGAGCCAGTTGTTGAACCGACTGAAGATGTAACCAACCCGGTGCTAACATCTGTTGCTATAGAAAATGCGGAATCTGAAGATGCTGCTCTTGAGGACACAAATGACGACGCACCTTCAACAGATGACGACTCGACTGTAGATGCAGTTTCTGATGTTGTCGTTTCACCGTCTGCCTTTGCATCTCCAAATGTATTTGGCGGTCGTTCAGCTGGAGGCCGTGCAGGTTCTCTGGCAAAGTTTGGCGGCAGTAAAGTTGGTCAATCTAGCCTTTTAAAAGCTCTGTGGTGGTTAGCTAAAGTTCAAAAGCCTGATGGATCTTGGGGCAACTCTGTTCCCGAGGCATTTACCGGTCTAGCTCTACTTACATTTTTAGCCCATGGTGAAACTCCGACTTCTAAGCAATTTGGTACAACTGTTCGCAAAGGCATGGAGTGGCTTTCAAACCACAAAGCTAGACCTGGACAAGTTTACGGTCATGCGATAAAAACTTATGCTCTTGCTGAAGCTTATGCCATGACTGGTATTTACTCTCTGGAAGACGCTATGAATACCAATATCCGCTATGTTATCGACGGTCAACAAGAAGGTGGAAGTTACCACTACGGTTACAACAAAGACCAAAATGATAAACAAGACCTTTCTGTTGCTGGTTGGAACTACCAAGCTTTAAAAGCTGCTTATGGCGCTGGCTGTGAAGAAGACGGTCTTGATGCCGCTATTTATAAAGCTGTTGATTGGTTGAGACTACGAGCGGATGAGTCTGAAAATGGCGATGGCTTCCCTTATGACCGTGCTAAAGTCGAAGGTAAAAGTAAGCACACTATGAGAGCTGTTGGTGTACTTTGTCTTCAGTTGTTTGGTGAAGGTGGTCACAAAGGCCTAAAAGACGAAATAGAAAAAATCTCTAAAGTCGATATGGAAAAGATGTCTTGGGAAGAGCCTCCCAAAGAGTCTCTTTACGGTTGGTACTATGCAACTCAAGCCATGTTCCAAGAAGGTGGTCCAAAGTGGCGTAAATGGAACAGAAAGTTCCAAAAAGTTCTTACCAAAAATCAACACAAAGAAGGTTTCTGGGACTACCCTGGTGAGTACCACGGGAATCTTGACGAACTAACAAGCCGTGTTTATGCAACAACTCTCAGTGCTCTTATGCTAACAGTCTACTACCGTTACCTTCCTTCTGGAAAAGGCGCCAAAGGTGGTGCTGAAGGAATGGTTAATAAAAAGAAGAAGCCTGTTATGGAAGAAGAAGGCCTAGACCTTATCGAGTAAAAAGCTCTCCTACACAAAACCATAAAAGCCTATCAGCTATATGATTGGTAGGCTTTTATTAAGAGACATACAACAACCTTCCTAAAGTTGTAAGAGCCGTCATTTTTCATAAGAAATTTCTTAAAACTCACCTTAAAAACAAAAAGTTAAGTTAAGAATCAAGATTCTCATTTGTTCCACTAAGAAAACCGTGGAGCGAAGATGAAACTAGTTACCTTTTTATTGATACTTTTTTTAAGCATGAATTCCTGGGCCGATCCCAGAATTGACTATATCAAGAAATTTTCCAACAAGTACTGTTCTGACTGTCACGATGATGATTTAACCAAGGGTGGCTTAGACTTAGCAAAGTATAGTTTAAACCTAAACACTCTGGATGAAGAAAAGATGTGGAGCCTTATCTATGATCGTGTAAGTCATAGCGAAATGCCCCCACCGCAAAAAAAGAAGCAACCCACTAAAGCAGAAAAAGAAGAGTTCAAAACTTCTCTCAGTTCACTGTTAAATGAAAGTGTCCTCAAAACTCAAGAAAGTTCTGGTCGCACAATCGTTCGTCGTATCACTCGAGAAGAATACGAAAATACTCTGCGTGACTTACTCCACCTCCCCGATCTTGAAATAAAATCACTGCTGCCTGAAGACAGCATCACAAATGGTTTTGATAATGTTGCTTCCGGCCAAGACCTCTCTCATGTAAATATTGAAAGTTACCTAAAAGCTGCCGAGTATGCTCTCGACATGGCCACCGCTCTTGGTCCAAAGCCAAGACCGTTTAAGTATGAAAAGGATATAGTTACATTCAGAAAATATACTAAAAAACACCGCCATAAAAGACCAAAAGAAAACGGTATTTTTTACTTCACGGCTAAAAAGCGCCCTGCTGTACCACCTTTTATGATAGAAGGTTTCAGGATCCCTTATTCGGGAACTTACCGCATATCCTTTAAAGCCTTTGGTTCAAAGTTTAGCTACAAAGAACTCAAGTCTTACCCTGCAGATAAAGGTACAGCTCAAGTTGCAACAACATTCTCCGGTCCAAAAGGAGCTTTTAGAAAACATCAATCTTTTACACTGCCAAACGATAAGTGTGACGACTACATCACTTACTTAGGCCATGTAAATATAGGCGACCACTTCGCATTTAACTCTAGCTCTTTACCAACTGCAGCAAATAAGCCTCCTACTTACATGCCGCAAACACGAGAAGCAATCGGCGTAAAGGGTTTCAAGATTGAAGGTCCCATCTTTGCAGAGTGGCCACCAAAAAGCCACAAAGTTCTTTATGGTAACCTTAGACAAGTTCAGTGGAGTTCAAAAGTTTCAAAGTTTCCACCAAACAACAAACTCCTTCGACACCGCTTTGCTAAGCCAAATAAATCACTAGAAAACACCGTTATTGTCTCTAGTAATCCTACTCAAGACGCACAAAGACTTCTAGCAAGGTTTATGACTAAAGCATTTCGTCGTCCAGTGTCGACTGAGAAGTTAAATACCTACATGTCATTTTTTAAGTCTCTCAGTCAACAAGGCTATAGCTTCCAAGAATCACTCAAGAAGACTTATATGGGAATCCTCTGCGATCCACACTTTCTTTACTTCCGAGAAAAACCAGGAAAGCTCGATGACTATGCCCTCGCCTCAAGGCTGTCATACTTCATTTGGAAAAGTCTTCCTGACAAAGAACTTTTAGAACTCGCCAATCAAGGCAAGCTTAATCAGAGCTCTACAATAAAATCACAAGTCGAACGCATGCTCCAAGATCCAAGATCTGAGCGTTTTGTTCAAAGCTTTATTAATCAATGGCTGGAACTTCGCAAGTTTCAAAGTTCAACGCCAGACATAACTCTTTACCCTGAGTACAAGTCTGACACTTGGCTTGAAAGTTCACTGCAGAGAGAAACTTACTCTTTCTTTAAAAAGCTGATAAATGAGAACCTTTCAGCCAAGAATATCATTGATTCTGACTTCATCATGATTAACGGCCGCCTAGCAAAACTTTATGGTATTGAAGGTATATATGGCGACGAGATAAGACCTGTTAAAGTTCCTAGAAATCTACCGCGCGGTGGCTTCATGACTCAAGGTGCCATCCTGAAAGTTACGGCAAATGGCACAACGACTTCACCAATAACTCGTGGAACCTGGCTTGCAGAGAAAATTCTCGGAGTTCATATACCGCCACCACCTGCAGGAGTTCCAGCGGCTGAAGCAAACCTTGCCTCTCCTAAAACTCTTAAAGAACAATTGGCTCAACATAGAAACAATTCTTCTTGTGCAAGTTGTCACGTAAAAATCGATCCCGCTGGTTTTGCTCTTGAGAAGTTCGATGTCATGGGAGCTACTCGTGAGAACTACCGAGTTCTTGAAGGTGGCAAGCCTGTTAAGAAAATCGTCAACTTAGTCAATACTGAGTATCAATTGGGTATGGATATCGATTCTTCTGGAACAGTTGTCGGTGGTGAGAAGTTTAGTAACGTTGAACAATTTAAGAAAATTGTCATGAAGGACCACAAACACATCACCAAACACTTTTTAAAGAATCTTATCACTTTCGCAACTGGTTCGAGTATTCAATTCGCCGATCGCCACGAGCTCAACAAAATCGTTGATCAAAGTAAAGATAAGGACGGCGTAAGAACGCTAATCCATCAGGTCACACAAAGTAAACTTTTTAGAAACAAGTAGAGTTGGAGAATATTATGAAAAAGCAAAGTTTTTGGATAAGACCTAAAGCCATTTCAAGAAGAACAGCCCTCAAAGCTGCTGGTGTCTCTCTTGCTCTACCCTTCTTGGAGTCTATGGCAGCAAGCGGCAAAGCTCCTGAAAACCCAGATAGGATGATCGCCGTCATGTGCGAAATGGGTTACATAACTGACTACCTATTTCCAAAGAAAGCTGGTCGCAACTACGAGATGACTGACTACCTCAAGCAAATAGAAGACTTTCGCGATGATTTCACGATATTCTCTGGTATGTCACTTACCGGAGTAAACGGTGGCCACGACGCTGCAAGGTCTTTCCTTTCTGGTGCCGTCAATCCGTCGAGCAGCTCATTTAAAAACAGTATTTCTCTCGATCAGTTAATGGCTCAAAAAATAGGCCATTTAACACGCTTCTCGAACTTACCTTTATCACTTACTGAAAACAGCAGTAAGTTTTCTATTCTTCAAAGTGGCGTAACTCTTCCATCGATAAATAGAGCTTCTGAACTTTACAAAATGATGTTCATCCAAGGTTCAAAATCCGATGTAGCCAAGCAACTAACGAACTTAAATCACGGCAAAAGTATACTCGACATGGTAAATGGCGAGGCAAAGAAGTTTGCTAAAGAAGTGACGAAAAACGATAAAGTTAAACTCGATCAGTACATGACCTCGGTTCGTGAAGCTGAAAAAAGACTCAACTTTAAAATAGACTGGGCAAAAACTCCGAAGCCTGGCGTAAAACACAAGATGCCAAAAGACGTGACGGACAAAACTGACGTCGGCACGAAACTTCGTCAGATGTACGAAATGGTCACTCTTGCTTTTGAAACTGACTCAACTCGTCTAGTCACAATCTATGCTGAAGGTGGTGGTTTTGGTAATATCTATTCACTCAAAGACTCTAAAGTAACAGATGGCTGGCACCCGCTAACTCATATGGCTGAGCGCAAAGATAAACGTCCTATTTTGAAGAAAATCGATGAAGATCAGTTTAAAGCGCTAGGTGGTTTTATGAAACAACTGAAGTCTAAAAAAACTGGCGGTGAAACTTTACTTGATAAAACAATGATTCTTCACAGCTCTAACTTGGGCCATGCCGGTCGACACGACAACTTGAACTTACCGACCATTTTAGCTGGCGGAAAATTCAAACACGGTCAGCACTTAGCCTTTGATAGGAAGAATAACTACAATCAAGCAAATTTATACTTGAGCATGCTACACAGCATGGGCATGAATGCCGATAAATTTGCTTCAAGTACTGGAACCGTCAAAGGTTTAGACTTTGCCTAAGTTGTTTTAGTGTTCTGTATTAATCTTTTTGTTGTGTATTGGAAAGTGAAACGTTCATAATTTGAACGTTTTACTTTTTTGCTTCTAGGAATCAAAAGTTGTATGATATGTGTTAAATGTGTGAGGTCATATGCAAACAAGCCATACTTTGTTAGAAAGGGTGAGAAATAGGTCCGACGAAAACTCTTGGTCTGAGTTCGACGACATCTACCGCCCTTATATTTTAAATGTCGTCAAAAGAATGAATTTCACCCACGAAGAAGCTGAAGACCTTTGTCAGAATATCATTCTAATTCTCTGGGAAAAAATACCTGAGTTCAAGCATAATTTTAGAACAGGTGCCTTTCGCTCTTGGTTGTGTACTATCGTCCGCAATCGAGCCATAAACATAATTAATAAAAATCAGCGTATCTCTGAAAAGCTAACAACTAAAAACGAAGAAGCTTTGAGCCCTTATATAAAGACATCTCAAAACGACCTAGAACAGATAGCTAAAGAAGAATGGATTGCTCACATAACAGATCTCGCTTGGAAAAAGATAGAAGATGAGTTCGAGGAAAATATCCGCCGAGCTTTCACCATGAGCTTAAAAAATGTTCCTGGAGAAGAAATAGCCGAGGAGTTAGGAATAAAACTGAACTCTGTATACGTCTATAAAAATAGAATCAAAAAAAGACTAGAAGAAATTATCAGGATCTTAAAAGTTCAGTATGTCTGAAAGCCAGGATATAAAGCCAGAGCTTCTCGATTTTTGTGGAAAGATTGTTGAAGACATAGAACAGGAAATGGATGAGCAAGAACGCGAAGTCCAATTCCTCTTTGATGAGCTCAACCCTGAAAATTTTAAGTACTCCAACAAACAGTTTTTAGATGAAGGTGGCATGAAGACCATCTATCGAGTCAAAGACTCTTCTTCAAAAAGAAGTGTTGCTTTCGCCGAACTGAAGAAAAAGAAGATTAACCCTGCTAACATCCTAAGCTTTTACAATGAAGCTCGTATAACAGCTCTTCTCGAACATCCAAATATCGTTCCTATCTATGAAATAGGTCACAATAAAGACATCCCTTATTTTACCATGAAAGAAATTCATGGAAGTACCCTTGGGAATGTTCTCAAAAGAATCAAAAGACATCCTGAAGAAAGCTGTGAAAAGTATTCTCTAAATAGCCTACTCAACATCTACTTAAAGGTTTGCGACGCCATATCCTTCGCGCACTCAAGAAAAATACTTCACCTCGACTTAAAACCTGACAACATCCACGTCGGTGAATTTGGTGAAGTTCTTGTTATTGATTGGGGCTTAGCAAAAAATCTAGATAGCGACCCACTCATCAAGCATGCGACCAGCATTACGTCTGAAATAGATGTCGAAAATACTCTCGATGGTTATGTCAAAGGTACCATCGGTTATATGGCGCCAGAACAAGCTAGAGGTGAAAATGCCGATAAGGACGAACGGACTGACGTCTATGCTCTTGGAGCTATTCTTTACAGTATCCTTACTCTAGATTCTCCGTATACGAATCAACTCGGTGTAGACAAGTCACTTGCCATGATTGCTTCTGGTCAGTACAAAGCAATTAACGAAGATAAGTATCCGGCGGCTCTCTGTGCAGTCATCAAAAAAGCTATGGCTAGAGAACCCGAAAAACGCTACCAAAAAGTTTCCGAATTGACCCACGATCTTCAACTGTACCTAGGTGGTTTTGCCACTAAAGCTCAAGAAGCAAACTATACCGAACTGTTTAAACTTTTTATTAAGAGAAATAAGTTAGCGGCCTCCCTTCTTTCGACATTCTTCATTATCCTCTTTGTCACCTCTATCGCCTTCATCGTGAGTCTAAAGAAAAAAGAAGTCGAAGCTCGTGAAAGTGAAAAGAAAGCGATCGCAAATGAGCTCATCGCCAAAGAAAACGAACAAAAAGCGCTGAGACTTTTTAATAACCTTAAACAAGCTACCGAAGAAAAAAGTAAGCTCGAAAAGATCTCAACACCACTTACACTGCGACTTTACCACGCCAAAGTTCACGATAGAAAGTTTGAAGATACCCTACCAGTTCTAAATAAAATTTATCGAGACGATATAGAAGACGGTATGTATTGGTACTTCAGAGCGCGCTCCTACATGGGCGAGTGCAACTTTGACGAAGCTTTCAAAAACTTTAA
>JAJPOQ010000051.1 GCA_021232515.1 Lentisphaeraceae bacterium
AAGCCTCTCTAATACTTGTAAACTTTCCTGAGGCTAGCTCTTTCACTACCTTTAACTTAAACGTTTCACTGTAACGAATCGAATATTTCATCCAATTTCCTTTTGATTACAGTGTCAACCTATACCCGGACTACACACTGAATACTGATTACTAAATACTGATCCCTGAATACTAACTCCCAAGCATCTGCTTCAAAGTCTTCACATCTTGCTTAAAAGCCTCAATAAACTTTGGTAGGTTTTCTTTTTTACGGTGATCTAAGTACTCAACATGAAGTGAGTAAGTCCCTTTAAATCCAGAAGCTTGAACCTTGTCAAAAAATTCCTTTTTAACTTGACCTTCTCCGAGAGGAACCCAGTTCATTTTCTTATTTTGCCAAAGTGGATCTTTGATATAAACTGCGGCAATACGATCCTCAAGAAGCTTCTGCTGGATTGGCCAAGATTTGCCGCCTTCCGCAGTCGCATGACCTATGTCAAAACCTATCCCCAAGTCCTTCTTATCAAAATCCTTAAACACTGTGTAAACGTCCCAAAGTGGTGAACCAAAGTAGTTTTTACCTGAGTGGTTCTGATAAATTCCCTGTATGCCTATTTCGCGATTCATCGCGACAAGATCTTTCAGTTTGGCACGAATCTCATTTAATTGAGCAGGAATAGACTTCTTAAAGTCATACTTAAAGTAGGACATGCGATACTGTTTTATTCCCATCGCCGCCGCAGTTTTCAAAGTTTTTTCAGCATCTTTAGAATCGATACTGTTTATACCTGAGGCTAAGATTGAAACACGCAAGTCTCGCTTCTTTAACTCAGCAACCATCTTGGGTAATTTATCCACAACTGCAGATGGCTCTATGTGCCCTTTTGGCCTTACCGGTAGTTCTACTGAAGTCGCACCTATTTCTTTGATCGTATCTGAAAATTCACTATAAGACATATGCTGAAATGGCTTGGTAAATAAAGCTATATCATGTGATTGACGACCGCTAGCAGCCAGTAAATTCAAAGTATTCAACGATGCTGAAGCCAATAACGAGTTCCGCACAAAATGACGACGATTCATAACATATCCTTAGTAGATTTTCATACACACTTCTCGAAGATACTAATAAACTTTCTAAAAATCAAATTATTGCATGCATTGTTGTTTATTTCGAATTGGAGTTCAGCCTATGGAAAAGCGGCCAAGCTGGCCGCGCTCCTAAAATCTAATAAAAATAGAAGTAAAAGTAAGTGGATATACATATCGCAGCTATAAAGTTTAAACCAAAACCTTCACGCGCCATACGACTAATTGGGACTTTTTCAGAGCCATAGATGATCGCATTTGGTGCTGTTGCAACTGGCAACATAAATGCACATGATGCACTAATCGTCGCCGGGATCATCAATATTGCTGGATTCTCGATAACTTCAGAAGCTTTCACCATCTCTGCAATTATCGGTAAGAGCAATAAAGTCGATGCCGTATTACTCGTGACCTCAGTCAAAAATGTGACCATAAGACAAGTACAAAGAATCACAAAAAATGGATGAAACTCGATAAAGTGAGAAAGCTGACTACCAACTGCCTGGCTCAAGCCAACTTCTTTAAAAGCTGCGGCGATAACTAAACCACCACTAAACAGAAGAAGGATTCCCCACGGGATCTTAACCGCAGTTTGCCAATCTAAAAGCTTTTCGCCTTTGCCCTCTCCACTAGGAATAAGAAAAAGACTCACAGCTCCGAGCAAGGCTACGTCAGCATCTGAAGCTTTAGGAAGGTTAAACCACTCTTGCCAACCGCCAAATGGTTCTTTACGCAAAATCCATGCACTCGCAATAAAGCCAAAGACAATAAGAGTTCTTACTTCTATAGAACGCCATTTCCCTGCATGAGGTAGACTTACTTCAGTCTCAGCTTTAAGACTTCGTGTTAACCAGAAACCAGCAATCGGTAAGAGAATGATCACTAGTGGTATAGACATCTTCATCCATTCAAAGAAACTCGTATCAGCGCCAAAGTACTCTTTATTTATACTGACATAGGCTGCATTTGGCGGGGTTCCTATAGGTGTTCCCATACCGCCAATACTGGCTGCATAACAGATACCTAACAGTAATGGAATCGTTAGGCTATCGTCGTCAGATTGAGAAATAACTGCCAGAGCAATAGGTAGTAGCATCAAAGTTGTCGCAGTATTTGAGATCCACATACTTAACAAAGCAGAAGCTG
This sequence comes from Lentisphaeraceae bacterium, assembly GCA_021232515.1. Lineage (GTDB taxonomy): Bacteria > Verrucomicrobiota > Lentisphaeria > Lentisphaerales > Lentisphaeraceae > JAKVBD01. The sequence goes on from JAJPOQ010000051.1 coordinate 2,216, forward strand.
CCATAAAACCAAAAACTATGCGCTTACCTTTACCACCGAAGATACTGATCATACCAAAGGCAAGACGCTTATGAGTTCCACTTTTCTCCATTGCCTGGGAAATGATAAAGCCACCCATCAATAATAGAATAAGGTAGTGACCATAAGACTGACCAACTTGCTTACTGGTCATCGCCCCAGTCATAGGAAAAACGGCCATGGGGATCAATGAAGTAACTGGGATAGGAATAGGCTCAAAAATCCACCAAATAGCGCACAAAGTCGTGGCTCCGCCAACAACTTGAGCATGGAAGTCCCAACCACTACTCTTTAAAACTAAGCCAACAATTATGGCAACTATCGGACCGAGAAACAAAGCCACTTTTTTAATTGTGCTTGGTTTTTCCTCTGTTTTTTCACTCATCGATTATTTACTTTTCGTATTTTAATTCAACAGGAACTAGCACTTTGCGGACAGCGGCAGACCATAAGTCATAACCTTTACTGTTTAAGTGCAGCTGATCTTTGATAAATATATCGGTGCGAGGTTTATCGCCATCCATAAGAACTGAAGCAGTATCTATGTAGTAAAAGTTTTCATTATCATCACAAAACTCTTCCATCATTTCATTCAATTCTGTCATCTGCTCCCACATAGCAATGCGCTTGTAACTAGGCTTTACTGAGATGAGGTAAATTCTTATATTTCTGTTTGAAGCAAGAAGCTTATGCTTTAGGCTTTTGAGCTTACCTATAACCTGTAGAGGAGCTATATCTTGAGCGGTGTCATTATCACCTTCATATATAACAACAGCCCGAGGCTTATGCTTGAGTATCAGTTGGTCTGAGTAGTGTAGTAAGTCATTCATATTACTACCACCAAAGCCACGTGGGACGATCGTTAACTCTTTAAGGTCTTTATGAATTCTATTCTGCCACATTCTAACGGAAGAACTACCAGTTATAACAACAGCACCTTTGGGTGATGGACTTTTTTTATCCTTAGCTTCATAAGAGGCGACTTCCTTCGCAAACTTCTCTGGAGATCGGTAACTATTTTCAAATTTTACAGACCTATTAATTGTACAAGAGGTCAACAAAACCACTAGCACTAAACATAAACACTTCATATTCAATTCCTTTACAACACACTATTTGAAATCTATTAAAAACAGCTACTTCACTAAAAAAGCAACTGATATATACTTAAAAGTTGATCTCTTTCTGAGTATCCTGACAACTTAACCTAAAATTAAAGATTAAAAAAAGCGTTCCCGCTTCTCATTTGAAAGTAACAATGTAATGTAGTTTAACAGGCTGAGCATCGGCTCATTTTTCATTAACACGCTTTGTCAACAAAGCATTATTTTTTAGGATCGAAAATGGATATCTACGTAGGAAATCTATCATACTCGGCGACAGAAGAAGACATCAAAGACTTCTTCAGTGCGTACGGAGAAGTCAAATCTGTTAGAATTATCATGGACAAAGAGACTGGTAGATCAAAGGGCTTTTCATTCGTTGAAATGCCAAATGCTGACGAAGCAAACGCAGCAATCGAAGCTACTGAAGGCGCTGAATTTCAAGATAGAAACCTTCGTGTGAATGAAGCTAAACCTCGTGAAAACAACAATCGTGGTGGTGGCAATCGCGGCGGCGGTGGCGGATTCAACCGTGGTGGTGGTAATCGCGGCGGCGGTGGCGGTGGCGGATTCAACCGTGATGGCGGTGGTAACCGTGGCGGAAATCGCTACTAAGAAAGATCCATATATGACTTTCTGGCCTGTTCATATGAGCAGGCCTTTTTTATTTCCTCAAAGCGGCAATTTTACTTTTACCTAAAACGACCTACAGTCGGGTAAATTTTTAATAATGGATATTCCCTATGGCAGATGATCGTGGCCCAGTAGTTCTTAGTGTAAATGAACTTTGTATAAGTTATGGCACTACAGATATTTTTGATAATGCGTCTCTGACGATTCATGAAAACGATCGCGTTGGCATAGTTGGCCGAAACGGTGCAGGGAAATCTACACTACTCAAGATCATCGCTGAAGTCGAAGCTCCTGCTTCTGGATCTATCTCGAAGAAGAAAAACTTGAGAATAAGTTATCTACCTCAAGACTTCGAATTAGATAATAAAGCTAGCGTTAAGGAAAATGTTCTTTCAGGTGCGGCCGATATACTTGCGATGATCGACGAGTATGAGTCTCTCGACCCTTCTTCTGCCAAAGCAGCTCATCTTGAACATGAAATAACTCACCTAGACGGTTGGACTCTTGAGCAAGAAGCTGAAGCTCTTATGGATTCCATCGGTGCTCCTGGCGCAGAGAAGATCGCCGGAGACCTTTCTGGTGGAGAAAAGCGACGTGTTGCTATGTGCAAAGCCCTTATTTCTAGACCTGAGTTTCTCATACTGGACGAACCGACCAACCACCTCGATACCGAATCGATCGAGTGGCTAGAAACTTTCTTAAGTCGCTTCCAAGGTGCTCTTCTACTCGTAACGCATGACAGGTACTTTCTAGACCGAGTCAGTACGCAAATCTTCGAAGTTGAAGCTGGTTCAATCCAACCATACCAGGGAAACTACTCAAGCTACCTTATTCAAAAAGCTGAAGAGATGGCCACTGCCGAAGTTGTCGAACATAAGCGTCAAAGGCAGCTCAAAAAAGAACTCGAGTGGGTCAGAGCTGGTGTGAAAGCTAGAACGACAAAGTCTAAAAGTCGTTTGCAGCGTTACCATGACGAAGCCGACAAAGGCGACCTCGTTAAAGAAGTCGACATGGAACTTATCATCCCAACGGCTCCCATCTTAGGTACCAAAACAGTCCTTTTAGAAGATGTCTCCAAATCTTACGATGGAAAAACTCTTTTCAAAGACCTAAATCTTGAGTTTGAGAAAGACACTCGCATCGGCATTGTTGGTCGAAATGGTTTAGGTAAAACAACTTTAGTAAATATCATCCTTGGTCTCATTGAACCAGATACCGGCACAGTTGATATAGGCCCAAGAACTCAATTTAACTACGTTGATCAAAACAGATTACACCTTGATCCTGACAAAAGCGTTCTTGAAGAGATGGCTGAGAATAGTGACTTTGTCATCGTGGGTGGCGAAAAGATCTCAGTCCGAGGTTACCTCAGACGTTTTCAGTTTACTGATCAAAAGATAAATACCAAGATCTCCAGACTCTCTGGTGGTGAGCGCAACAGACTACTTCTCGCCAAGATTCTAAAGCGTGGCGGTAACTTCATCATACTCGATGAACCTACAAATGACCTTGACCTGCAAACTTTACGTATGCTTGAAGAAGCACTACTGCACTTTGCCGGTTGCGTCATTCTTATCAGTCACGACCGCTACTTCCTAAATAGAGTTTGTCATGGTATCATGGCTTTTGAAGGCGACGGAAAGCTTGTTTACCAAGAAGGTAACTACGACTACTACCTTGAGAAGCGTCAAGAAAGACAAGTCGAAGAAGCTGCAGCTGAAGCAATAAAAGCCAAAGCTAAGACCCAAAAAAAGGCCTCTTCCAAAAGAAAACTCAAGTGGAAAGAAGAACGTGAACTTGAGACCATGGAAGAAACTATCCTTGAAAAGGAAACTGAAGCCGAAGAACTACAAGCTTTATTTAATCAGCCAGACTTCTACACAAAACATGGAGATGAAGCGGTTGAATTGACAGAAAAACTCGATGGCCTTAAAAAAGAAGTCGAAACTCTTTATGCTCGCTGGGAAGAACTCGAAGAGATAAAAGCTGAGTCTGAAGAATAAACAATTGCTAGTCTACAGTTTCTTGTAACTGTAGACTTTAAAATCCTCTACCAATGATTATTTCAAAATGCTAGAGGCTAAAACTCTTCTTGCTGTATCCACTTGCTCTTTAGTATGAGCCGTCAATTGTCCACTGTAAGTCTTAGTACCATCAGAAAAGATAATCATGCTTTGATAAAAATCTTTCATCCCAGCATTCAGTGTAAAATGAAGTTCAATCCCTCGTAGACTACCATAGGCCACTTTCTTCTTATCTTCTGCCACTATATTTATATTACCATGCTTCATCATTTGCTTCTTAAAGCTTGCTGACATAGTCTTCATCATTCCATCCATCTTATCCAATTCAATATTAACTGGATACTGATAAAACATGAATTGAGCTTTCAACATACCTTTTCCCCATGAAAAAGAATGGAAACCCGCCCTTAAGACTTTCATCTCCATGAAGTCTGGAACATCTAAACGAATGCCCCCAATCGTAACTTCTTTTGCTGAAAGTTGTGCAGAAAATAATAAGGAAAATATAAGTATAGATAGTTTTTTCATAATGGCCCCTTTTGTATTGACCTTTATAATAGTTCACTAACAAGTTTATCCCACATCCTGTACGCTTTAAAAGCACCTTGTTATTTAAATAGTTGTAATACTTATTTTTTTCTTGCAAGCACGTTTCCAACTAAGTATTATAGTCCTGCGTGTGAGTGGTTACTGCTATGAATTATAAGTTTAGGAATGTATTAAATATGGCAAGAAGACCAAACAAGCCAACTTCATCAAACCGCTCTAGATCAAACTCAAGACCTTCTCGAAAGCCTGCCAAAAAGAAAGCAAATAATACACCAATTATCATTGGAGTCAGCGTCGCTGTTGTTTTCTTATTTATCATCATCATTGCGGCTGCAAATAGCGGTGGTGGAACAAGCGGCAGCTCTTATACTCCAGAGTACTTAAGCATGAGCCAGCGAAAAGCCATCTATACCAAGTATATGGCAAAGTGTAAAAGCATTGAACAAGATGCTCAAAATGGCCTAGCTCAACTCGATGCTGAAACTAGACGTCGCGCCTCACGCATGACTTCTAAAAAAGTTGGTAACTTAAAATATGCTGAGATCAATAAGATTCAGGGACGATACGAAAAGAAAATACGTAACCTTCCAAAAGATTATATAGAAAAAGAAGTTGTGGCATATGGACGGAAAAATGGCTGGTGAGCAGTGAACAGTAAGCAGTAAGCAGTAAGCAGTAAGCAGTAAGCAGTAAGCAGTAAGCAGTGAGCAGTGAGCAGTGAGCAGTGTGTAGTGTGTAGTCCGGGTATAGGTTGACACTGTAATCAAAAGGAAATTGGATGAAATATTCGATTCGTTACAGTGAAACGTTTAAGTTAAAGGTAGTGAAAGAGCTAGCCTCAGGAAAGTTTACAAGTATTAGAGAGGCTTCT
>JAJPOQ010000072.1 GCA_021232515.1 Lentisphaeraceae bacterium
GTCCTGAGAAAGATCAATGTGACCTCCGACCTCGAGTGCTTGCTCCCTGATCGTTGGAAGTTACAGAAAGAAAATATTCAAGAATAATTTCGACATCTCCGAGATCCCCTAAGCTTGGAATGGTCCAGAATTGACGGTTACTTAGTTCCGACTATGCAATCTCTTTGGAATGACATTGGAGAAAGTGTAGATGTCTTCACTTGCCCCTTAGACCCTACTCCTGACGACTACAACTTCTGGTCTCCAGAAGATAAAAGGCCAAACTTTCAAGATGAAAATGAACGTGCTAGTTACATGTTTAATGAATATGGATTGTGGTGGGAGGCTAAGCACCATCAAAGGCCGCTTTACCTTTCTGCAGTTTCCAGAGAAACTTCTAAATGGGTGATGGCTGGTGACGGGAGAACTCTACCATCTGCAGGCAGTACCTGGAAAAGAGCTAATCCACTAAATACAGGTCAATGGATGCTTATAGATTGGTACCATCCAAATACTAAGATCAACTTCCTATTTGGAGATGGTCATGTTAGTGCTGTTAACGCCTTTATTTCTGATAGTTACTATGTATCTCCCGATTAAGTAGTCTTATACTTAACCGGCTGATCAAATAACCCACGACGTACTTCCATAGCAGAGCAACGCTTTGAACTCAATTTCTTTTCCATGACATCTTTGACGATCCAAGGAGAAACTGTTTCTCCACAAGTAAAGACATCGACAGCAGCATAACCGTGTTCTGGCCAAGTATGAATTGTTATATGCGACTCAGCAATTATCACAACTCCACTTACACCATGAGGATTAAATAAGTTCGAATGGGAGGAAACGATTGTTGCCCCAGATTCTACCGCGGCCTCTTTCATGCAGGCTTCTATCCGTTCTGGATCATTCAACAATTCACGATCACAATCGTAAAGTTCTATCAGTATATGTGTTCCAAGATGATGCATAGTTAATCCAAGTACTTGTGATAACCCTGACGATAGTAAGTCACTACCTTGGGTTCATTTAAAGTACTAACTCCAGTTTCTATCGGTCCCATATCTATCGGAAACTTAAACATGCTTTCAACAAAGTCCTGACTGAGAAATTCACATGGAACTTCTACTTTTATATCTTTCTCTGAAAACGGTTCAAAAGAAGCTAAGTTAAATCCCCATTTACCAAAAGTCGGAATCATAACATGCAGCGCTTTAACACGTAAAGGTCGTTGATCTATTTCAATGGATTTCAAAGTATTGTGAATACACCAAAAGGCCTCTCGGGCTCTAAAAGGGCTTGTTGACTGAGTCATAAGCTTCCCGCCTGGATTTAAGTGTCTAGCAGCAAGACCATAAAAACTTTTAGAGTAAAGTTTGGCTAGTCCAGCATCCGATGGATCCGGCAGGTCAGCGATTATTACATCATAACGGTGTTTAGTGTTATTTAAAAAGTGAAGAGCGTCTGTATTGACAACCTCCACTCGAGAGTCGTGAAAGGCGTCATTGTTCAATTGACGTAGCATCGGGTTATTTTTGAAAATGTCAGTCACTTCATTATCCAAATCAACCAAAGTAACTTTCTCAACTTCAGGGTATTTCAAAACTTGGCTTATAGCTAAACCATCACCACCACCTAAAATAAGGACTGACTCGCGTTTTTTAGCAGCGCTCATAGGCATATGAACTAACACTTCGTGATAACGATATTCATCAATAGATGAAAACTGTAAATGGCCATTGAGGTATAGGCGTAAATCATCACGCCAACGAGTGATCACGATTCTTTGAAACTTACTATTTTTGGCAAAGATTATCTCATCCTGATAAACACTATCTTCCATATGAGAGATCATCTTTGTACTAGTAAAATACAAGCCGGCAAGAAACACTAAGCAAAGAACACACGCAGAAACTAGCTTCTTGTAAGTTCTTTTAAGCAAAGGCTTAAACTTGAGAGTTAAAAGGAAAGCGATAAATACATTTGCCGCGCCTGCCAATATTCCAGACTTATTTAGACCTAGATGCGGAACAAGAATAAAAGGGAAAATCAAAGAAGCAACTAAGGCTCCGATGTAGTCTGCAGACATAACATTTGCAATGGTAACTTTTACACTATTGAAGTCTTTGAGAATACAAATAACTAAGGGAATCTCAAGACCGACTAATATACCAATCAAAGATGTGAGCGATAAAAGCGTAACCTGGTATATCGAAGTATAAGTAAAAGCGGCAAAACCAACGACCGTCATGGTACCACCAATAAAGCCGACAGCGACTTCTATAGCAATCAACCAAGACAACTGATTTTTAGAAATGAAACGAGACAACCATGAGCCCACGCCCATACTTGTCAAAAAACAGCCTATAACAAGAGAGAATTGCGTGACGGAATCACCAAGCAAGTAACTCGACAGCGTACCAGCAAGCAGCTCATAGATCAAACCACTTATTGCCATAAGCAAAGTGGCGGTTATGAGAATTAAGCCATAACGGCTTTTGTCTATACTAGCGCTCTCTTCTGACATCTATTTTAAAACTGATGAAAGAATGATCGCCGTGGCGATAAGCCCTGAACCAATGATTATACCCAGAGATGTATTTTGATCTTCTTCGATCTCTTTACGAATCGAAAATGGCAATAGTTTATCCGCGATCTTGATACTAACTCCGAATAAAACAAAGCCAATAAAAAAGTAAATGACAGTTGGTATGATCTGCCATAGTTCATGAGTGATTTCCTGAGGCATCTATATTCTCCTTTTAATAAATCTATTTGCCGCCATGTAAGCCACCGCCTACAAAATAACGAGTTCTCATTCTTCCTGAAGTATTTTTCACAGAACCTTCACGGATACTTGGGGGTTTTACTTTAGGTTGAGGAATGCCTGCACCAGAGGATGCTGCATGGTAAGTGTAACCAAAGCCTGCAGTTAAAAGTGTCCCCCAAAACATTAAGCCTTTAATCAATCGTCATCCTCCGTTGTATGTTTCCATCGATTCCCTTCAAAAAACAAAGGTAACATCAAATGTAAAATAGAGATAAAGCCTGCTGCTAGAGCAAAAAATATAAAGTAATATGTGACCTTAACGTTTTCGTAAATCTTTATATAAACCGTTTGGCCGTGTTGTATGTTGGCCCCGGACTCACCTTGTCCTGCATTGCCTGCAGTCAAAAGACGGAACTTGCCCTGATTCGATTTAAAGTAAACTGAGTCCTTTTGACTTCCTTCCGACCAACTGCCGTCATCGTAACCATGATAGTAAGAAAGATTTGTCGAAAACTCGAGATCGGCTTCATCTCGCTCGTTAACTAAAGCCATGTCTAAATAAACCCAAGAATTGTCAACTGGGCTATAAAAGTCTGCACGGTATATACCGCCATCGTTATGGAGCTCAAACTCAGGAGTCAAAAACTCTTCCTTGTATTGCTCTTTAGTGATACTTAGATCAGCTACTTTTTTATCTCCACCAATAAACAAAAAGCCTAAAAAACCGACTATTGCAAAAACTAAGGCTAATAAGCCAGTTGATAACTGATAAGGTTTCTTTTTATTGATTTGACAGGCGGCAATACCAATTCGACGAGAGAATTTACTCTCTGGTATCTTGAAGGCTTCTGCGAGTTCGGGTTCTTCCAAGTAACGGAACTTCATCCACTCGACTTCTTTGTCGGTTATTTCGGCAACAACCATTTCTGGTGGAGCTATGGCCTCTATATAAGAGGACTTATCGCCAACTTTAGCAACCCATGTAAGCTCGCCTTCGACCCAATCTATCTTGCCACTACCAGATTCATAAAACTTCCAGTACTTACCATCGACTTTAAACTCGCGCTTATAGTCATAGTGAAGCATTTTCTTAGCATCGATATTTGGGATTTTCTCAAACTTCTCTTGAATCGTATAGTGACCGTCATAACAAACTAACCAACGGTAACCCCAACTTTTATTGTACATGAGGAACTCATGAGAAATGTAAATTCCACCATCAACTTCTTTAAACCTTAAGTAACCAACGACAATAAATTCGACGCCGTCAAAAGTAGCTTTCTGCCCAAGCTTGATTGGCACGCCAAAACGTTTCTTGTTTTTAGCGTCATCTTTAAGCTTCTTAAGTAAGGTCGGCTCGCCTTTTGCAATAGAAACCGAAGCATGACAATATTGGCAGCTCAGTGACTTTGCGTCTGGAGTGTAACTTTGAATTTGTGCTGAACACGATGGACAATCAAAACTCTTTTCGGGAAATTCTAAAGATTGCTTACAGTGAACACACTTTATGTCAGCTTGGTTAAAATCAACATTATCATTGGTTCCGCCACAGTGAATACACTGAACAGCTTTGGCTCGAGAGGAATCATAACTGACTCGCTCGCGTTGGCCTTCTCCTGCAGCTTTCTCCGTAGCAAACTCATCTTCTCCGAACTGAGTATTATCTACATGTATGTCGTCTCTCTCAAGCGGTGTTCCTTGATAAAACTTGACAGTTCCGTCAGGCTCAACTTCAATAGTTGCAGTCTCACCATTATCACCGACTAAATCAATGAAAGGTATTTCTTCACCGGAAAGAACTTGGAATGGCAAAAAGCCCTGGCCGCCCTCACAAACAGCCGTGCCTATCTCACGAACACCATACTTAACATTATTGAGTTCAAGGTTTTGTCCGGGAGATAAATTCAATATGGATTCTTTATTAACTTCAAGCTTTTGAGCGTGTTCGTGCATGAAGCGTTTTTCGTCTTCTGTAAACCAACTTGTCGAATCATCTTCATGTCTTAAGTACCACTCGTCCCAGAAGCCATTTTCATAACCATAACGAACGCGGCCGATAACCGAGAAATTTGTAGATTTATTAAAAGAACCAGAAGCACCGACAAATAACGGACCGTCAGATTTGGCAATCGCAGACATCTTACCGGCAATAGAAGCCACTTTCTCATCGAAAATAACGGCACTATTACAGTATTCACAAACGGTGATTACCGCGAACCTTTTGTCATATGTTATCTCTGCTCCGCAGGATGGACAGCCCAAGTTTTGCTCCTTTGAAATTAACGAGACTTATTAGAGCCGACATCTACCGTTTCCGCAATTATAAGATTGGAGAAAAAATGTAAAACTTCATGCTCGTATATATTTATAAGCTCTGCCAAACTAAAGGACTATTTTCTTTAAATCATGTAACAACTTAAGAACCGGTGACAATAACTCTATGTATCTACCATTTTAGCCCAAGGATAATCATGAAGTTCTTCACAATTCTCGCTCTACTTTCGATCATGTCTTTAAGTATATCTGCTAAAGATGGCATAACTAAAGGAAAGCGTGGCGTCGTGGTGATTGAAAGTGAATCCACCACATCTGAGTTAGGTAACTGGGTATTGAAAACTTCTGTTAAGAAATATACCGGAAAAGGTCACCTCGAATTTACAGGTAATAAACCAATGAGCGGAAAGCCTGATTCTCCTCTCATCTACAAATTTACCGTTGATAGAGAAGCTGACTATAAAATATACATAAGAGGTTATAAACGCCTACTTGGAGATGACGGCAAAAAAGCAGCAGATGACCACTGCAATGACTGTTTTGTTCGTCTAGAAGGTAATTATGAATCGGCTTCTGACATTTCTAAAGACATACTAGAGTCTGATCAAAAGTTTTTCATTCACGGTAAAAGTCATCCAATGGGATTGGGCTAAAACGCTAGAGTATCACCATCCTCAAGACAAAAAACAAAGAGGCAAAAAGCCTGCCGTTTATAAACTCAAAAAAGGTGAAGTATACACTCTTGTCATATCTGGACGATCTCAAAGATTCAATATGGATAAAATTGTCTTTATCAGTCACAAAATAAGCACAAACTCTGCACTCAAAAGAGCCGCCCGCAAATAGACATTCTGAGAAGATCTAAAAATCCTCTTTGTGTCTACACGGTTACTAAAAACTTACCTTGATCCTACCGATTGCATTCGCCACAATGTTATAACATTTATACTTCATAGCCTTGACTTTGTTTTATTTGTGAAGTTTAATTTCATTAATAAATTCAAGTGTGTGTGTAATTATAGGTCTCAATATGTCAAAACTTCTCCTTGCTCTACTCCTGTGTACTTTTTCTCTAATTGCTGATGATTTAGTTGATGCTGTCGAATTCCGCGCTCGTGGCGGCATTCCAAATTTTATCAAAAAAGTCAATGCAGGTAAGTCTGTCAAAATTGGTTATCTCGGTGGCAGTATCACCGCTCAAAAAGGTTATCGTGTTCTATCTAGAAAATGGTTTCAAGAAAAATACCCCAACGCTAAAATCGATGAGATAAATGCTGCCATTGGCGGGACCGGCTCTGAACTGGGTGTTTTCAGAGTGGATGCAGATGTACTTAAACACAAACCAGATCTGTTGTTTATCGAGTTCGCTGTAAATGATGGTGGCACCTCCAAAGAAGTCATAACAAGAGCTTTTGAAGGCATCATTCGTAAAACCTGGAAACTCAACCCAGAAACAGATATATGCTTTGTTTATACACTTACACATAGAATGCTCGAGACGCTCCAAGATGCGAAGTTCCCTCGTGCAGCTTCTTTTATGGAAGGTATAGCCGATCACTACAACATCCCTAGTATTCATATGGGACTGGAAGTGGCGAATATGGAAAAGGCCGGCACGCTCATCATGAAAGGTGAGAAAGGCAAAATGACTGCCGTCTCAGGAAATTCACTTAATGAAGGTTCTGGACAGAGTGGCGAAAAAATCGTCTTTTCAAAAGATGGAGTTCACCCTTACACGGACTCTGGCCACGGACTTTATATGAAAGCCATAGAGCGCTCTATGAAAACAATCATTCCAGCCGGTTCTCCAGCAGCTCATGTATTACCAAAGCCTCTTCGTGATGATCACTGGGAAAGTGCAGGTAAACTCAATGTTTCTAAAATCAAAAACATGACAAACCTTGAAAGGCTTCCTACTGACAAAGGACTCGGAAAACGTTTTGGCTCTCGCATGCCCGAAATGTGGGTCGCAAAAAACCCAGGAACAGTATTGGAGTTTAAATTCAAAGGTAAATATCTTGGATTCTATGACCTAGTCGGGCCTGATTGTGGATCTGTAGAAGTTGAAGTAGATGGCAAAAAAAGAACTTTTAAACGTATGGATGGCTACTGTACCTACAACCGCCTTTCTATGTTAGTCGTCAATAAAAACCTAGAAGACAAAGTTCATACAGTAAAAGTCTCCTTAACTAACGAGAAGTTAGATAAGAAGAATATTCTCTTCGAAAGAAACAGAGCTCAATACGACAAGAACCCGAAAAAGTTCGAACCACATTTCTGGTACCTTGGTGGAGTCTTTATCTCTGGTGAGTTAGTCGATTAATTCCCTCTTTGAACAAGCTAAGCTTTATTTATCTACGCTTGTTCAAAATAAGTAATTTATATATTTACCTTCACTCCTAACTTTTGGTGTATATGAAAAAATTCACTTTAATTGAGCTCTTAGTCGTCATCGCTATCTTAGGAATACTCATTAGTATGCTACTGCCCTCTTTGATGAGCGCCCGACAAGCAGCTCGTGCGGGTGTTTGCATGAGCAACTTAAAGCAAATTGGCATTGGTTTCGAGATGTATGAAACCGACAATGGCCGTACCCCTCCTCCCATAATTCACTTTGGCACAGTTGAGCATACGACCTGGCCTTCTTTACTCGGTAGGTATTTCCAATCATCAAATGACTCACTTGCTGCCATGGCTCCTTTCAATTGTCCAGAAAACACTTACCAAGAGTACCATACTTCTTATGGTTGGGGCCGTGCATATGAAAGCTATGGAGGAAATGGCTGGACAGAAGTAAGTGTACGAGAAGGCGCAGTGACCATACAGTCTACTCGGGCCTTAGGTATCAACTCTGGTATTATTTCATCTCCTTCTGAGCTATATCTCACTGCGGACGCAGTTTACTACAGGTTTGCAAACCATGCTGGTGGCCAACACTTAGATTGTGGTTCTGGCAAAGGTAGTGGTTATCCTTGTATGAATAAGTACAATGCTGGAGACAACGAGCATGGCTATTTGAAGTATAATCACCTTGGTAAACTCAATATGCTTTATTCAGATAAGCATGTGACTCGAGTCAAAAAAGTGGTTAATAAAGTTGATGGTGACCCTCATTGGTATGCGGAAGCTAATTAGCACTTAGACTCTTTATTCTCAAAACCCATTCTTTTAGAAAATCTCTACACATAGCCAAAAAATAATATTTCGTATCAAATTTAATTCATTCAAACATTTATTATCGATTAAGGAAACTTATGAAAGTAAAATCGTTAAAGAGTTAGCTAACACATATGAAGCAGTCGTACATAATTTACACGTAATCCCAAACGGACATCCCGAATACTGTAGCGACCCTTATCATTACAATGCTGAAGCTATAACACTTCGAAGTAAAAAAGTTGAAACAGCTATCTTAAAGTAAGATATTAGTCAAGATCGCTATGTTTAGTGTAGTCAGTAAAGTTTAGACAGAAAAGATCAAGTATAATACAGAGGTTTATAGTGCAACACCCTATTACGAAAAGAAAATTCACGCTCATTGAGTTACTGGTAGTTGTCGCCATAATAGGAATTTTAAGTAGTATTCTTTTACCAAGTCTTGGTAAAGCCCGAACTAAAGCAAAAGAAGCTCTCTGTATAAGCCAGCTAAAACAAATCGGCTATGGTATGTACCTATATGCTGATGCCAACGCTGAGACTTTTGTAGAAGGATGGAAACAAAGTGGAGATAGCGTCTGGCAGTCGGATGTAAATCCATATATGAGTGATGAACCGGCACTAATAGATAATCCTTTCTGGTGGTGCCCTCTAGCAACGAACCTTGGTGGAAACAAAAGACACTATGGCCTCAATGTTTATACCAGAAATGCTAATTGGAAAGGCAAAATGGCTGTTGTACCAAAGGCTTCTGAAACTATCCTCGTTGGTGAACAAAATAAAAACGTTGAGTTAGTATTGCCATGGAGCCTATCCGTAGGCCAAGGCAACGTAGAAAGCTATATTCGCTCTTCTCACAATTTCGGCAATGGCTCATCTTTATTATTTGTCGATGCACACGTGGCGTCTTTCCGTAGAGACATGGGTATAACTGCGAATATCAACAATACAAAGTTTTGGCATTGGTGGTAAAAACTACCACCAAACTTAAACCTTTTTATCGTTTAAAGCGATGCCTTAAATTCCTTAAATAATCGCTGCGGTAGAATCGCCAAACTGGCTAGACTCAACACCGCTTGCCTGCATCATTCCTAAAAGCAGATTACAGAAAGGTGTTTCTTCGGCAAATACACGGTGATTCCCTCGCTCTATTTTCTGACCGCCTTTACCTGCTAACAATATAGGTAAATCTTTAGGGCTGTGCTTGTTACCATCGCGCAAACCGGATCCAAACATGACTAGAGAATTGTCCAGAAGTGACTCATCGCCCTCTTTGATCAAACGCATTTTAAGAAGCATCTCACTGTAAAGTTTAATGTGGAACTTATTTATAAGGCCATACATCTTCATCTTGTCTTTTTTATTGCCATGGTGAGACAATTGATGGAACCCGCCATCGACTCCATCCAAAAAGCTAAAGCTGCTGCCACATACCGCATTTCCAAACATAAAAGTCGCAACATTTGTCCGACGCATCTGGAAAGCTAGAATGATTATATCGAGCATTAACCTCATATGTGTTTCTAAGTCTTTAGGCTTACCTGCATCCGGTCTCTGCTCAACTGGTACTTTCAAACCGACATTGGCTTTGACAGATTTCTGAATTCTCAACTCCATCGCTCTAATGGAAGTGAAGAACTCGTCCATTCGCTGGCGATCTTCGACACCGAGGTACTTGTCTAACTTTTTTGCATCTTGGTTTATGTCATCCAAAATACTATTAAAAAACTTGCCGTTACTACCAGAACTGAATAAGCGATCAAAAGCTAACTGAGGGTATATCTCTTTCGGCAGTGGTTTGGTCGCTTGTCGCCATGCTATATGACCGCCATAAACTTGAGTGTACTCACCAGTCTGAGTAGAAGTCGCCTGTATGCCAAGCTCTATACTGGGTAGCGGAGTTTGCCCCCCTATTTTATTGGCAATGATTTGATCTGCAGAGACACCACAACGCATATTGTAACCAGTGCTCTTCTCAACTTTTTCTCCAGAAAGAAAGTTAGCTGTTTTAGCGTAGTGACCGTCACCGTGTCGTGACTTTTTATGGCCAAGATTGGTCAATATATCGAATTCACTTCGCACTGGTTCAAGAGGCTTGAGTATGTCTTTACTTTCGTAATTCTTACCGCTTTTGTCTGGAGTCCAGTGATGTGGGTTTATTCCATTTGGCATGAATAAAAAAGCGACTCTTGGAACTTGTTTCTTTTTCGTCTTTGGTGCAGCCATAGACTCAAGCCATGGCAAAGAAACTGTAGCTCCGCTTAGTCCTTTAAGGATTGTTCGTCTATTCATTTTTTATTACCTCTGTGGAATTGAAATGCTGTACTGTGAATGATTTTTTTAATCATTGCTGAAAATCGATAATTATCTTGTTTGCAAGACTTAACTGCTTGAGAAATGGTGTACTTATCGTAAAACCCCAAACTTCTTCCCAAAGAGTAACCTAAAAGCTTTGACGCCATGTTTGTCAAAAATAAGTCCTTCTTACCTAATAGGTACTTTTTAAGTTCTGCAGGTCCAGTTACTTTTTGGTCCTTCATCTCTCCCGTAGAATCAATCGGCTTTCCAGCTATCTCTGTGCGCTTTCGACCAATAGGGTCGTAAACTTCGAGTGGAAAGCCAAATGGATCTAAACGACTATGACAACTGGCACACTGTGGGTCTTTTCTATGAGCTTCAAGTCTTTGCTTAACGGTCAAGTTATCTGCCACAACATCATCTTCCGGTAACTCCTCCACATCATTGGGCGGTGGTGGCGCTGGCGTTCCGAGTAATACAGAGGTTATATAGTCTCCGCGCAGAACAGGACTCGTCCTTAAAGGGTATGACGTCATCGCCATAACAGCCGGACTCGTGACTAATCCACCTCGGTCATTATTGTTTATTGACACTTTTCTAAAAGTTTCTCCTTCAATGCCTTTTAGACCGTATATGCCAGCTAAACGCTCATTTACAAAGACATAGTCGCTGTGAAGAATATTGAGCACACTCAAGTCATTTTTAATAATATTATCGACCGTGGAGACACACTCTTCATACATGTCTTTTTTTAGCTTTTCATCGAACTGAGGAAAACGCTTTTTATCTATATGTAAATCTTCGAGTACATCTTTAAAGTGAAGCCACTGAGCGGCAAAATCTTCTGCCAATGATCGAGCTTTGGGATCTTTCAGCATGCGGTCGACCTGATTATCTAAAACCTTTTTGTCTGACAGTTTATTATCGGCAGCAAGTTTTAAGAGCTCCTCGTCTGGTTTACTAGACCACAGAAAATAGGCGAGTCTCACGGCTAGCTCACCGTCATTTATTTTGTAAGCTTTGGTTGATTTTTGTTTCTCTTCAAAACGAAAGATAAACTCTGGAGAACAAAAGACTTTGACGATCACAGCCCTAGCTGCAACCTGCTCTTGTTTCTCGGCTTTCACTTCTAAGAAAAAGTTAACTAATTCTGTAACTTCATCACTAGTTACTGGGCGGCGAAAAGCATCTCTTAATAATTTCCTTAGGTGAACTCTAAGAAAAGATTTCTGCTCCTCGGCATTTTTCAACTTACGAGCGCCATACCCCTTTCCTTTATAGGTCTTTAAGCCTTTTTTACTTAAGTACTTTTCTGGGTTAAGCCATGCATCTTTCTGCTTTTCTTTTGGAACGTTTACTAGGGCTTTTGCGAGAAAGTCTCGAACGTGTTTAGGATAGTACTTCTTTAATAAGTTATACTCATTATGAATGCTGGTTAATCTTGCACCTTCTACGCCACCAAGTGTTTCAGCTAACTCTAGGGGCTTCAAAACAAACATCCGTTTTATTTTTCGAACTAAGTCGTGATAAGGCTTTGGAGATACCGTTTTATCGGTCTTATGAATATATTTACTTTTAGCATAACCTTTAGCAAATGATTGGCAGGCTAGTTCAACCTCTTCCTTAGTTGATGTTGGTGTAAGAGCATACCAAGGTTTCAAAAAGCCATTTATAACTTCATTCTTCCCTTCTTTAGTGCTCAAGTATGCGTTCATGCGCATCAGAAAAATTGTATTTAAACCTTTTGACTTAGCATAACGGTTTACATCTTTCTTTTCTTTTAAGTCTGATAAAATGAGCTCTCTTGTCGCTCTCACATAAACTATAAGACTCTTGTCGATACTAAAGCCGTCGGGAAATGCCTTGCGATTAAAGTCGCGCTCCATACTTCGTAAAAAAGTCATCCTTTGAGGTGTATTTCGCAAAGGAACTTCATCTATACTAGCCTCAAAACCGCTCGTATAATTAAAAGTTAAGTGACGACCTAGTTTGCGAGCTTCTGTTACATATTTTTCAAACAACATCGGAGAGAAGCTCAAAACCTCTGCATTGTTATCAAAACCTTCACCACCACCACCTTCTGATGGAAACTCTTTGCCAAGTCCAAGGTCTTTGCCAAATATATCTCGTATCGTATTATTATACTCTTTACGAGTCAGACGTCTTAAGGGTGTTGGGCCTGGGTCTCCAAGATCCTCTGTTCCTAGTTTATCTAAAATACCTTGTAGATTCTGCAGGAAAAATTTCTTATCTTCAGTAGACATTTGCGGTTCATCATCCGGAGGCATCTCACCATCTTTCACCTGAACAACAACACTCTCCCAAGTTTTAAAATTTGCGTAGATATGATCCACACCCTCGTACGATTTAAAATCGACACCACCTTTTACTTTTCGGCCGCCATGACACTCTAAGCAAAACTTATCGAGTAAAGTATGAAACCTGTCTTCGGCAGACACAGAGACAATCAACAAAAACAACACACATAAACACTTCATAACACCACACATTAACAATTATTAATCTATATAAGATCCAGTCCTAAAGTTCTTTTTATCTTCAAGCGAACCACGTTGTCGGCTTTCAACATGAAGGTCCGCCCATAAAGCGTTAAACTTACCATTGTGCCGACCAGTCCAAATCTTATCCGAGTCTCGGCCATACTCATGACCTGTTGCCAATCCCCAGTAGCCATCTGGCGGCTTTTTAGATTGGTAATTATCGAACATTAAAACTTTTTCAGAAGGTGGCTCGACCTCAGATTCATGCCGAAAGTATATTCCCGCACCACCATTCCTAAATATTCCTTTATTGGCGATGTAGTCGTTATAGTTGCCGTAAATCGGCATATTTGAGTCATCTGTAAAAGTCGAAGAAGGACAATTTAAAACTGTCTTTGCGTCCCATTTATAGTACTCATCGTCAGGCATTTCGTTATATCCAAGTATAGTGGGTAAAGTATTCTCTTTGGTGTACCATATCTGACGATCACCACCAGTATAATTGTTTGATCCGGGAGGAAAGTAACCTTCGCCATCCCCCATATAAAGGGCTACCGCAATACCTAATTGCTTTTGATTACTCTTACACACAGCCGTTCTGCTTGCCTCTCTCGCTTTACCAAGCTGAGGCAACAACAAGCTTACGAGTATCCCGATGATCGCCACGACAACGAGTAGCTCAATCAAAGTGAATTTAGGCTTTAAAAGATTATTCTTTAGATCACACACAACAGTAGCTCCAAGTAATAATACTAAATTAACTTTTCGCATCTGATAAAAAAGTAGGCAAATGCGCATGTTAATTAACATGCGCGCAAAATCCTTCTCAAACAAACTTAATTTTCTCAATCTACACAAAGCTCAAAAAATCAAGAAAAAGAGATTGGCTAAATACCCATCAAAAGCATGTCGAAAAAGTTTATACTTATAGGATTGCTCATGGCCATCGAATTATTGGCAATATAGCAAGTGGCTTCTCCTCTAAATTTAGAATCCAGAGAAGAATTTGAAACCAAGAGAAACGGTTTTCTAAGGTATATATAAATCAGCGTTATTAACGTTCACCCTAGATTTTGCATGACCATCTAGAAATAAAGTATTGGCTGTGTTTAAGTGTCTTTTATCAAACCCTGTATGTCCAGCACCACTTGTTATGTCGTCCCAAGTCGAAACTGTTGGGTTTTTCTCCGTATTCATCAAGAATTCATTAGGACTAGAAACTTGGGATGCTTGATAATTCCCGCCTTTCAAGTTTTCATTGGCTGCATAAAAATAAAGTTTAAGAATGCCATCGCCCCAAGATGCGAGGTCTGATATATCTGGAAGTTCGTAATTTGGGCAGTTGAAACCTTGTAAAAACTTATGGACTGCAGCTGGATTATCCGCATTGGCATCTAAGGTTTCATGAACGCCTTCTCCACCTATATATGCCCATGCATATGGCGGACGCCAACGAGGTACAAGTTGTCCAGCAATTTTATTGTGTTCATCAGTAGGATTATTACTTTTCTTCCAAGCCATAGAAATGGCCATTTCATTAAAAAAGCCAACCTGTTTAAAGTTACTAAGACAAACTGCAGCTTTTGTCCTTTCTCGAGCTTTAGAAATAGAAGGTAAAAGGAGAGACATCAAAACTCCTAAAATCGCGACAACGACCAAGAGTTCAATCAAAGTAAAACACTTATTTTTCACAACACACACCCACATTAAATAAAAACAATTCCTAACAAACACTAAATTAAATTCAGCAATTAGGAGTTATAAACAGTTCAACGAATTCAACACAACTTAAATCCTTAACTACTTTGTATTTATATGTATACACAACACACATCATAAATACTTATAATCCATTAAGACATTTACTCAATGCCATGTTATAACATAATCTATATATTTGCGCCACTTCATTGCAGGCAATATTTCACACAAAATCAAATAGAATTAACTATGCAAAAACTGATTGCCAGAATCTTTTCAATGTGAATATTTGTTGCGAAACCCAAGCTCATATTTCTCTATAGATTGCAGTGAGGTAAAGAAAAGATTTAAAATACTAAAAAAATTGTCCACGATTTTATCTACAAAGATATCTAGCAGTGTGTCAATTAACTTTAGGTCGCTTAATGAAAAGTCTTTTACTAATATTTTTTCTTGTGTTTTATGTATCCTGCTCTCAAGAGTCAAAGGAGACTTCACCAGCAATAAATACTGCTGCAACGAATCCAAGTAATCAAAACACTAAAACTGTAAAAGCTTTCAAAGAGTACGAGTACATAAACGCCTCAACTGCGGCTTCTCCTAAAGCGTCTTATGCTCTAAATGACAATGAACAATTACTCATCGCTGTGCGTGTGGCTCATTTTAAAGGTATAGTTCCCTCTATTGAGCTGGGCATCTTCACCAATTCAAAAAAAATACTACGTTCTGAGCAAGCGAAAAAAACTACTCAAAAAGTTTATACTGAATTCCTTTTTACACTCGACAATTCAATGATCCAAGATGCTAAATTCAAAATGGCTTTTGACGTCACTTGGTACTCAAAAGAGTTGAATATGAATGTGCGCCAAGAACGCTACCTGCATAATGACTTAGCAGCGGCACACTCTGGACTTTCTAAGGATACTAACAAATGGGCGACCATTCGTTTTGCTGAATATAAGCAGCTTATTTCTGATAAAAAGAATGAGATAAATCTAAAGTTAGATCAGCCTCTTAACGGGAAGATGACCCTCGTCATTGAAGACCAAACAGGTAAAAGAATTCGAAATCTCATAAGTGGGGTCAAAACCGAAAAAGGAACTCAGCATATACAATGGGACGGTACCGACGACGACGGTAACTTAGTTAAGCCCGGTAAGTACTCCTGGCGTAGTATTCACCACCCGGGCATAGTTCCTGAACACCAGTTAACTCTTGCCAATGGTAATTTAGGCAAACCGAAAGCTTTCGGAACAAACCATGGCACATTTACAGATGCTGTGAGCAATGATAAATATGCCTTTATAGCCGCACCGTTAACTGAAGGTGGTTGGTCGATGATAGCCGTCGATGAACATGGGAAATGGCAAAAAGGGTTCAAGCAGCTACACGGTACTCCTATTCATGCCATAAAAGTAGCTGTCACAGACAAGTACCTATTTGCGATCCATGATGGCTTAGCTTGGGGCGAAAAGGTTGATAAAACAAAAGCGAATTGGGTCAGTAACAATTACTTAACTTTGACGAAATTCGACATAAAATCTACTCAGTCAAAAAACTTCCCTGGCAATAAAAAGTTCCTAAAACTCGGCAATTACGAATTCGGTCCAGGAGCAAAAAACCCTCTCTTTAAAAACAGTTATTCTATAGCTGGAGCGACCTTTCTCGACGGCAACCTTTATGTATCAACAAAGCACGATCAAAAGGTACACCGTATAAATGGCGATAGTGGCGACGTCAAGGGATCTATACCGGTCAAAGATCCAGGACCTTTAGCAAGTGATGGGAACCTTCTTTTTGTAGTTAGTGACGATAACCTCATTGCTTTTAGTCCTACTAGTAAGAAAAAGCAGACAATCCTCAAAAATAGCGGTTTAGATATACGTGGATTAACTATTTCTAAAGATCGAAAAATCTACCTAACTGATGGTATTTCGCATACCGTAAAAGTTTATTCTCTTCAAGGTAAGTTACTAGATACAATTGGAATCCCGGGCGGGAACTACCAAGGTAGTTACCAGGCCGAGCGTCTAATCAATCCACGTGGATTAACTATTCATAAAGACAACCTTTGGGTCACCGAAGCTCGATGGAATGCAAAAAGAGTTTCAGCTTGGGGCTTAAAGACTAAAACAGTCAAAAAAGAACTTTTCGGCAATCCACACTATGGCAGTTCTGGGGGTGGATTCGATACTGAAGATCATACTAAATGGATTGCTCTTAATTCAATCTGGGATGTCGATTTCAAGAAAAAACAAAGTAAGCCCAAAAGTATCATGGGTCTACAAGCCGGCCGTTTAGGTGGCTACTATCACGAACCATTTAGGTACACCTTCTACCGTGAAGCTGGTCGAACTTTCTTACTGACCTATGGGAAAATCGCCATGATCTGTGAGATAATGAAGGACGGCTCAGTAAAAGACCATGCCGCCGTTGCCAATATGCATATGTTTGCCTACGCCTGTAAGTGGAAACTACCGAAACCTCTCGTCGATGCTCTTCCTAAAAAGTACGACCATCTTCTCAAAAAGAAGTTCAAAGGGCATGAATCAAGATTTGTTGCTACCATGTGGGTTGATAAAAATGGTGACGGCAAGATGCAAAAGGAAGAATTTAACTTCAGCGATGATTATGCCGGTTTTAGTAGTTACTGGGGAAGTAATCAAACAAGCCTTTCCATGCGATTACCTATTTCAAAAGATAAGAGTATTCCTCGAGTCTTAGTCTTAAAGCCAAATGGATTTTATCCTGGAGGCGCGCCAAAGTACCCTACGCTAAATACAGCAATTAAAGAATCCGTTGCTTGGCAAGAAAGTATAAAGCTTAAGTCTAGTGACAGAATGCCCACAACTGTAGACCGTAAAGGCAACCTTATCTACAATACCGACCCAACTATGGTGTCTGTCTCCCCTACTGGAAAAATACTCTGGAAGTTCCCGAATCAATGGGTTGGAGTTCACGGTTCTCACAAAGCGCCACTTCCTGAAGTTGGCGTTATGCAGGGCAACTTATTCTTTCTTGGCTGCGCACCTTTAGATAAGGAAACAGATGTTTTCGTTTTAAATGGCAATCATGGTCGTTTTTCAATCATGACTTCCGACGGACTTTACTTAGATGAGATGTTTAGAGACTGCCGAATTGGTAGAGAGCGTAACTATATGATGATCGGTGGTGAACCTTTTGGCGGTGTATTTGGTAAGTCAAACAAAGATGGCAAGTACTACCTACAAACAAGTGGTGACGGTTATAGGATCTACACCTTAAAAGGTCTGGGTAAGGTCATTCGACAAAATGGAGAATTTGAAGTCGATAAAGATCAGATCATGGCTGCAGAAAGAAACTTTTCTAGAACGGTTAACACTGAAAGCCAAACTCGTGAAGCAAATATCTACAAATCTAAAAAGAAAATTAAGATAGACGGAAAAACCAACGATTGGGATTCTTCATATTCTGCAGAGTGGGATAAAAGCGGTCTCTATAAAGTAAAGGTAAAAGTTACTTACGACGATCACAACCTATACTTAAACTATCGCGTCTCTGACGACACTCCATGGGTCAACAATGGCAACGACTGGACGACTCTTTTCAAAACAGGTGATTCAATCGACATACAACTCGGTCTAAATCCAAATGCAAAGGACAATCGTCGTTCTCCTGTTGAGAAAGACCTGCGACTGCTCATCGGTCAGTTCAACAAAGAACCTATAGCTGTACTCTACAAACACCGTTTAAAGAAGAAAGAAAACACCGTCACCTTCACTTCTCCTTGGCGCAGTGAAACTGTCGACTCAGTCGAAAAACTAAATGATGCCAAGATCAAAGTCAAAGTAAGTGGCAACTCATATGAAGTTGAAGCTTCTATCCCTATTCAAAGTCTCGGAGTAAGCAAACTTTCAGGACTCAAGATCAAAGGTGACTTTGGGGTTATTTATGGCGATGACAAAGGAACAATAAATTTTCTTCGAAACTACTGGTCAAACAAAGCAACAGGTTTGGTCAATGACGTCCCAGGTGAAATCATGCTAAGCCCAGTCAACTGGGGCACAATCAAGTTTAAATAGGAAACACTTATGCCTACATCAATAAACACTCATTTCTCATTTAAGCTGATACTCGTTCTACTATTGAGCTTCTCAATGAACACTACAGCTGAAAAGCTCACCTTCGTTGGAGTTTTAGGAAACTCTGGAGAATCAGGTAAAAGCTTAACTCGCTTCTCTGAACAACGTAACAAAAAGTTGGATGGTGGCTTAGGCATTCACTACGATCAATTTGGGACTCTATGGTCAACTGCCGGCTTAGACCGAGTAAACCGCTACACTCTCGATGGTCGCTTAGTCGCTACTTACAGTCTTCCCAAAGCTCAGAGTCACTACAGCAACAATATGGTTAACTGTAATAATCAGCTCATTTTTTTACTAGATAAAAAACTCTACAGTCTATCTATACTCTCAGAAGCTGGGACCACCGCCAAAAGTCTCGGACACGAAGCAAAATTAATCGGCCTTTCAAATAAAAATGGGTACATCCCTGCCATCTCAACAAAAGATGAAGTCTTAATCCTCAATGAAGATGGCTCTACAGCCAAAACCTTATGTAAAGTTCCTGACAACCCCAGCTCTATATTCCTCTGTGAAGACGACACTGTGAACCTTGTGATAAAAGGTAACTTCAGGACGATAAAAGATGGTAAGCTCATCGAAGAGGAAAACTTCCAGAAGTTTGGCGGCACAGGCATGCAAAAAATCGACAATAATTGGTACTCACATGCTTGGCACGGGACAATAAAAAGATTTGACGAAACTATATCTCCAGACCCAGGAATCGTCTTAGGTGGATCATCTGGTTCTTTCATTGGCCACCTTGCCGGCAACTATGAGGTCAGTAGAGGAACTGGCATGGCCAAAATCAACAATAAACTCTTTGCTATTGGTGGCGTTGGTCATGTTATTCATCTGATGGAATGGAAAGATAACAGCTTTCATTTAGTCCGTCGCATAGGTCCACTCTCTGAAGTTCGTGGAGCATTAGCTCTTGATAAAGAAGGTCGTATTCTTGTTCCATACGGAAACTGGACCTGGAATGACAGTCCTGTAAGCCCTCTTCGAAACAGTACTGGCCGTGGCCCAAATGGCCAAATCAGCTTCATGGATAATGGTATAGCAGTTGGCCCATCTCTTATTTACGGTGGCACTCCTTCTTGGAGTTATGGAAAATTAAATGGTGAACTTAAATCCATACACGACAGCAAAAAAAGCTACAAATTTCAGTACGGAGTTAGTGCAAATGTCGTCTTGAAGACGAATGGCCTTAACATCGCTTACTACATCGGTCCTCAAGGCAAAGCTCACAAGCTACAAATCAACCCAATTGGCAAAGTAGAAAAAGCACTTGGTTCGTTTCAGCTAAAGACTAAAAATGCTGTTAAAAAATGGACTACTTTTGCCAAAGTAAATGATGACAAAGTCTATGCTGCTGGTGATGGTTTCCTTATAGAGTTCGACACCAAAAACAAAGATGAGTGGCGCGAAACCAAAAGATGGAAAAGCTTTCAAAGTGATTCATTTGGAAATGAGATTCACATTAACCGCGATAAAAAGTTCTTTTGGGTAGCTGACACAGACAAACATCGTGTTCTTTGTTTTGGTCACGATTTTAAGCTTTTAGCAACTTACGGCAACACAGGTAAAAGCGGCGCAGACTTTAAACACTTTAACTCGCCAACAACAATCTTTGGGAATAACAATCGGCTTGTTGTTTACGATGAAGGCAACCAACGACTTATGAAGTTCGAAGTTAAGTAACTCTCCACCACACAACACACGCCGAGCGGGCCCTGTCGGTCCGCTCAATTTTTCATCTTACTTCTTGTTGTGCCACTCAATTGGCGTCGTGAATTCGCAGCCTTTCTCCTGAAGAAAATCGATAATTTTCACAAAAGCCGCCCAGCGTTTATCATCCCAACCATTTGGATGTCCTTGGATAACTATAAGCTCTCCTAAGTTCCCTTTTTTGTAACGCGCTACAAACTTCTCATAGTTTGGATTATGCACTGGATTTTCAAGATTAATCTTACGACCTAAAACAGAAGCTTTAAAGTTGCTTTTCTTAGCATAAGAGTCCCTGCCATAAAGCCAAACCTTCATATCTAGGTCAGTCGCTAAAACTTTCGCAGTATCTTGGTTTAATGAGTTAAATGGTGAGCCAAATGTATTGAAAGCAAAGCCAAGTTTTTCTTTTGCCAATTTCTGTGTTTTAGAAAAGTAGTCTAACTGCAGATCATAGCCTGCTGCAAAAACTCCCACTTTCTTACCATTGTGCTCAACTTTACCATGTGTATAACCATGATTCCAAAACTCGATCAAGCCACTTTCATGTTTCTCTTTACACCACTTATAGAACTCTGGCTTATCAGTTTCCAAAGCATTACCAACAATACCGATAGATGATTTCAGTTTCCTTTCAGCAAGAAACTTAGTCACTCTCTCCCATCTAGGCTTAAGAAATTTCTTACCCGGCTGCCCCCAAAGGTCATCCAGTTTTAAGATAACTACAGGAGCTTTTTCTGCAGCTTGTATGTTTAAGACAAAAGATAAAGAAAGAAGACAAACTAAAAGAGTTTTATGCACGAGAAATACCTTATATAAAAATTCACACAACATTGATCATATTATAAAATAGCCGACATCCCTTATATCCCATTCAAAAATAGAATATGAAAAAGTTAACGAAGTCTTGTCAACTTAAACTGCTTACCATGCAAAGCATCAAAAACATACTTTCCCCAAAAGGAAGTTGGTGAATAGTTCCAATCATTTAAAACTCTCGGTGAAGCTTTTGGATGAAAGCTCCACGCCGTCCAATTCAACTTATACTTTTGAATACAGGCTAACATATCCGGAGCCCAAGTGTGAGGGTCTTCATGAGCACTCTTAGGCAAGAATGGTAAAGGTTCTGGTTCACAGCCGTTTTCACCAACGAGGATTGGATGCTTTGCCGCAACATCTAGAAAATTCTTCTGCCACCCTCTTTTCCATGGGTAAACATGTGTATCGTACATGATGCCATTTCCCACCTTATCCTCCAAAGCAAAACCTTTGAGAATACCAGCAAGACTGTATGACCAACCTAAGCCTCCAACTACACAGATGTTTTTAGCTCCAGTCTCTCGCACCGCTTCTAGTACTGCCTGCATGCCAGGTGACTTAAAAGTCCCATGTTTCTCTTTGTTTTCGGCTATCTCGTTTGCTTTCTTCTTGCCACTGGAAACTTCACCTCCATTGCGCCATACTTCCCAATCGATGCCATGTGGTTCATTCAATAAACCAAATAAGACTGCAGGATGATTTTTGTAACGTTCTGCAGCATTTACCCAAAAGTCTATTGTGGATTGTTTCGCTGCTCGGTAAGTATGTAAGTCTAAAATGACATAGGCACCTCTAGTAGCACTCGCCTCGATAAGATCATCTACAAGTTTGCGATAAGTTTCACCTGTTTTATCTTTACCTTTCTGACCGAACCAAAACTTATCACTGACTGGAAGGCGGATCGCATTAGCATTCCACTCTTCTATACCAATCACCACCGAATTGTGAATATAATCACCTTTATCAGACCACTCTAAACTTGGGATGGATAAACCCTGTAACCAAACAGACTCATTCGCTGTGTTCTTTAAAACATTGCCATCTGTTCTTAATTCTTTGGGATAGTCTTTGTCTCCCATTAAAGGAAACTTAACTGTCTCGGCACGACTAGGAGTATAAACTTTAAGAGACAAGTTATCCAAATCCATCGAACCCGATTTAACTTGAAAAAGTGTCGGTAGCACCTCTATCTGAGTAACACCTTCAGGAACCTGAAAGCGAAGACTCGCACTTTGCCACTTACTATTGTTACTTGGATAATAAAGAGGTTTTACTTTACCAACTTCTTTGCCTGCTTCATCCTTCAATTTTATGAGAACACGAGCATCATTCCAAGGCTTCTCGCCTTTAACTAAATTTTGGATTCTGTAGCGATACGAGATCTGAAACTCTTTACCTGCGTCCTTAGGATTCAGAAAAAGAAGCTTATAAAGCATGGTGAAGTTACCTGGCTTATTTTGTACAAGACGAAGAAACTTATTTTCCTTTTCTTGTTCTATAGACGCATGACTCGGCAATTTACTCCAATGACTGGTCTCACCGTTTTCTGAGACCGCTTGAAAATCGCCATTTTTTATTAGGTTCTCAGCCGTTAAAGACTGAAAAAGGAAGAATAGACAAAAGATAAATGAAGATACTCTCATAGGAACTTTTCCTGTTTACATTTACAACACACGCAATGTTATAACATGAAGATCCTACTGTATTAGCTTTTACTAACAAAATTAATAAAACTTATATATTTATATACTACTAAGGACCTGATAAATTAAACGGTCCAACGATATAGCCATGAGTTGTCTTGAAATTGCCTGAAGGATAATCAATTGAAGGATACATCGCAGTAACTGGGTTTATTTCTACCCAATCTAAAGAACCTGATTTCGGCCTTGAATATGTAGCTCTATCCCAATTCGACGAATTGTAACGATACCTAAAAGTCGAGCCATCTGCATGGGCTACATTTCCACCTTCTATCATTTGATCCGCTTCTTCTTTGCTACTAGGTGTGTAATAGTTTAATTTCTTATGATTCGTTTTCACAAAAGCCCAATTACTATCTTCATCTGGATCCCTGTTACAAACATCTCCCCACAAGGCCATGCTATCGCCAACGTCATTGCCACTTTGTGATTTATAGACAGCGAACTTTGCTTGAAGCTTTAGGATATTAAACGAAATGTCATTTGAACTTCCACTAAAAAATCCATAGTTAGAACCTCCAGTGTCAGTGATTCGACCTTTTTCTGCATCACCCTCATTTGCACTTTCGACGGGATTTAAAGGACAGTGAAAAACATCTGAAGAGTAAAAGCGTAAGGCAACACTACAATCACCAGGCTTTGACTTATCTTCTAAACCTTTCGGAGCATTCAAATACTCAAAAGCAAAATTCCCCCAAACTTGTGCTTGAGCTGGTGATTCACGTAAAAAACCACGCCGCGCAAAGTTAGCTCTCCCTTGAGTCATAAGACTTTGGTTGATCTTATCATAAGTAATAGTCGCAACAGCTAACTGCCGTAAGTTACTCAAACAAACACCATTTTTTAGCAGACCTTCTGGCCTGTGACAAAGATGGTAGAAGTATGGAAATGAGAATACCAATGATCGAAATAACAACAAGTAATTCAATCAAAGTAAATGAACTAGTTTTCTGTACTCTAACTCTTTGAAGTACAACTCCCTCTCTAAGCCCTACTCTAAAAACCACCCCTTTGACACAACACATATTCCCTCCAACTGCTATTTATAACTAGATGTCTGGAATGAGTAAATCGTGGACAATTGTTTTTTGGGGGAGATTAGAGATTATTATCCTCTTGTGTAGTCCGGGTATAGGTTGACACTGTAATCAAAAGGAAATTGGATGAAATATTCGATTCGTTACAGTGAAACGTTTAAGTTAAAGGTAGTGAAAGAGCTAGCCTCAGGAAAGTTTACAAGTATTAGAGAGGCTTCTCGGGCCTATGATATACCAGGTAGTGATACGGTGCGTTCATGGGTTAAGAAATATGGACGAGATGATTTATTACCTAAGGTGCTAGTCGTGAAAACTCCAGAAGA
>JAJPOQ010000129.1 GCA_021232515.1 Lentisphaeraceae bacterium
CACTCGAGGTCAAACTCTTTCAGTTATGCATAAGTTCAGCAGAGGTAGACTCCGACGAGTTGGGAAGACCCATTCTCGTCTACGCTCTGCCTTTAAATGAAAATAAAGTGTCAACTTTTAATCAGGACTAGACAAGTGAGCCATTTTACTGAATACTTATTTACTCCTGAATACTGATTACTTATCTACTCCTGATTACTGAATACTTGTCCAACCTGAATACTGAATACTGAATACTTATCTACTCCTGATTACTGAATACTTGTCCAACCTGAATACTGAATACTTATCCAACTGATTACTAAAAACTACCCCCTAACTACTAAAGACTAATCACTAAAAACTGATTACTGAAAGCGTCCTCTTTGTCGCAAAGATCCCAAATATTTAAAAAGTGTTCCTATGATTCAGGAAGAGTTACCGCTAAGTTTTCAAAAAAGGATTTAACTCATGCCAAAAATTCTCGTACTTTCACATAGTAACGACGGAAACACAGCTAAGATGGCCGCACTCGTAGCAGAAGGTGCGCAGTCTCTAGAAGGTTCAGAAGTTCGACTTTTATCTGTTAAAGAAGCAACTTATGAAGACCTCAACTGGTGCGACGGTATAGCTATAGGCTCCCCCACAAACTACGGGACTATTTCACACCAAATGAAAGAGTGGTGGGACAAACTCCCTCCCGAAGGCTGGGGTAAAAATGACGGCAAAATCGGCTGTGCATTTAGCAGTGCTGGAGCATGGGGCGGTGGTCACGAACTTACCTGCATGACCCTTCTCACAATTCTTATGAACTACGGTTTTCTAACCTTTGGCGTTACTGACTATATCGATAAAAAGTTCTCGCCTCACTACGGCAGTGTTGTTGCCGGTGAACCAAGGGAAGAAAAAGAGAAAGAGTCTTGTCGCCGACTTGGTCGTCGATTGGCAGAATGGGTAAGCTCATTAGTCGATGGTAAAAAAGAGAATCACCCACTAAATCAAACTTATGACCGGTTTAAGTTCTTAGGGCAGTAGTATATCTTAAAATAGGCCCAATATTTCACAAAATTTGTCGAATTAGTTATAAAAAATTTAACGGTAGAAAAAGCTTGAGTTCACGCCAGCGGTCTTGTTTTAAAGACTTTAAATTATGGCCGAGCTCAAATTTAATTAAGCTCCTGAAGGTTGTTAAAAATTTAACAACCTAACTAGAAAGCTTAATTTTAAACGCTACCTTTAGGCCCATAAACATGGAGGCAGTATGTCAACGGTCCAAGAAACGAGTTACACTGAACTTGCTGAGCTTTTCGTAAAAGAGATGTTAAAAGCTCAAGAAAATACAACTGGAAATTTATATGTCGGTCTTTCTGGCGGTTCTACACTTCCACCGCTTTTAAAGGCTATATCAACAACTGAAGATGCTGATAAACTTAGCCAAGTTGTTTTCACATTTATCGATGAACGTTTGGTTCCTTACCACGAAGACGGTAGTAACTTTGGCGCTATGAAAGAAGATATAGACTCTTGTGGTCTTAAGGTTCTTCCACTTCCTTGTGAAGACAGTCAAGCTCAAGGCGCTGACTACCAAAAAGTACTTGGTGGCGACAAGCTTCCTGAACTTGCTATGCTTCTTCTTGGTTTTGGCGACGACGGCCACATCGCTAGTCTTTTCCCAGGTTCTGCAGAACTAGAGAAAGACTGTGCTCCTGGAGACTGGCTTTTCAGAGCTAGAGCATCTTATGCTCCTGAAGAACGTTGGAGTTGGGGCATGGAAGCTTTAACAAACAGCAAAAAAACTTACTGTCTTTATAAAGGCCCTGCTGATGGTGCCAAAGCTGGAAGACTAAATGACGCTCTAAATGACGCAGAGTGTGACACACCACTTGCTCGCTTTATGAAAGCTGCAAAGAGTGATGTAACTAACTTCCGAGTTAGCTAAAACGTTTTACCATAAGATTAAGATAAGCCGACAGATCGCCAGTCGGCTTTTTTATTTCTTTCCTCTGCGAAACTGCTTCATTTTCGCACGCATCTCGATAGTTTTTTGCGGATTTTCGTATTGGCTAAAGTAGTGTTTTAAGTGCCCAATCATCAGCTCTTTAACTACTAAAAACTCAGGATTAACGGCCTGATTAATCGTCTCATTTGGATCATTTTTATAGTCATAAATTTCTAGGCCTTCTATCAATCCTTCCGAAAACTTCGTAAAGCTCATCACTCCTTTTTTCATCCAAAAAACAGCTCTATAACGACCTGCTCTCAATGAGTAACCGGTCTTACCTTTTCTAGGATACTGACTTACTGAATAATCCTTTACTGACTTTGACGCATCTTTTAAAATAGGAACTAGGCTGACACCTTCTAACTGTTTTGGCTTTTCTAAATTCAATAAGTCACAAACTGTTGGAAATATATCGACAAACTCTGTCTGTGAGCGCGTTTTTTGATTTGGAGTCATCCCTGGAGCAACAATAATTAATGGTGCCGCTGTCGCTTGTTCAAAGTTTGAATGCTTGCACCAAAGACCGTGATCCCCCAAGTGCCAACCATGGTCTCCCCACAAAACAACAACTGTATTTTCGCTCAACTTCAAACGGTCAAGTTCTGCCATAAGCTTCCCCACTTGGGCATCTACATAAGAAACACAGGCATAGTAACCGTGAATTAATTCACGCTGTTTATCTTCAGGTACAACCTGCCCAAGTTTATAACCTGAGTAACTACCTAACTCACCATAAGTATGCATCGCGTAAGACAATCCATTTTTAGAATTCGTTCTATGAGTGGCCAATTCAAACTTTGACGGGTCGTATAAGTCCCAGTACTTCTTTGGAGCGGCAAATGGCAAATGAGGCTTGCGAAAGCCGATAACTAGAGAGAAAGGGTCTTCCGATTTAGCAAAATTTTGCAATGCACTTATACCACCTTGAGCGATGGCTCCATCTGCATATGCGTCGTCTGGTAAGTCTAGTGCTTCTGTTGCTGGGTAGTTATCAGACTTTTTAAGATAAGCCAAAAGCTTCGAAGTCTTAAACTTGCCATTTTTCTTTTTAAAATCAGCAAGAACCTTATGCAGGGTTTCACTCTGAAATTTGCCAATCACAGGCTCTTTAAATTTACTATTATAGGACAACTCTTTATCGTACCTTTCATCCCATGAATAAGGTATATCATCATTTTTAGCACCATGTAAAATCTTGCCATAACCAACTGACTTATAACCAGATTTTCTAAGATATTGAGGAAGCGTTAAAACATCTGGATTTATGTCTCTCATATGAGTATTTAAATCCTGAATACCCGTACTATCAGGGCGTAAACCTGTATACATACTCACTCGAGTTGCAGCACACACCGCTTGTTGACAATAGTTCGCCAACATAACAGTTCCACGACTAGCGAGGGAGTCTATTTGAGGCGTTTTGGCGACAGTATCACCATAACAACCAAGTGTTGGCTTTAGGTCATCTACATTTATGATCAGTAGATTCATTTTCTTTTCTGCCAGTAAAGGAGAAGATAAAATACAGAGAAAAAGTAACAGCTTCTTTAACATTCACATACCTATGATTTTTGATATGTAATAGTTACGAAGAGTAGATTCTTGACACATAAAATAATTAAAACACTCTCAGTCAGGATTGCGGCTTAAAAAAAATCTTTGTACGATGAAATAACAAGGGAGAATTATTATGGTCAGTGGGATAGAAATAGAAGTACCGGATGAACTCGAGTATCTACGTCGAAAAAAGTTACTTGAAGAACACTTTATTAATCACACCTGCAGTGTGCACAGCCTGAATAAAGAAAAAGCCCGCTTTGCCATTCAGCACCACATACTTATACTTGAGCCGAGTCTGTATGATTGGGAAAAAGAAGAGTGGGCAAAAGAATGTATTTCATGGGCTGAAGGCTTCAACATATCATCACTTACCAATAAAGCAGAAGAGATTCATATATCCCAAGACCAAACAACTATCGGGCGAATCATTGAGCGCATGCACTTCTTAGAGTTTAAAGATAAACTAATTCGCTCATTTTTTTAAAATCACCACTCCATCCTTCACAATATTTTCAAAAGGCACTGGATAACCACCTTGCATAATATTTTGAATTCTTATCCCTACCTTTTGCCCAGAAACCTTCCATTCAAAAACATACTCTTTCCCTGGTAGAATTTTGCGAATATCCCAGTCTGGCGTTATCACTTCTTTGGTTTCTAAATTCACAACTTCTACTGGCCATTTGTAATAAAATGGAGCGACTCCACTATTACTTATTTTGACTTTTAAAAGACCATTCTTTAATTTAAACGCATGTAAGCGAAATGAGTAACCCAGAGAATTGTTACTCGCTTTTATCTTTTGTGCCTCAGTCCACTTCCCATGAAACAAAGCATCGTTGATTAACCAACTACAGTGAGTTGCACTTACACAATCTCTAAAGTTTTGAGCCTGTTTGAGTGGCTTTTCGTTCCACATCTTCTTTTGAAATAATGGATAAAGCTCTCCGCCGATTGGTTGAGTTTTCCATAAGCCCTCAAGCTTATGGTTTCTTATCTCTCTTAGAAAGTGCCAGTCTTCATTTTTCTCTGGCAAAGTGCTTTTTGCAAATGAGTCATCATGCAAGCCACAAAGAAAATCCTTATCCATAGTGTATGGGTACCGAAGTAAAAATTTCGTCGTTTTAAAAGACTCGGAGAAAGCTTTAATTATACGTAACTGAACTTTGCGAGATGCCATAAGATGCTCGTTAGGATAAGTGTGCCACTCACCCCAGTGACCAAGGTAACCAACAGTAATAAAGGCAATCCTTGGATCGCCATCATATTTTTTCCCCATAGCTCGAATACTGGCTTCCATAGCAGAAACTAAGCGTTCATCTTTATAGTCTGGAGAAAGGCCGCCTTTATTATCCCAGTCGTCATTTTCATAAGGAATCATCTTCACACCAGATTTAATCAAGAAGTCTGGAACGCCTAAAGGCTTTTTAGGGTAATCAAGGTAAATACGGAAAATACTTTGCTTACGACGGGATGCTGCAGCTTCTAGTTTCTTTTCTAAACTCTGATCAAAAGTAAAAGAGTTTGGTCCGTTCATTATCTCTTTCAAGCTGAGGTAAAACCACTCCATCGTATGTGGATAAGCTTTATCTAAGTCCACGTCACTATAAGGGACAAAACCTTTTAAAGGACTATGACTATAAGTTCCAAATGGATCATGCTCAAGCTTCGTCCAATCTTGTGAAAATGAAGTATTTATACATAAGAAAAAAGTGAAGAGAACTACTTTGAGCATATTAAAACCTTAATTTACCTTTCTTCTATATGTCGAAAAGCATGCCTTTGTGACATGCTCATAAAGTATAAACTAAGATCTCAAAAAATGCAGCTTATTTTTTCTTACGAGTATCGAAATAACGGTTCATGTTTTCCTTGTCAATCACGCAGTTAAAACCACCAACAGGAACTTTCTTTTTCGCTGTCCAAAGTATGCCATTTACAATCATTTGGCGTAGACCATCATTCGCCCACTCCCAGTGACCATGGGCTCCGCTACAAGAAAATGAACGACCGCCATCTTTTCTTTCAAAGGACCAAGCGACAACATCATCATCGCCTCCTTTTGGATTACCTTTATGAGTACGACTTGACCATAAAAGTGGAGTTGCTTGTGGGCGAGTTTCTTTTGAAAATAGAATCTTATGGCACCAACCATCATCAGCTTTCCAAGGCGTCACTCCTTCAGTTATCTCATGTTTGGGAAACTGTTTATGTTCACTTTTCCAATGACCCCTTCCAATTTTTGAGTGATAATCTACCCAAACTCCACCAATCCATTTTTGACCTATTTCTACATACTTTTTAGGATAACTCACGGAAGCATGAAGATTGACAAAACCTTTACCTTGTTCAATCAATTTATCTATAAGTTTCACACGAGACTCACTGGCCAAAAAGCCTTGTTTGCCATCGCCATTTGAGTAGATGACAATCACATCTGCATCCCTCAAAAGCTGTTCATTCTTAGGCCATTCTTTATGAGAAATACTCGTCTGAACATTTCCCATATTCTCGAAAATCTCCGCTAACAACACAGCACCTGCCATGTACTCATGATTCCCGGAAGCTTTCTTGGGTCATTCCTTGCCTGGGATGAGCAGTATCTTTAATTTTCCAAAAGCTGAAAATTCTTTCTCAAGCTCAATCGACGATTGATCGAAAGCTGATTCCGGATAGTGCTTTTTACCCGCAGAAAAGACATCTGAAGTAAGAAGCATAAAAAGTAGAACTAGGATAAATCTCATATAAACCGATTCCTTTTAAGTTATAGTCACGGTTTAATTGTCGGTCAGCTCTACTTTGGACACAGGAATAACTATTTTTTTAGCTTTTTCTTCAAAAAGTTACTCAGTTAATTCTATCTGTAGTGCAGGTGCTTGAGCGGTTGGGTGGAGCTTACCAGCAATCGAGTAAATCAACGCCCCAGTATTCTGATTTATCGCAGGTGTTTCACAAATGAAAACTAAGGTGATAAATTTATTTTTATCATGGCGAATTAACTCAGTTAATTCTGGTGAACTCAGGTTTCTATTCGCAGTGATTTCTCCACGGGAGATCTCAAACTCACCAACTTTCCGCGCTTTATTTAAGTCTATTGAGTTCAAACCTTCTTTATATGCCGGAGACTTTGACAAAACTATGTGACCTTGAGGCCACTCATCCTGAGAATCGTCGATTATTCCATATACAGAAAATTTTGAGCGCTGAGTTAAAGCAACACTGCCATAACCACTGAAGACAAGATTGAAGTTTAGTTTCACATCTTTTACTTTTGACGTCTCAAGAAACTTAAGATCAAAACCGGCAAAACCTTTTCGCAAATACTTGTCCGAGTGTTTAATCATGATGTCACCGGCGTTGAAGTGAAACTCTGGATCAAAATCATGGGCTGTACCGTCTCGACCCTCGCCATAACTCGTCGAAACTCGCAATAGATTTGTCGACAATGGTTTTATGTCTCTTTCGGTTATGTAAAGCTCATGCCTCAAGTCACCATCTTTCTCAAAACCTTCAGAAGATGCCTTGGCGATTTGACCGGTTTTAAAACGTTCACTTTTATTGTCGTGAATGAGTTCAACCTCACCTTCGAGAACATCGAGAACGGTTGTTTCCCCATTGTCAGTTACTTGTGTCAAAAAACGCGTACCGTGATCAACCGCAGTTGCTGTCGGTGTGTAAATAGTAAAGCCATGAGCAGATTCGGGAATATCCGACACGACAATTCCCGAGTGCAAACGCGTCTGCATCGAATCTATTATTTCAAAAGTAGCAGGACCTTCAATAGTCACCTTTGCCCCTGACTTAAAAACCAAAGTCGCCAAGCCTTCATTTATCTGCAACTTACCAGCCCCAAGTTCACCGCCAACAGCAGTCGGTAGTGTACACTCGCCCCAGTTCGCAAAATCCGAAGATTCTATCTTTGCAAAAGTCTCTAGAATTTTAGGCGCTCTTAGCTCGGTAATAACAAAGCTCAAAACCAATGCGGCCGCTGCTGCAACTAGCCAACTCCAAGAAAACTTCTTAGGCTCCCTTAGTTCCAATTGGCTAGAGTTCGGCAAGTGATCTGCATCTAGCGACAACATCGCGTGGCCCTGCATATACTCTGAAAAAATAAGCGCGGCATCTTCGTTTGAAGTCACCAACTCTTGTAACTCTTGTGTTTCTTCTTCAGTCAAAGCTTCTGCAATCAACTTCTCCGCCAAAAGCTCTATTCGCTCTTCTTGTTCTGGAGTCATCGCGCTTTCTCCGTCGTATTTATACATTTCTTCAGTGAAGCCCGTATACGGCTGATAACTCGGTAAGTTGCGGTCACTGTGCGTCCTATTTTTTCAGATATCTCTTCTATACTCACTCGTTCTTTATAGCGCAAAAATATTATTTTTTTATGTTGATCCTGAAGTTTGCCAACACAGTTCAATAAAGACTGCCTCTTATCGCTGTCTTCTGGATTTAATTTTTTAGAAGCTTGTTCAACCGCATCGTAGAATTCATCGGTAAATATAAGTTTTTTGTTTTCACGACCTTTCCGTCTACGAAAATCCATGATTCGATAATAAGCGATCTGCAGAGCCCAAGCTTTAAAGTTTGAACCCAATTCAAAAGTGCCAAACTTCTTCCACATGATTAAACGAACTTCTTGCATGATGTCATCTGCATCACTCAAACGCGGAATCATGGTGATAATATACACCCGTATAGCATACTCATGTTCAGCTAAAAGCTTTAAATAATCTTCTGTAGAGTCCTTCGACATTATGCTAGTATTTCTCTCACTACATGACCTTCAGTATCTGTTAAACGAAAATCTCGACCTGCATGACGGTGTGTTAACTTCTCGTGATCCAAACCCAACAAGTGAAGAATGGTCGCATGTAAGTCTCTCGTATGAACTCGCCCGTCAGCAGCGCGATAACCTACTTCATCTGTTGTACCATAAGAAAAGCCCGGTTTCACCCCTGCACCTGCCATCCATGACGTAAAACCGAAAGGATTGTGGTCTCTGCCCGTTCCTTGTGAATACGGCGTGCGGCCAAACTCGCCACTCCAAACTACTAAAGTATCTTCTAGCATACCGCGCATTTTCAAATCCTGAATGAGCGCCGCAAC
>JAJPOQ010000139.1 GCA_021232515.1 Lentisphaeraceae bacterium
AAGTTAAAGCGAATTGATGAGATTGGATAAGTGATTGATAAAGGTTTAAAACACTGAATAAATTATTCAGCAAGTCTTAACTATAACTTTTGAATTTCGTGCTTTTTGTGTGGTTGGTGGAAGTAAAATTTCTCACCAAGGCACCAAGACTCAAAGGAAAGAGCTTATATAGGGGAAGGTCTCGCAGAGGAGGAAAGACGCAGAGAAAAACGTAGAACTCAAAAAAGTTGACCTTAAGTTCTACTTATACATAGAATCTATTCCAAAGTCCCTATTTCCTAGCCTCTAATCCCTATTCCCCAATCTTATTTTTTAGTTGTTCGGTCCATAACAGCGAAGAGTACACCAGAGACAACAAAAGTGATGTGGATGATGATTTTCCACTTTATGTTTTCAGGTTCATAGTCAGCTGTATTTACAAAGATTTTTAGAAGCTCGATTGCAGAGATAGCAACAATTGAACCTATAACTTTTATCTTTAGAGCAGCAAAGCCAACTTTTCCCATCCAGCCTGGTTTATCCTCATGGTCGTCGACATCTATTTTAGAAACAAAGCTTTCATAGCCACTAAAAATGATGATAATCAGTAGGTTCGCTATGAGTGATATATCGACCAAAGTTAGGATGGAGAGAACTATCTCATTGCCGTTCATTGTTAGAACTGTGGTAAATGTCGTGAAAAGCTCTTTGAAGAATTTAAAGAGAAGAAGCACAACTCCGAGCATTAACCCAAGGTAAAATGGGGCTAAAAGCCAACGAGACATGAAAAGAAGTGATTCGAACTTCTTTTCGAGATTCTTAAGCGACATGTATTTGATCCAATTAAATTTTCGTCAGCTTACTCAAAAAAGAAGTGATTTCAAGCAAGCAACAAAGAAATATTGGTGAGATGTTAGTTCTATTGTGGAGTGTACTCTCTGAGTCTATCAAAACCTATGCTTAATTGAGCTAGTTTAAGTCGAGGTTCTACTTTGACTTCACTTCTGTTATAAACTCCCGAATTTTCTATAATTGTGCCTGAACTAACACGAGACTATCTTTACTAAAAGAATAAGAGGTAATCATGAGTTCAGGACAAGGATCAACGGGAAATGTTATCGCCGCTTTGGCAAGTTTTTTTATTCCCGGTTTAGGTCAATTAATCCAAGGCCGGATTTTTATGGCATTCATTCAATTTGTTTTAGCAGGTCTACTTTGGATTGTTTATCTAGGTTGGATCATTCATTTTTGGTCAATAATCAATGCTGCTTTATGGAAGGGGCCCTAAGAGTTTGGGTTAGATTTTCGGCAAAGACTCACAATATTTTTTTAGTCGGCAAAGTGAATTAACTAACTTGAGTTGGTCCATATTATTTACTGAGACGGTAAGAAGTTTTCGATTGACTAGTATGATGGCTTTTTTACGCGCACGGGAGAGGGCAACGTTTAGTCTATTTGAAGAGAAAAGGAAGTCTATATCTCTTGGCAGATGGAGTCCGTCACTGCTCGTCATACTGAATATAACTATGTCAGCTTCTCTTCCTTGGAAACGGTCAACTGTACCTATTTGTTCAGACATCTGCTTTGGAAGTAGGTTTTTTAAGAGAGCTTCCTGAGCTCGATAAGGCGCTATAACCAATATCTCGTTGAGAGGGAAACCTTTATCATCGAGTTCATCAATTATGGCTTTTATCTCATCAGCTTCTTGGCGAGACTCTTGGCTACAACCGCTATGGTTCATTTCAATCCATGAGATACCGGATGGATCCAGAGCAGGGTGTTTGCAGTTTAGTTTGAGCTTATAGTCTTTGGTTTCTTCATGTGAGCTTAGCTCTCCATCGTACATGAGTTTACTTATAAATGAAGTTAATTGCTCATTCATACGGCGAGTGATATTTAAAAAGACACCGTACTCTTCAGGGATAATTGAGTTTTCACCCATGAGGTGTTCTAGAACAGACTCTCCTGTACCATCGGGATGCATAGATTGACTGACCTGTGGAAGTTGTCGATGGTCTCCCATCAAGACTATATTTTTACTAGTTCTTCCCGCAGCCATGATCCATGCAAGAGGAATTTGACCTGCTTCGTCTATAACGAGAGTATCGATGATGTTGTCGGGCATACGAGAGAAACTGTAGACTGTACCGCCAAGAAGGTGGCAGTTACTTACCTGACTGACGATGTCGCCAATACGGATGTTGCTAAAACCACCTTTAGGGTTGTCTGCCGATCTTGTTTTAATCATCTCGGCACCGCGAATTTGATAATAATCGACAAGCTTATCGACAGCTAAGAGAAGATTATTTATTGCTTTATGAGAGAGGGCCATAACGCCAACTCTACGACCTTGGAGAATGAGCTCGATTATAACGCGTGCCCCGATATAGGTTTTACCAGTTCCAGGAGGGCCTTGGATGGTAAAGTGTGAGTTATCTAGATTCGTTGCTTTCGTGATGATCTCGTCGACAATCTTGTCGTTGTATGAGACCATAGGTTTTGTAAACTCACGAAACTGCGAC
Source organism: Lentisphaeraceae bacterium (assembly GCA_021232515.1). Classification (GTDB taxonomy): domain Bacteria; phylum Verrucomicrobiota; class Lentisphaeria; order Lentisphaerales; family Lentisphaeraceae; genus JAKVBD01. Next base: position 2,502 of record JAJPOQ010000139.1, read on the forward strand.
GGACTTTTGTCAAGAATTCGTGAAGGAGCAGGAAAGAATTGTGAGTTTCTGGTGTAACTCATAATCGAATCAGAGATGCCTCGACTGTTCAAGGGAGAAGTCGGCATGATACAAACACGACTTGGGACGGTTGCCTTTGGAAATGACAGTAAAACTTTTTTAGATAAGGGCTCTAGCTGCTTCATTTTTACTCCTTTTAAAGCATCTACTTTTTCGTAGTTGCCGTCAGAGTAAGGGAATATTTCGACACGAGAGTCTTGCCTTAGTTTTATCTCTCCATCTGAGTATTGAAAGAGGTAGTCAGTTTTATTGATTCGCTTTGAGAACTCTGCAGATGAAATAACTTCGGGATCTTTGAGAAGTTCAGCCTGAGTACTTCTAAGGCGATGATAGTAGTCGGCCCAGCTCTGTCTATTTTCTCTTTTTTGGTAGTCTTTTAGGTCGCTGAGAACAGAGTTCTGTTGCATCATAAATTGAGTCGAGTGATAACTTGCTTGAGGTCATTCCAAGCTTCGCGCTTTGCTTCGGCTTTTTTAAGTAGGTAACCAGGTGGGTAGGTTGCTATAGCAGGAACATTTCCTATGTCTAGCCAACGGCCTCGACACTTAACTAAGCTTTGTTCGTTCAGTAAAATATTTAGAGCAGCACCGCCAAATATAACTATAACTTCTGGATTAACGAGTTCGATTTGCTTTTCAAGATATGGTCGCGACTGGCTAATAGTTTCTCGAGCACCAGGGCCAAAACATCGATGGGCCATAGTGAGGTAGACGTCATCCATATTTAAGTTCATAGCAGAGATCATTTTAATCAATAGCTTTCCGGCTTCTCCAGCAAATGGATCGGCAATAAACTCTGGAGCCGTTCCAGCAGGTTCGGTAATGATCATCAATCGAGCTTGAGCATTTAAACCAGTATTTTCAGATCTCTTTTCACCAATTTGAAGATTACAGCTTGAGCAAGTATTCCCTTGGTCTCGAAGTTCATCAAGAGAAAGGTTATCTGCACTAGAGATTTGTACTGGAATTATTTTCTCTTCCGTTTTTGGTAGTTCAAAACTTTTGGTAATACTTGGAGTTTCTTCTTTAACTTCCATCACTTTTGGTTCAGGTGCAGAAGTGTATTCTGTTTTTGGTGGTTCAACGACTTTAGCTGCGGCAGGTTGTGTTATAGGCACGGGAGTTTTTGGAACTGAAGTCTTCTGTTGAGTCGCAGGTAGTGAAACTTGTGGCGTGTCGTAGTCTTTGTAGAGTTCTTCTAAGACTTCAGGTTCTATAGGTACGTAGGTGTTACCCTGAGAGATTTGAACCTTGATATTTTCGATGAGATTGTCAATTAAATTCGCCATAAGAAACAGTGCCTTACGGAAGTATTATTTCAACTTCTTTGTATTCGTTATAGAGCGGAATTTTTAAGAGTCTAAGGAAGAATGAGCTCTGCTCGAAAGCAAAGCTCAAAAAGTTCTTATGGAAGGATGACTTTTTTCAGTCTAATTGGAACTTTAATCGTTTTTTGTTTGAGAGAAACATAAAGCTTTAGGTGAGCCTTTTTGGGAACATTATCTAAAAATGTACCGAATGTAGAAACACCATTAATTGTACTTGATGAGGTTCCGTTACTGATTTTCTTTCCATTAACATCAACTAACTCATACTTAATGATCTTATCGCTATTGCCTTCGACTTTGAAATAGAAGTTTTGATCATTCTTATTACCAAAAAATCCATCACCTTCTTTTATTCCCGCTGTAACGGTTATACCAGCTTCTTTAAGAATAGGGTGACTTACGACTTGGTTTTTCATGTCAATTACATTTTCGATAATGGCTTCTTCTTGAGCTCCAGCTCTGAGTAAGAGTAGAGCTTCTATGTCGACAGACTCTGCTTTTCGGTTTGGCTCTGTAACTGTAAGTTTTACAGAGATCTTATCCTCATTTTTATTCTTACCAAAGTTCATGAAACGGGAAATTTTTTGAAACTTCTCTTTATTAAATCCATTTAGCTCTAGTCTTTTTCCTGTACTATCGATCACCTTTTTGATCTCAAATTTATAGTGAGTCGCGGTAGAAAAACCTTTTTGAATAAGGTCAAAGTTAACGTTTAATTCTGATTTGCGTCCAGAAAAGGAGTTGGGATTATTATTTTTGTTGCGGACTTCTTCGATGGAGCTTATATTTACTTCAGCGGCAGAAAGGTTGAGTGCCATTGTGGCAACTAGTAAAAGCTTTAGTATAGTAATTCCCTTTTTTAGTTCGTATCTATTCTAAACTTTTTGAGGATGATCTCAATTATAAAATAAGCTTTATTTAGTAAACCTCGAGAATTCTGTATTCTTTCTTTTTATTACCGAGAAGAACAGAAATAGAGGTTCCGAGAGTCTTGCCTATTAACTCTCGCCCTAGAGGAGAGATAGGTGTGACGAGAGTTATTTCTTTGTCGTCAAAGTTAATTTTTAGACCTCCTGAGGCAGGGAGTATAAATAACCACTCATGTTGGCCCATTTCATTTTCGAGACAAATCAATGCAGACAACATGATCTTAAAAACAGGGAGAACCTTTACTGCCACTATGGCTTCAATGCTCTCTTCGAGCTCTTCAACTCTTCTGGCTTGTCCTTGAACAAGGTAGGAAGCTTCTAAACCTTTGGTGTCGTACTTACACTCAGAGACATTTTCTTCGTGAGTTGCACTTTCATAGGCCATATTTACAGCTTCAGTCGCCGACTTCAGGTCTGAGTTTAGTTGCGCTATGACATTATCTAAAAGTTTGTTTTTATCGATCATACTTGGAGTTTATTTGCGTTTACTTAAGGAGGAATCTAAACTTAGATAATGAAAATGAAATGGGTAAAAAAAATAAAGCCCGGAAACTCAAGATAGGGGTAGTTTCACAGGCTTTGGGAGATTTATTTTTTAATGAATGAAGCTAACTGCTTTTCCATGTTGAAGGTAAGTGGAATAGTTCTGGTCAGAGGGAACTTAACTCTAGTTTGAGTTTGTAGCAGTAAACTCTTAGCTGTTGCACTCATTTCAGGATCTGAACTTGAACATATAGGCATAAGAAGAAAACCGAGGTTTTTAACTAAACTCTTCATTGTTTTAGTCGCTTTACGTCGTTCACGAAATGAACCTTCTTGGATGCTCTTCAGAGATTTATCGAAGCTTTTAACTAAGTCCGGATCGGCATGGTTTCGAAGTTTATTTGAAGCGTCGTTTATGACTTTTTCATTCTTCGCGACAAAGTTTTGAAGTGCATTCCACCAGTCTTGGCCAGTTTTAGTTTTGTAATAGTCGATTTTACTGTAGGCAAGAGTTTTAAAGTTTTCTTCTACTAGGAATATGTTACCCATGCGAAAGCGTTCATTGAGAAGTGGACTCTTCACCATGTCTCTAGTGTCAATCACCATGTAGTTGACATAGACTCTGAAAGATCTTCCTTCTTTCGAGTTCATGAAGTTTATCAGGTTTTCAGTTTCATAGATGTCACCGCCGTCAATAAGAAAGAGCATGATTGGACCTTTGTTCTTGGTCATCTTTTCTTTCATGGAAATAAATGTGCTAGCAGTGTTCTCTTTAGTCCACTGTACACTTGTGACGGGCTCATCATCTTCAATCAGATCAAGGCCTTCATTGTCGACGAATATCTGGTCGAGTTCGTTTAGTTCGGGATCTTGTGCTGTCACAGAAAAAGCAACAAGCAAAAGCATCGCCAAAATAAGATTATTCATATCTCTCCTCCTATGATTCCTAATAGTTACCATACTAGATCTCGCATAAAGAAGGCAAGAATTTTGCAAAGATAGTTTTAACTTTGTAAGTTCTTGTTATTTGAATGATTTAAGCACAAAAAGGCTCAGAAAAAATGATGTTTATTTTTTAACAAGTTTAGCTATTTCTAAACGGATGAGAACTAGTCTATAAAGTTGTCGGATAATTCTTCGAGAATAGACAGGTTATTAGAAATGAGAGAAGCTCACCTTTTTTCTTAATGTAAGCAGAATTTATTCATACTTTTTATAAAATACCTTTTTTAGTAAGCGTACTCTGTGCCTAGCAAAAGGTTGAGGTCTATGAAATTTTTAAATATTTTACTGATAAGTTGTTTACTGTTCAGCACGGTTGTTTTGGCTGAAAAGTCAGTTAATTCAACGAGTGAGAAGTTACTAGCAGATTTTCAAAAGCTATTAATCGAGAAAAATGAATCGGGAGACTCGGAAGCTCAATTGATACTCGCGAAAGCTAGGCAAAATAAAGGTAAGATAGCTTTATCTTTCGATGAAATGAAAAAGCTGATGATTAAGTGGCAGCCCACTTCAAAAAAACTCTTTGAGGCTGGTTTATACGCCGATGAAGTTCAAAAGGTAAAAGAACAGTTTGAGGCTTTGTTGGCCGCGAAAATAAAAAGTCTTGATGACGAAGCTTTAGAGATTTCTAAAAAAGCTCAAGAGTCAAAAGGTAAGATGACCTTCTCTGTGAAGGATATGAAAAGATATATCAGTAAGTGGACAAAAAAGTAACGGGAAGCTTTTAGGCTCCCCGCTAAAGACTAATTTGTTAGTTAATTATTTCTTCGAAATCGACGATCTCATTGCGTATGGCAAATATGATCGTATCCAAGGCTATTTCTTCAGAGTATCCGTAACGAGACTGCATGTTGCGGATAACTGTTTCAACAAACTCTTTTAGTTCAACAGATGACTTGTCGTACTTTTTGGTATCGTAGCTTCTGAAGAAGAATGCATCCATTAATTGAGCTGCACTTAGGCCTTCGACTGAACGACGATGAGAAAGAAGAACGGTGTACTCTTTAGAGAAGCAATCTAGAAGATTATCTTCTGACGAAGTAAATACGTGCTTATCCTTTTCAAGAACTAGTTCGCTCTTGTCTAGTAAGTAAAGGAACTTGCGAGCCATTTCCTTTCTAGTCTCCAAAGCTTTTCCTTCAGGAGCTAGAATCTTCTCAAGAGTGGCCATGAACTCGGTATCTGGGCTATCGATCTTCTTACCAGTTTGAGGATCAATGTAAGTGTATTTTGGTACGAGAATATGAGAGAAGGCTTTATTCTCGAGTGCTTTATCAAGTAAGGCATGTTGTAGGTACTTTCGTAGATCACTTTCGATTTTCTTCGGATCTCTATCAACTGTCGCAACAGTGATTTCTTTACGAATGATGTTTTGATAAAGAGCTTTAACGATCTTAATCATTCCAAGGTAGTCGCTGTAGTTACCTTCTCTTTCTTCAAAGTCTATAGAACCGACTGTTCGAGGAGGAAGGTCAGAAAGCTTTTTCTTACTGACGTTCATCTCTAACCAGTGATGAACAGTTGGACCTTCAGAGAACAGTTGCTCGAGCTGCTTTAAGAAAAGTTGAACAGTTACTTTTATACCATCTGAATTAACAATGGTATTTCGCAGAATATTTTGTAATTGTCTAATCGAAAGACCGAACTTACCTTCATGTGGATAGTGTTCTGCCTTTAGACATCTCATGAAATCATCATCGATGAGCTTGAGCTGTTCATTGGTAAATAGCCCAGAGTCTTCAAGTGAAATAGCATCTGGATGAGTGATGATAAGCTCGTTGAGTTCATCTTCATTGAATATATTTATTCCTAGTCTGAAGCACTCATTTCTGAATGGATGCCAAGGCGGAAGTTTTTTAATAGTCTGCAGTGGCTCATCTGCTTGAGAGGCATATATGAAAAGCTTTTGCTCAGGTGTTATTTTTGAGTAGAGAGCTTTCTTTTCATCACTCCATTTTTTAGGGAAACTATCCTTTCTTTGTGGAGGGTGAAGCCTAGTCATGACAGAGTAGAAGGCTGCAATCTTGAATACGTTTGGATCTATGTCGTACTTATTTACAACGTTGGACATATCTCGTAGCATGATGTCCATTTCAGAGACGCAATCCAGTAGATAGTTGACTGGAACTCGTTCGATTCTATCCAGCAGCTTAGATGAGGTCAGTTGACGTTCTAGTCCTTGCATCTCTTCTAAGTTTGTGGTCATGACTACAGTGTTGTCTAAAGATGCTTGGGTTGATTCTAAGTTTGTCTTACCTGAACCTAAAAGCATCAAGAGCGGTTTATAGTCATTTTCATTTGGTCGATCATTGCCTTGCAGTCCAAATGCATCGTGAATGTGGAGTAAACCACGATTCGATGAAAGCATCGAGCCTTCATACTTAAACATGAACTTTCCTTGTAAGTGCTGATTGAGCAGAGAAACGTCTTCAGCAGCTAAAGTAAAAGGCTTGATAAAAGTTTTGAGTTGGCTCATGTCATCGACATTTGAGATACCTAGGCCTTGAGCGTTTGAGAAGTTTATTTCCTCAATTCTGACATATTCTTCAATCACTTCATAAAGCTCTTTGCCAGCATTTTTAGGGTTCTGCATAAGAGCCATGAGTATATCTAAAGAACGTTTGTCTGGGGTCGCATACTCAAAGTAACTAGGCACACTAAGTGGACGGCCTGACTTTTTCTGGATGTACTCAAAAAGCTCTTGCCTTGGACGAATGATTCGACCATCTGGCATATTTAGAGTAATCGGGAATAATAAGAGTGGATTTGGAGTCAGCGAGGATCTTAACTCTAGTTCACGACCCTCTTCATTTGTAAGGCGCCAATAGAAAGTATAAAGACGATACTCAGAGCGCTTTGAGAACTCTTCGAGAGCTTGTGAGATGAGGTCAACGATATTCGTTTTACCAGATGCAGGAGGACCAACAAGAACAATACCGCGTTTCGGGCCCGCTTCTTTTTCAACAGACTCTATGACATCGATGATGCGTTTGATACAGTTTTCTTGACCGTAAACAGCGTTAATGCCGTTTGAAAAGAGGTCGTGAAATATCTTGTACCTGAGAATTGGTTCGCCACTTCGTATGACTATTTCATAGCCAAAGTGTTTTATCGCATCTAGAATCAATCCGGCAGATGTTTTTAGCGCACCTTCTGGTTTAGTTAGAAACTCTTCAATGAATTCAGAAAAGAGCATCGACTCATTTTTCTTGTAGCTCAGTAATTTTTTGTAATCAAATGGTTCGGTATCTTCCATCTTATACCTCCTTATTTGGCTCTAAATGGTTTTTCGCCATTTTGCATGCGTTCAACGACAACATCAAAAGTTGGTGCAGCTGCTCGTAGTTCGTTAAAACTACCAGCTGTGTAGGTGTAAAGGGTTTCTTTTGTCAGTAAACAAACTGAGCCTTTCCAGATAAGATTGATGTTTTTTAAAGTTGGCTTTATCCAGTCTTTTCGCAGCGGGCGTCCATCATCTCTGTGGAAGAGAAGTAGTCCACCATCCATATAATCGACATCGACTATGTAGATACGCGGCCTGTGCAGGTGAACAAAGAAATTGAGCATTTCACCTTTGATGGGTTCTGGATCTATCCAAACATAACGGCGATCTTCACGAACGACGTCATCGGCTTTCAGTCCGAGTTGTTGGGCCATTCTTTTATCGATTCTGTTCAAGTGAAACTTTTCAACAAGTTCAGCAGTTAAGAAACGACGTAAGAACTCATAGTCAGTACAGCTTTGCACGAGGTGAGTCATGCAGTCAATTGGTTCTATATTGCTATCTTTCTTCCAAGTATTTTTCTTATGTTGATCTATTTCTTCAACATAATCAAGACTGACTTTACCATCCTTAAATAGCTCCTCGATGTGTTCCCACATGTAGTAACCAAGGTGGTAAGGGTTTCGCTGGAAGTATGGTCTTGGGTACATGACCCCAGAAGCAACTTTTGAGTATTCGACTATCCCTGTACAAGCTTTTTCTTTGAACAGTTCAGTCATGATTTTCTTTTCCCAGTACATCGCCCAGCCTTCATTCATGATCTGGGTTCTGACAACAAAGTCTTGGGTGCAGTTCACAGCATACATATACTCAAGTATGTGCTTTTCAGCTTGTGAAGTAGGAGAGTATTCGCGAAGGAAACCGAGGATATCCTGACAAGGAGCTCGTAGTTTATAGCCACGGCGACTTAACGTTTCAGACTTAGCTTGTCTAAGCTGTTCACGCTTCAGAAGCATTTCTTTCGATTTCTTATTTTTGTGCAAAATGTTTTCAAGAGTTGAGGAAAATGGGATGGAGTCGAGTAGAGACTTGTCCTCTTCACTCTTTGTTTCGGCTTTAGCCATGGAAGTTTCGGTGTCGATTGAATTCTCAAGGTTAAATTGAGAGTTCGGAGAAATAAGGCTTTTTACCGATTCACAAGCATTCCAAAATGTCTGGTAGTTCATATGGCCCATTTGGTTGCGAGCCATATTTACTTTTCCAGTTAGGTAGATCACCCACTCTGTACGGTCATTGTTTGAGTCATGCATGACATTTAGTTCAGAAAACTCACAGTGACCAACAACATGAGCCATAACAGAAGCTTGGGTCATAGCGTTGTTTGTTTCATTTAAATAAGCATATGAAGGTCGACCAGTTTGAACGACTTCGTAGTAAAGACTGGACTCTTGACCTGTTTCGATACGGTGACGAGTGTTCACCATTTCTTTGCCTTCCCAGATATTTACTGGACTGACAGGGTAAACGTTTTTCATCAATAGCGAAGAAAACTCTTGTTGGTCTAGTATGAAAAAACGCATTTCAGGCAGAGTTCTTTTAAAGATATCTGCATGATGAAGAACTCTTGATTCAAGGAATTTTAACTCGGGGTCTGTTTTAATATTACGCATATTGTTTCTCCCCAAATAAGTTTTTGATTGCCTTTATTATTTCCTTCTTATTATCGACTCGGTCTAGACGGATAACGTTGTCATCGGCGTAGCGTTCGCGAAGGCGTTCAACAAGGTTTGAAATACTACTTGGTTTGACTTCAACTATGCCGATGCGGTTGAAAATAGGGAAGAGGTCTTTATTGAGAATTTCGCCTATTTCTTCAGCATCATTTGAGAAGAGTTCACCATCTCCAAAGTAAAAGCCATAGAAGTTAGTGGTTTCAGGATCGTACTCATTGAAAGCAACTCTTGAGACTAAATCAAAGACAATAGAGGCTCTTGTGCCGCCAGCATTGGTGACTTTAAAGAAGTCGTCTTCCATGACTTCATGAGCTTCTGAGTCATGTACGAAAAATCTATGTTCTACGTTATGTTTGCCATAGTTGTAGTTGAGCCAATTGTGGATGAAGCCAACAATTCTTTTTTCGAGCTCTAAACGTTCGCCATATGTTGAGTAAGATATGTCGCCCATGTAGAAGCAAACGGCTTTGAACTTTGGTTTTTCGACTCGTTCTGGTAGTTTATAGCGTCTGTCCTTGCGGCGAATAAGTAGGTCGTACTTATCTTCATCTGGATTGTAGTCGCCAGTGCCTATATTTGACTTAAGAGCGCGTCTGAAAGTTCTCTTTTTATCGAGGATCACTCCGGCAGTACCAAAGGTTTTAAACTCGTAACTGACTTCTTTGATTTTACCTTGGCCTTCTTTGATCAGGTTTGGTAGTCGAAGTTTTTCAGCCATGAGTTCCATGAGTCTATCAAAAGGTAAGCTAAAACGGATTCTTTCAGAACCTTCACCTGGTCCATCAGAGCCTTTACCTCCACCTTCTCCACCTTCTCCGCCACCATAAGAAAATCTTGGTGGGTTTATGTCATCTGTTTCAACGATGATGTCACTGTCACGCTCTCCAAAGCTAGTGAGGTCACCTTCGTTAATTATATTTTCGACGAGGTCTTTGAGTTTATCATCAATGAATTCGTTGAAGGCGCCTTCAGATTCATTGGAATTGATCTTGTCTTCAGCAAAAAGGCCCGTTGGCAGTTTATTTTTTCCGGCATCGATCATACTAAGTACTCTCTTTAAAAGTTCCGGCCGTGATTGAAACGGTCGCTAATCATTCTGCAACTACGGTCCAGAGGGTAAAGTCAAAGCTTTACCCAGTGGGTCGCTTTTATTTAGTCGAGCTAAGACTAAGTGATTGAAGAAGCATTTGCGGTGATAACGAGTGCTTGGAAGGCACATTTACCGCAGTAACCTCGAGTATCCATGAGATACTTAATCGTATCATTTAGTTGATCTTGCTCTTTGGAGTAAACATTTGCCGAACTGGTACCACTCTTGATCCAGCCTAGAAGCTTCATGTTTTCACCTGACTTAAATTCATTTTCAAAGACGTATTTCTTGATAGCGTTTTGATAAGATGGCTCGTCTTCCAGTAAGACTTGGTAGCTCACGCTAGCGATGGCATCTGAAAGTTCTTTTCTAAAGACATCTTTCTCAGGAATACCTAAGTAAGCTTCGATAGTCTGCATGAACTTTTCATCTGGCTTCACATCTGCCTGAGTTACTTCGTGCTTCACAGTCGTGTTATGAGCGTAGGCTCTGACATGGTCGGTATATTTCTTCCAAGTTGTCTCAATGATTGAGTCATCTCGCAATACCGCACTGTAGACGTCACTCGCAATTTGGCCGAAAATCCAGCTTTTTGCTTGTGGTAAAACTTTTTCAACATAGTGACTGAGCTTCGACTTCTGAGTAGCGAACGACTCTTTCATGTAGTGTTCCAAACGAACGTGAAGGTCGAGAGGCGTTACACATGGATTGGCAAGAGCTATAGAGTTGAGCATCGATTCGTCAGCGTGCTCTTCTATCAGTCGTTGTAGATTGGCGTTGTACTCATTTATCTGGAAATGCTCAGTGTTTTCAAATACATTTTGAATGAAACGTGGGTCGAGTCCAAATGTACCTTCAGAAGGCTTGACGAACTCAAACTCTTCGAGCATCATCTTACCCATATTATTGTCGACTCCACTATCACTTCTACCTGCATAAATAAGTGCTTTTTGAAGGAGTGAGATATTTGGATTTCTCTTAGACTCATATAAACGAGACATAACAGAAACCAAACTTAGCATTTCTAAACTGTGTGGAGCTACATGTGAAATGTGTTTGCGCTCTTTACTCCAGTCACGAGTGCCGTTTGAGTAAGTGTTTGAGTAGATTTTTTCTTCATCTTTGAAATCGACCGAAAGTGGCATTTCGATGAAAGTCGTTCTTGAACGTAGAGCCTCAAATGAACTGTTGCTCATGAACATATTGTACTCATGAAAGTTCGTGTGACCAATGATGACGCCATTAAACGGAATCGGTGGTTGTCCTTCTGGTTTGAAGAAGCGGTCTTGAGTTGCGAAAAGAAGTTCGTAGAGGAACTTGTCTGAGAGTTTTAGTATCTCGTGGATTTCAACAAAACCGTTCGCACCAGCACAAAGTTCACCTTTGTAGTCATGAACTAGTGGGTGAGACTCACTACCAAATCTTGGCAGCATGCTGTAGTCGATGTTACCTACGAGTGAACCAGCTTCCTGACTTTTTTCGTCACGTGGAGTATATGAACCGATACCGTCTTTGGTATTTGCATCAAAGACCATTCTTTTGACTTTTACATAACTGAGCATTTCAGAGAAACTAAGTTTCTTAGCTTTTCTAAATTCCTTTAAAACGTGGTCAGCATAAGGCGAGATGTTACCATCGATCTGCACCGTGTATCTGTTGTCATAGTGAGGATGGTCGTTTAAAAACTTGGCTGTTGAGCGCTTATCTAAACCTTTAGTAAGTTCGCCACAGATCTTGTCGCGCATTTCTTCAGGTACAACTTGGAGTGGTCTTTCAAAAAGTGGCGACGGTATATAGTACACACCTTTTTCTTGGAAGAGGGCGCCGTCTTTCAGTCTTTCATCGACAGTAGGCAGTAAGAGATAGTAGTTTTTGCCTGCATCGCTTTGAGAGTATCTTTTTAGAGCTCTTTTTATGGCGTCCATAGATCTAGATTTCGCAGATCCTGGAGGGCCAAGTAGAATCCAAAGTCGTTTTGAAGCTTCACCGCCTCGGCTAGCATTATCAATTTTCTCAACAAGATTTTCTTTAGCTTTCTGTTGACCAAAGACTATCGAATTACCAACAAATTCTTTTTGTTCGAAAAATTTATACTTATGCTTTACTGGTTTTCCTGGAACGATTGAGTGCTCAACACCAGATGATAGAAGCATGTCATGGAGGATCTGGACGGAGTTTCGGGTTATCCATGGTTCTTTTTTAATGAGACTTAGGTATTCTTCGTAAGTTAGTATCTCTTCAGATACTGTTGACTCAGACATGTCTTTGAAGAGCTTATCCATTAGCGTGGCCATAATTACCTCCTAGTTTTACCCAAATCCCAAACTTTTTTTGGTCGAGCTTGTTATTTAAAAAGCTGCCGCATCAGAGGTGCCAGAAACCTGTTTGGCATCTCTTCTCTAATATTATCGTACATTTTTTCAATACAGTAGATCAAGAGGAAATTACTTAAAAAGGTTCAAATAATGTTGTGTAATTATGTTGTATTTGTATAAATCATTTTGTAGTGAACTGAGCTGTAAGCTTCGTGAAAAACTATGAATAAATAGAAATGTTGATTTACACGAGAAAAAACTTAATGATGCTGTAAATTAATGCCAATTTTTAACGGACATCATAAACAGTCATAGGGATGTTTTAAATGAAAAGTGTTTTTAAGATTTTCACTGTTCTACTTATTTTATTTTCAACGGTTTCATGTATAGAAATCGCTGTGGGTGGCGCAGTTGCCGCTGGCGGTTCTTACGTCGCTAAGCAAGGTTTTATTGAAGGCCACTTCGATCGCAGTACAGACTCTTGTTGGCAGATCACAGATGAGTTTGTTCGCACTATTGATGGTGAGATCACTTATCACAGTCAAAACGAAGGCGTTATAAAAATCGACTTCGCAGAAGGTGGTTCAGCAACTTTCAAAGTTGTTAAGGTTACAAATAGAGCGACTAAAGTTAGCATCCGTGCTATGAGATATGCTCTTCCGAGTAATGACCTTGCCAATGCTTATTTTGAACCGTTAGCAGAAAAGCTCAACTAAGAGTTTGCTAAGGTGAGAGATAACCGGGTTACACGCACTATAAGTGTTGCCGGTTCTAGAAAACCGGAAGTCAAAAGTGTCTCCAAAAAGGACGCTATCGATGTTCATTTCTCTATTCCGAACGTCAGTAAGCGTTATAAGATTGGTGACATCATTGGTTCCGGTGGCAACTCCACAGTTGTCGAAGCTTATGACCGCGACTTAAAACGAATTGTCGCGGTTAAACTCCTCAAGTCGAAGTACCACAAAAACGAACGTGCAGTTCAGCGTTTCTTAAATGAAGCCAGTATCACTGCGATGCTTCAGCATCCGGGTGTAGTTCCTGTTTATGAAGTTGGTTTTGTCGGTCAGAACGATTTTTTCTTTTCCATGAAAAAGGTAGAAGGCGTAACTCTTAGAGATATGCTGAATAAAGATGCATCGGAAAAAGACCTCTCAGAGCTTCTAAATATTTTCTTTGCTATATGTGAAACCATGGCCTTTGCTCACGAAAAGGGCATAACTCACCGAGATTTGAAACCCGAAAATATAATGATCGAGAAGTATGGTTCTATGCTGATCATGGACTGGGGTTTGGCAAAAGATGCTGAAGGCTCTGAAGAAAACTACTTGAGCGGAACAGAATCAAATCGCTTTGATGTAAACGAGTCCGTAGAAGTGACCATGAATGGTGAAATAAGCGGAACTCCATCTTACATGTCCCCTGAACAATCCTTGGGAATGATGAATAAGATGAACCAGCGTTCAGATGTATTTTCTCTAGGTATCCTTCTCTACGAAATCGTCAGTGGTCACAATCCATTTACCAAAGCTGGCCATGATAACTTCCGAGAAATTTTTGAATCAATCAAGCACTTTAAGCCGCCAGTTTTAAGTCGTGACTTTAAAGGTCGCAAGATTCGCAAAGAGCTCAGTGCTGTCTGTATGAAGTGTTTGGAAAAACTGCCAGATGACCGATATGCCGATGCTCGTGTTCTTTATAAAGACTTGCACTGTTACAGAGAAAACCGTCCTGTTTCAGCCTACAGAACGGGTTGGAAAGAAGAAACGACAAAGTGGATGGAGAGAAAGAAAAAATTCCTCATTGTCAGTGCTTTGTTGATAACTTCTTTAACACTTTCTTACTTTTATCGTAAAACTGCCGAAGCTGAAATAAGTGGTATATTAACTGTCATCGAAAGAAAAATGGTTAATGTAGATAATAAACAAGATATGATAGATAAGCTCAAGGCACGTTTCTCAGGGCAGCGAGATAAGTCTGTAGCGAATATATTATCATCTCATGAAGAGCAGAAAAGAATTGAGTGGCAGACGGCAAAAGACCTTATTTTGTACTTGGCAAACACTCGTGAGAGTAAAGTTACAGACAATCAGGTAAAGTTTTTGAAGCAAAATTGGCTTAAAGAAATTCGGTACTATCTCGATAAAGGTTTTCTCTTTGAAGCAGATAAATCCCTGGATGAGCTTGAGGCCAATGTTACGAAATTCTCAGGCGATTGGGAGTTTACAGCTCGTGAACAAGAGGTTATAAATACCTACTTAAGAATACTCGGAAAAGTTCAAGGAAATAGACATGCCAGAAAATAATGATTCTGTCAAAATTGCGGAAGCAGGAAAGAAGTCAGCTAAAAGTCTTAGCAAAGAGCAAATCAAAGGTATGTCTAAGTACAAAGCTCAACAGATCTTAAATGAGAAAGATCCTGACTTAGTTAAGAAAATTGAATTGGAAGTTGCTGAGCGCGCCAAACAATTAAAAAAGAAGATAATGATCGCTGGTTTTGTCGTTGCTGTTGCTGTAGTTCTTGGCATCATTTATATGCAGATGAAGAAAAACGAAACAGTGAATCCTTCAGACAAGTATTCCCTTATCTCAACAAATGAGACAGTTGCCTAATTGTTCAAACTTTAGAGTTTCCCTATATTTCTCTTTATTATACTAAAACATCGGCATACCTTGTCTCTGTATAGTGTGATATATTAGGAAGATAAATGAAATTTTTTAGTGTGTTTTTTGTCCTTATCCTTAGCGCATCTGCTGAGTTGACTCTCCCAGAGATATTAACTTTTCAAAATGGTAAGAAAGTTTCTTCTGCAGAAGATTGGCCTGCGAGACGAAGTGAGATTTTGAATATCTTTCGGGAAAATGTTTATGGTGTGAACCCAGTCGAAAGGCCTGCTGACCTGACTTTCGAATTAATCAAAAGTGATGCCAAAGCTCTTGATGGAGCAGCAACTCTCAAAGTCGTTAAAATTAGTTTTTCGGGGCTTGGCGGTAAAGCAAGTTTTAAGGCTAACTTTTTTATTCCAAATGCAGTGAAATCAGCGCCAGTTTTTTTGCTCGCTTGTCATCGAACAGAATCTGAAAACCTAGATGTCACTCGAAAAGTAAAGTCAGACTTTTGGCCAGTAGAAGCAATCGTCAAACGAGGTTATTGCGCAGCGTCATTTTACACAGGTGAAGTTGATCCAGATAAGTTCGATAATTTTCAAAATGGTGTTCATAAGATCTTCGATAAAAAGAGAACAAAGAACTCATGGGGCACTATCGCAGCTTGGGCTTGGGGCGCTTCTAGAGTTTTGGATTATATAGAAACAGACTTAGCGATGGATGCCCAAAAAGTAGCGATTGTTGGTCATTCACGTGGTGGTAAGACATCTCTTTGGGCAGGAGCTTCAGATGATCGTTTTGCGATGGTAGTACCAAACAACTCAGGTTGTTCAGGAGCTGCTATTTCTAAAAGGAAAGAGGGAGAGACGATCGCTAAGATAATTCGCTTTAAGCACTGGTTCTGTAAAAACTACAATGCCTTTGCCAACAATGAAGACAACATGCCATTTGATCAACACATGCTTTGTGCAGCAGTGGCGCCGCGTTTACTGTATATTTCGAGTGCAACTCAGGACAAATGGGCCGATCCAGAAGGTGAATATCTCAGTGGTGTGTATGCGAGTCAAGCTTATGAGTTACTCGGCAAAAAAGGTCTTGTATCAGAGAGTTTTCCAAAGCCTGGCGGTTTTCGTCATGAAGGAAACGTTGGTTACCATCTAAGAAATGGTAAGCATAACCTCACTTCTTTTGATTGGCACAAGTTTATGGACTTTGCTGATGCTAAGATGAAGTAAGTTACGGCTTTTTTCGAAATAAAAGCTGACAGAGAATAAGGTTCAAAAGAGTGAGAACTCCAAGAGTGACCGACAAGTTAAGAACGCGAATCTTGTGAAATATGACTATTGCAGGAACACACTTAGCTGGGTCACTACTTGCCTTACTTAAGAGTGAAACGGCAGCGACACTTAAGCCTACGGGAGTCGTTCCACCGAGAAAAAGGCTAGTGCCAAAGTCGACGAGAGTTAGGAGAAGATCACTTTTATCTTTGTCTGTTATGACTTCTTTTTGCTTTTCTGTCTGCCAATAGATGAGCTTACTTTCGAGTCTGTAAGTACTTAGTTTTTCGGCTTCATCCTCATCCATTATATCGAAGTAGTCGATAGTTGAAACGAGTATCTCATGATAAGGTGGCTCACCTTTCATGTAGTAGGTAAAAGTGTTTCGGTGAAACCAAGCAAACTGCTTGAGCATACTCTCAGTTTCTGGTTCACAGCTTAAGAACAAACCACGAGTATATTTTGCTGCGGTTTGCTCGTAGTAAAAGTTGAGACCCATTGCCAATTGTTCCTTTTGAAAAGGTGGCAAAACAGAGACTATTGCACGGAGCCTTTTTTCATTTACTTGCCCTGTAAATCCCCACGCCCACAAGCTTCCAAAGATTACTAATCCTTCGAGTATGAAGAAGCAGAAAAACTTTTTCCAAAATTTGTTGGCAGAATTTGTCATTTTTAAGGGCATTAAGAGTATTAAATAGTTACAATGATCAGTCATAATAAGTGTTAATCATATTTCTGCTAAGCGATTTTGATTGCCTTGACAAAATTAGAGTTTATATTTTTTAGTGTTTTGCAGATTATCCGGGGATAAAATGAAGAAAGTCAGTTTAATAATTTTTAGTTTATTGATGGTGTTGTCAGTAAACTCTTATTCACAATCAGCTCCTGTTTATGTTCCAGAAGGAATTATTAAAATTGATGGGGATGTAAGTGACTGGTCAGAAACGAAAACCTTATTTTCAGATCTTGGTTCAAAGTCTCCAAGCGGCGATTTTGTTGACGTCAAACAGTCAAAAGTCGCCTTCAACAAAACAGACCTTCTTTTTTACTTTAAGACAAATGTTTTACTTGGTGATTGGAAGCCTAAGGAAGATATAAGCATTCTTCAGATTTACTTTGATGTAGATGCCGACCAAAATACTGGTAGTGGCAAGGGAAAAGCATATAAAGCTGACATTATGGGCTATGAATTCAGAATTGAAATAAAGGTCGCTACAAGTGGAAGGGTAAGTGCAGATCTTTATTCTAAGTCAGATGGTTTTAATTCAACCGTTGCGAGTTGGAAAAGTACTAGTGAGTTTGCTGCCAAAGGAAGTTCGATGGAGTTTAAAATCCCAGTAGAAACTTTGAACATTCCCAACAGTGGTATCGTTAAAGTTCGTTTCCTTTTTGCAGAGTTTGCTAACTCTACAACAAGGGCTGGTTACCCAATAATTATTTATCCTTTGAACTTCAATGAAGCAAATAAAGCTCAGAACTCTACAGCATCAGGAGAGTCATCTGGTGGTGGTTTTGGAATAGCTTCACTTATGGTTCTAACAATTTGGATTATTTCTATCCTCTGTGGATTTGCTATTGTTCCCAAAGCTGGTTTAGGAACTGGAGTTGCTTTGATAAACATCGTTCCATTTATCGGTCAGATCGCGTTCTTGTTTATCCTAGCATTTAACAAGTGGCCTCTGCACAATGACTACAATAAGCTAGAGAAGAAAATTGCTGATCTTGAGAGTCAAGACGAGTACTAGTTTTCGTAAATAACTTTAGGAATCCAGAGTTTTGAGCTCTGGATTTTTTTTGCTCTCATTTTGGGATGAGTGATACCCCTTTAACTTTAAGCTTATTTACCCCTTTATATTTCTTGCCAGAATCGAGATATACTTTCTTGAGCTCTAGAACTAAGCTTAATGGACTCAGATTTACTATTTCAGTTTGAGATATATCTATTGCCTTCACAGAAACTTGTCGAAAGCCATCTAGTGAGTTTATCTTAGTTCCGCTCAAATCCAGTAAATCCAAGTCTAAAGAGTTTAGAAGAGTTGGTAGAATAAGTTGATCGACCTTTTCAGGAGATGTAAAGCTGAGAGACTTTTGACCATTTGTTGTTTTTAAAATCACGGAAAACCCTTTCTGTGGATCTTTGAGTTCTAAGACAAGTTTATATAGGTTTATGAACTCTTCATCAGTATTACACTTGCGCTGGTAGTAGCTCAGAGTATGCTTGTCAAACCACTCTCTTGGTCGTTGGTGTTGATCTACTTTATGTAGGAAGTCACGAAAGTCTTTAAGTTGTAAGACATCTCGTTTTTTATCTTTATTTTTAAAAATTTCACAAAGCTCGATAAACTGATATATGTCAGCTCTCTTCAATTCGGCTTCTGGAAGTTTTTGTAACAAGCTCAGAGCACCTTCAAAGTTGTGCATAAAGATTCTTAAAAAGATGAGGTCATGTAGAGCATCAAAACGAGTTTCACCTGTAGAGTTTTCAGTAAGTGTTAACAGCATTTGAGCTGCAGCTTCGTAGGCTTCTGTATTTATATTGTCTCTACCGACTTTGACTAAGATACTTTGGATATCGACCGGCAGTTGCTTGTCATTTACTTCGTTGATTATTTCTTTTAGGCTTTGGTCTATACCATCCATGAGGTAGCGGTTAAAGCGCAATTCATTTTTGTACATATGTAGAGAGCTTTCAGACTCTTGCTTTGCCGTTTCAGCCGCAATTCGTGCTTGAAACTCCTTTACTCTTTCTTGCTGAAGCGAGAAAATGAAGAAAGAGGTTATGGCAACTATAAGGATCAACGCAGCTAAAATGGTGTTACAAAGAACCTTCTGTCTTTTGTAGAGGAGCTTGAGGTGAGTCAAAAAGCTGGGACTTTCAGCTTCTGTTGCGTAACCTCGAAGGTAATTTTGAAGGTCCTTTCTTAATTCATCAACGGAGTTGTAGCCATCTTCTTTCGCAGTTGCTTTGAGGACCATGGCATTTAACGCATTGGGAATGTCAAGATCGGAGAAAAGTACTTGAGGAGAGGGAACCCCTTCATTTTTCGTAGCATGTATAATTGATTGTAAGTCGCTCTTATGTTGAAAAGGCACTTCACTGGTAAGTATATAGTAAAGTGTGCAACCAAGAGCGTATATGTCGTCTTGAAACGTTCCTCTGTTCCCATCACATAAGTTTGGTGACATGAAGCCGGGAGTGCCTTTAAGAACGCCATTGATTGTAAGATCTATTGCGAGTCCTTTATCCAAACTTTTTATCGAGTCGTTCTTTCGTTCTTTTTCATCAATGATTAAAGAAAGTCCCCAGTCACAAAGAAGAACTTTACCGAAACGTCCAGTTTGGATATTTTGCGGTTTTATATCTAAATGGGCGAGTCCCTTATCGTGAGCAAAAGCAATAGCATCGCAAACCTTGAGTAAAGCGCTTAGGCACTCATCAAGGACTTCTTTTGAGGTTTTGTCGGCTTGCCTTATCTTCGCTAAATTTTCCCCTTGGATTATTTCCATGGTAAAATAGGGGCTGCCATTTTCTAAACCGATGTCGTAGATAGGCATGATGTTTGGGTGTTGTAACAGAGCTGTTAGCCTAGCTTCTCTTAAAAACCGTTCATGAGTAGTTGGGTCATTTTTTTTAGGGCGCGCTACAGCTACCTCGCGTTCCGAAATAGTATCAAAAGCTGCCTCAATAGTTTTTTCCCCACCTTCAGCAACATGACGAAAGTTTATATAGCGTTCTTGCTGAGTTTGGATCGAACTTAAAGTGGGATAAAGAATTGCTTGATCGTCTACTCCATCGTCAGCTTCCAAAAAGGAATTCAATTCCGGCCTTTCGCTTTTAAAGCGCTCTTCAAGCTTGTTGTAGTATTCGTTATTCTTCATGGCACAAGTATAGAGCAAATACCCGAAATACGAAAGATTGATAGATAAATTATCTATTTATCTGTGCTTAAAAGAAGATGATTTCTATAAAAAAATAACTTTTTAGTTTTTTTTCTTGCTTTTGCTACCCGCGATCAATTACTGTAACTGCAATTCTACCTATAACTTTAAGTTAACTAGACGAGACGGAACATGGATAATGCTATCTTTGGTCTGGGGTGGAATAGATTTAAAGAGAACCTGTTTCCCTTTTTTAGAGATAACGGGGGCTTCATTTTTCTGTGGTGTTTAACTGCAGTAATGGATGCTTATTCGACAACTTTATTCATGCAAGTCGGGGGACCTGAACTGGAACTTCACCCTCTGACCAAAGCATGTGCTGAAAAAACAGATGTATTTATCGGTCCGTACATTGCCGGTAGTCTGAAGTTTTTCCTAGCATTTCCATTATTGGTATGCTGGAAAGATCTGTCGAGATACATTTTGGCGTTGGGTTGTGTTTTTCAAACATACGCTTTTCAGCAAAATGTAGATACGTTCGAGTATTTGGCTACGTATATAGCGCCAATGTTTTGGTTCGCGCTGTAGGCTACAGCTTTACGGCAGCCTTTTTGAGCCGGTCCATTATGGCCCGGCCAATTCCTTTATCGGGGAATTCATAAGCATAGATGACGTCTAAGTTAGAGTCGTCTAGCTTATGAAGAGCCGAGAAGAGATTGTGAGCCGCTTCTTCAAGATTTCCATCAAGAGAAACTTCTTCAGTTTGATCAACATTTATATTTAGATTTTGATCGCCAAATTTGAGGAAACCAACTTTACCATCAGTCTCTTTTGCCGATTCGCCTTCTTTCAAAATGATTAATTCTGTATTTGGTGAGTAGTGACTAGCTAATTGACCAGGTGCAAGTGGACGCTCTAAAACTGGTTTGCCGAGATTTATTTTACCACAAACACTTTCTATTTGCTCTTGCGATATACCGCCAAAGCGAAGAAGTTCTGGAGGTTCAGTTGTGAAATCTATAATAGTCGATTCAACACCACAGTCACACTCTCCACCATCGAGAATTATTTGCAGTTTGTCGCCAAGTTGCTCTTCGACGTGAGCAGCAGTTGTTGGCGATAAGTAACCAAATGGGTTGGCGCTGGGAGCAGCGATGGGCACTTTGGCATTTTGTAATAAGCCTAAGGCAACAGGGTGGTTTGGTATGCGCACAGCAACCGTATCTAAATTTGCGGTTATACTGTCGGGCACGACATCTTTCTTAGGGAGAATCATCGTGAGAGAACCTGGCCAAAAAGCCTCAGCAGCTTGTTGAGCCTTAGTTGGCATCTCTTTGCAGATGTCATCTACTTGATCAACAGAAGCCAAATGTACGATAAGAGGGTCGTAGTGTGGACGGTTTTTAGCTTTAAAAATCTTTTCACATGCTTCAGGGTTTAAAGCATTTGCTCCGAGGCCATAGACTGTTTCAGTCGCGAAAGAAACTAATTCACCTTGGCGGATCAGTTCTCCAGCTTTGCTGAGATTTTCATCTGTTGGTTCAAATATAGCCACGGTAGTTTAAGACTTACTTTTGCTCTTGATCTTCTTTTTCCATGACAACAGCTTTATCGAGAACCATCTGTTCTAGATCAGCTTTGTACTTCTTAACTTTTGCACGGATTTCAGGGTATTTATTACCAAGGATCTGCACTGCTAGAAGACCAGCATTTTTAGCATTGTTTATCGCAACAGTTGCAACCGGAACACCACCAGGCATCTGGACGATTGAAAGTAGCGAGTCTAAACCTTGAAGGCTTGAACTTCTAACTGGTACACCGATTACCGTAAGAGGTGTGATCGAAGCAACCATACCAGGTAGATGAGCCGCACCGCCAGCACCAGCGATGATAACTTCCATGCCGCGTTCATCTGCATCAGTAGAGTAGTCAACTAGCTTCTTAGGTGTTCTATGAGCTGAAACGATTGTTATTTCATAAGGAATCTCAAACTCTTTCATTATTGCTCTGGCAGCGTCCATAACCGGTAGGTCTGAGTCACTACCCATGATGATTCCAACTAAAGGTTTATCCATTTTTAGCTCTCTGCTTTGATTTTAATTAAATTTTGTACTTTGCGAGTCACGTCGACAGCTTCTTCTATAGTTTCAGCAGTGACTGTTATGTGGCCCATCTTTCTAAAAGGTCTTGTTTCTTTTTTGCCGTACATGTGCAAAGAAACTTCAGGTAGAGCCAGTATTTCTTCCATTCCTTCAACTACAGGAGCACCGCTTTCATCTGGCTCACCAAGTAGATTGTACATAACAGAAGGTCTAGCTTGAGTCGCTTGTCCAAGTGGAAGTCCAGCGACAGCTCTTATGTGTTGTTCGTATTGACTAGTGACACACGCTTCAATGGTATAGTGACCAGAGTTGTGAGGTCTAGGAGCTACTTCATTTACTGAAAGCTCACCACTCTTATCGAGAAAAAGTTCGACGCCAAATATGCCAACACCACCAAACGCTTCCATGGTGTCGTGTGCAAGTTTTTGTGCTTTTACAGCAAGTTCAGCGGAGATTCTTGCAGGAACGATACAAAGGTCAAGGATGTTGCTGCGATCGTCAAAAGTCATCTCAGTAACTGGGTAAGTCACTATCTCGCCGTTTGTGCTACGAGAAACCATGACACCAAGTTCCATGTCGAGGTCAACCATTTTTTCTAGCATACATGGGCCAGGAAGAGCATTTTTCACGTCGTCAGCTGACTTCATGACTAAAACGCCTTTACCGTCATAGCCACCAGTTCTTGTTTTTTGAACTAGAGGGAAACCAAATTTACCAAAGGCCTCAGTATCGCCTTCATCTTGTTGAACGAAGTCTGGAACAGCAACGCCAACTTCTTTTAAGCGCTGCTTCTGAGTCAGTTTATCTTGGATAGTCTTTAAAACTCGCGGATCTGGGTGAATACAGTGGCCGGCATCTGCAAGTTCGATCAGTACGTCGGTGTTTATATGCTCAAGGTCATAGGTCGTAACATCACACTGAGTCACTATCTTTTTGATAGACTCAGGATCATTCCATGAACCAAGGATTTGTTTATCTGCAACTTGTCCCGCAGGAGAGTTCTCACCCGGATCTAAAACTGTAACGTTAAATCCAATTTTTTTGGCTGCTTGGGTCATCATTCGACCAAGCTGACCACCACCCATGATACCGATTGTTTTCATTTATTTAATACTTTTTCTACCAGAAATTTATAACTATTTTGAGGCGTAACATAACTTAGCTTTTAAAGCAGTCAATTAGAGTCCACCGGTGACTTCTAAAACAGTGCCTGTTACATAGGAAGAACCTTTACCTGCAAGGAATAATACACACTCGGCAACTTCTTCAGTTTTACCAAAGCGTTTCATTGGAACTTGTGACTTATACTTTTTGACTAGATCTTCAGGAAGGTCACTTATAAGTTCGGTGCCGATGAAACCAGGAGAAACACAGTTAACTGTTATGCCTCTTTTCGCGACTTCCTTAGACAATGAACGAGTTAAACCTATCTGACCAGCTTTACTTGCGGCGTAGTTTGATTGACCTTCGAAACCAAAGTGTGAACAAGGTGACGTTATATTTACGATTCGACCAGAACGAGCGCGCATCATTTTTAACACAGCAAGCTTAGACATGTTAAAAGTACCAGTGAGGTTTATGTCTAGGACTTTTTGCCAATCTTCCGAAGGCATCATCCCGACGATACTATCTTTGCGGATACCAGCGTTATTTACGAGCACGTCTAGTTTTTCAAATGGCAGCTCTTCAAAGAACTTTTCAGACTCGGCATAGTTTGAAACATCAAATCCAGCGAGGTGAATGTTGTCTTTGTACTCAGCATTTTCTTCAACGAACTGCTCTGCTGCGGCTTTGTTGCCAGCATAAGTAGCTAGTACTGTTGCGCCTTCTTTGAGAAAAGCTTCACTGATCCCGCGGCCTATTCCACGAGTTCCACCTGTAACTATAACGTTTTGTCCTGCAAAAAGTGCCATACTGTTCATTCCTTAAAGTCGTTACCCGAATGCTACTAGAACTTCACTGAGCTTCAAGGTCTTTTAAATGTTTTGCCTTCAAAATCATAAGTTAATTAACCGAAAAATTTGAAATAAGCTCAAATGTGGGATATTAAATATGTAAATAAAATATAAGTTTAATATGATCAAAAATTTTGCACTACTAATTCTTTTACTAAGTATGACCACCGCCTTTGGCGAAGGTTTTTACGAAAGAGCCCCGATTGACTATGAGAATGGTAAAGAAGACAACGAGGTCTCACGCCTTCAAGAGAAGATAAACAATGGCCTAGAGCTCGAACACGATTATGAAAATGGTTACTTGCGTGGAGTTCTGAAAGCTCTAAATATTCCGGTAAGCACGCAAACTTTGGTATTTTCCAAAACAAGCCTTCATCGCAAGCTCATACATCCTTCTAAGCCACGAGCTCTTTACTATAACGATAACAGTTATGTCGGCTGGGTTGACGGAGCAAAGGTTTTAGAGTTGGCTGTTGCAGATAAAAACCTTGGCGCAGTCTTTTACATACTGGATCAAAAGAAAAACGCTAAACCAACTTTCGAGCGAGATGACACATGCCTTAGCTGTCATGCTTCTGGCAGAACCGGAAATGAACCTGGTTTCTTTATTCGTTCTATATTTCCAGATAAAAATGGCGAACCTATCGCTAGAGCAGGGGAAGATCGGGTCAATCACACAACTCCTTTTGACCTTCGTTGGGGTGGTTGGTATGTCACAGGTGAAAACATTTCAGAAAAGCACCGTGGAAATGCATGGGTAAAGGAAGAGGGTAAGTATGTGCTTGACCCTAAGGCAGCAGTGACGACAGATGACTTGAGCGAATACTTTGATCCTGAAAAGTATCCAGCAAAGACAAGTGATGTAGAAGCGCTTATGGCACTTGAGCATCAAGTAGAAATGCACAACCTTTTAGTTCAAACAAAGTTTCGTTCAGCACATGCACTTCACAATGAAAGAGTCATAAACAAAGCTCTTGGTGAGACAGGTCGCCGTGATTTAACTAAGCGTATTTTAAATAATGCAGCCAACGAAGTTATCGACTACTTGTTATTTGTTGAGGAAGTCAGCTTAGGTAAAATCACTTTTAAAGGGACTAGTTCATTTAAAGAGGACTTCGGCAAAGGTAAACCTAAGAGTTCTACAGGTCACAGCCTTTATGAGTTTGACTTTGAAAAGCGCATCTCAAAACTGCCTTGTTCATGGTTGGTCTACAGTGATTCTTTCACAGGCTTGCCAGCAGAACTCAAAACTTTGGTTTTACAGAAGCTTAAAAATCTTCTCTTGGCGTCTGAATTACCAGATAAGTTCATTCATCTACGTCAACATCAGCAAGATATTCACAAACTTCTGATGGAAACACATAAAGATTACCAAAAAATCTAGTTCTTAAATCCTAGTTGAGAACTTGAAATAAAGTTAAAAAGCGGCCTATATGTCTCTAACATTTAGGATCATGTATGTCTTTAAATAACGATGAACTAACTCACTACTCACGTCACCTTTTGCTTAGTGAAATAGGCAAAGAAGGTCAAGAGAAACTCAAAAACGCCAGTGTCCTCATTATTGGTGGCGGTGGCTTGGGGTGTCCAGCAGCTTTATACTTGGCCGCAGCTGGAGTTGGTAAGCTGGGAATCATCGATTTTGATCAGGTCGACATTTCAAATTTACAAAGACAAATAGCCTTCTCATATAGTGGTGTTGGTAAGCCTAAAGTTACAGAGTTAGCCGATCGCTTAAGTGGTATAAACCCTCATGTAGAAGTGGTGCCATACCAAGAGCGCTTTGGTATCGAAAATGCAGAGTCTCTATTCAACGAGTATGATCTAGTGATCGACGGTTGCGACAACTTTGGCACCCGTTACTTATCGAACGACGCTTCATTTTTTACAAAGACACCGCTTATATTTGGTGCGATTCACAAGTTTTCAGGTCAGATGAGTGTTTTCTCAGCAGAAGACGATTCGCCTTGTTACCGTTGTTTATTTCCTGAACCTCCCGAAGCGGACAGTATTCCAAACTGTGCCGAAGCTGGAGTTCTTGGAGTTCTTCCTGGAGTTGTTGGTACTATTCAGGCAACAGAAGCCATAAAAGTTATCCTGTCGCTTGGTGAAACTTTGAAAGGTCGCTTCATGACTTACGATGCACTGAGCATGCGCTTTTCGGAGTTTAAGCTGGCTAAAAACTCTCACTGCCCTCTATGTGGAGATAAGCCTTCAATTAAAGAATTGTCAGAAGCAGAGATTTTATGTGCATCGCAAAAAGAAGAGAGCGTGGAGTTTTCCGAGCTTTCTCCCAAAGAACTTTCAGATCGTCTGAAGAACCCGTCAGATATTTTCCTCATAGATGTTAGAGAAGAAGTCGAGTGGGAGATCTGTAAATTACCGGAGTCGAACCAGATTCCATTAAGAATGATCCCAGACCTTGCGAAAGCTCTCCCCAAAGACAAGGACATCATCCTTTATTGTCACCATGGTTTGCGTTCGCGCCAGGCAATTTCTATATTAAGGAAGGCTGGAGTGGAGAGACTTTTCAACCTCTCAGGTGGAATTACCCAGTGGGCAGAAGAAATCGACGAAGATATGCCGCAATATTAGTTCGCCAGATCAAGACATATTTTCAAAGAGGTGTTACCTTTTTGAAGTAAGGAGGAAGAATGGAAATCATTTCAAAAGTTCAAAATGCGCTTTATAAGCATATACCACTGGCTAAGCACCTTGGTGTAAAGATTGAACAATTTACAGGAAGTGACTTAACAATCTTAGCTCCTCTTGAGCCAAATATAAATGACAAAGGTACTGCATTCGGCGGTAGTCTTTACTCCATAGCAGTTCTTTGCGGTTGGGGTTTCCTTCAACTTAAGTGTGGCGAAGCCAAGCTCAAAGTTGAAACGGTTATTCATAAAGCTCAAGTTAAGTACATCCTGCCAGTTTCAGGCGCTTTTATTGCCAAAACTTCTCTCGATGAGAAAGAGTGGATCGACATATTGCCTATATTACGTGAAGGTCAGAAAATTCGCATTCCATTGAATGTAGATGTCTTTTGCGAAGGTAAAAAGGTTCTTTCTTTCATTGGAAAGTACGTAGTTGAACCGGCGTAAGTAAAGCCTTATTCCTCTCTCCGTACAAAGCTCCATTTTCTACCAATTATCTATTTTGAAATATTTATTCAAAAGTCAAAATGAGTTATTCTCATTGCACTTTACTGCAAGATATTTTTGATACTCCATCCTTCCTCAATTTTTACAGCAGGGCTTTTTTACCCTCAAAAAAGTATTTCTATGTAATTTTTTGGTAATGTCTCAAGTTCTGTGATAAACGGATAATAATGAAGAAGTGCATTTAGGCCATATTTTATCTTGGACAATAAAAATATGAGGACCTAAATGCAACACGAAATTACAACGTCTCTTTGGTGTAGTCTATC
>JAJPOQ010000123.1 GCA_021232515.1 Lentisphaeraceae bacterium
GAGATGAAAGACTTTTTTTGTACATTAGATGCAAAGCTATTAAAGGTTATTAGAAATTTTCGCTGCACCTAATATAGCACAAAATAATCATAAGTAACTTTTAATTAAATATTTATGCAATAATCAGCAAGCCTTATTTAGGACTCTTATTTTTCTTGGTTTGGTTTTCGAAGATGACAGGACCGCCCCATTTACCAGTGACTATGATGTCTAGATCGCCGTCACCATCAAGGTCGACAACGGGTATACTGAGGCCAGACCCGATTCCTTCAGCATAACTAAGAATGTGCTTGTGCCACTTAGGTTGTTTGCCGCGATTGAGTTCATACCAATAAACCCCAAGAGGTTCTGTCGCGCCGTCGTCTTTACCGTTATGAGCATGAAATCTTTTTCCGGCAATGATATCGAGATCGCCGTCACCATCAAGGTCTTTAAGGTTTATACTGTGAACTTGTGACCAGGACTTATCGATTATGTGTTGTTTCCAAGAAATCTTACCGTTTTGTAAGTCTTGTTCATACCAAAAAAGCCCATACCCATGTGCATCGCTGGTGATGAGGTCATTTTTGCCATCGGCATTTACATCGTATACCCAGATTTGTGGCGTGTGCTTTGGTGTGTTTTTTTCGAGCGTTCCGAGGGATATAGGGTGAGTTTTCCATTGACCATTTCTTGGATCTTCAGGAGCTTCAAACCATATATTTGGACGGATGATGTCAGGTCGACCATCACCATTTATATCTCCACAGCCCATACCCCATACGGACTTTTCTGATGAAACTTCATGTTTTATGAATCCAGCTTTATTATTTTTTTTACTGAGCTCAAACCAGTGAGTGCGCTTGGCGACAGGGAGTATCTCATGTTCAAGTCCATCACCGTCAACATCCCAGAGGTCGCCGGACTCATAGTTCCCACTTTTATCGATAATGGTCATGGGCCACGGAGTAAGGTCGCCGGTGTTTTTATACCAATCGAGTTGTTGCGCGAACCATGAGCAGGTAACAACGTCAAGTTTGCCATCACCGTCTACATCCATGGGGATATTCATGAAGTCGTCAAAGTAGCCCTTACCTTTGTCATCTACACTACCGCGCAATTCTCTGTACTTGTGAGCTTGCCAATTTGGAGCTTCGTACCAGTATGGCCCGGCAATTATATCAAGTTTGCCATCATTGTTGAAGTCACCAACACCACAGGCCTCACTGCGAAATACACCAATTCTTTTAATTTTAAATTCGATATTTTCAGCATTGATGACCACTGTCAGGGCGATGAATAGAAGTAGTAGTTTTTTAATTTTCATATTCTCTATAATTGGTGATTGTGTGCGAGACAAATAGTTGCGATTTGGTTGATCTTTCTATTAGCTGAATTTACTTTCTCTTAAAGTAGCTAACGCCTGCAAGTCCCTCAAAGTGATTGCCTTGAGTAAATGTTGTGGCATCGTTCAAAAGGCCTTTACCCGCTAGATATTCAAGCCAGCCACAAGTATCGACTAGATTCTAGACTATTCCTCGTCACGTACAAAGTTAGTATTCATACCTTTTAACAATCCTTTTAAGTCCTTCGTTCCCTTGATCGGTATAAGTTCAATTCTATTTTTACTTTGAACAATTTCTAACTTATCTCCACTTTTTAAAGAAATGGATTCTCTAACTTCTTTTGGAATGACCACCTGAAACTTTGGTGAAATTGTAACTGTTGACATAACATTTCCTATCGATTGTAGATATGTATTGCAAATATAGTATCGATACCTTGGGGGTGTCAACATTCTAAAAACTAAAGTAATTGAGCCTTTTGCAAAAGTCTTAAAATAAGCTGAATAAAAGTAGAAACATGTTATCTCAATAGTTTACGACAACAAAAAGAAAAAACATGAATCTACTGAACTTATGGAATACCATAGAATGTTATTTATTTCCACATCTGGAAGACATACTAGCGAGAGATTTAAGTAAAAGGGAACGTGAATTTGTTCGGGTTTGCAGTTTAGCAGAGTTAGACCAACATATTCTTGAATTGGAATGGGCCAGAATAGGCAGAAAATCAAAAGATCGGCTTAGTATTTTAAAAGCCTTTGTTGCTAAAGCTTTTTATAACCTTGATACTAATCGTAGCCTGATTAACTATTTGGGATCTTCACCTAGCCTTCGTCGTTTGTGTGGCTGGGAGTATAAACATGATATTCCGCATGAAAGTAAGTTCTCACGAGTTTTTGCTTTGATTGCATCACACAAACTGTGCCAGCGCATTCATGCAAGTATGATTAAAGCCAATTGTGGAAACCGAATCATTGGTCACTTAAGTCGAGACTCTACAGCGATCGATGCTAGAGAGAAAGTCACAGTCATTAAAGAGAATAAAGTTAAAACGCCTCAAAAGCTTGGCCGTCCTAAAAAAGGTTAAGTCCGTACTAAAGCGAAAACTGTCGTTGAGCTGCAGCTCAATCGTAGTCTTGAGGAAAATATAGCCAACTTATCAACTCATTGTAACAAAAGAACTAAGAAGAATAGCAATGGCTATAAAGTTTCTTGGAAAGGTTATAAACTGCACTTGGATTGTATTGATGGTGATATCCCCACAACGGCGATATTAACATCTGCTTCGGTACATGATAGCCAACTTGCCATTCCTCTTGCCCAAATGAGCAGCCAACGCTTTCATAACTTATATGATTTGATGAATGCGGCTTATGACTCTCCTTCAATACACCAATTTAGTCAAGAGTTAGGGTATAGACCTATTATTGATCATAATCCTCGACGAGGAGGGAAAAAGAGAAAATTCAATGATCTAGATAAGTTACGCTACAAGGAACGACCTAGTGCAGAAAGAGTCAATTCGAATCTAAAGGACAACTACGGCGGAAGGAACATTAGAGTTAAGGGCCACTTAAAAGTCATGTCTCATTTGATGTTTGGAGTCATTGCCATTATTGCCAACCAATTCTTAAAGCTCATTTTAGAAAGGTTCTAATCTTAAATAGTTACCCGATAGGATCTTAGGGGTCTCGCTCAAATTTAGATTTGACCATAAATAGACAAAAATTATGCACCTTTAAGGAACTTTTGATAAGTTGAAGAAAAGACGATAAACAATTAAAAATGAATTATGGAGATAAAGTACTTTTGCAAAAGGCTCAGCATATTTAATTTATTCGTTTCCACTAAACTTAAATTACTGACAAACGTGAGTTTTGATTCTAGAGGTATCAATGGATGGAGTCCTATAACTAAGTCAACATTTGAAACAGCTTTAGTTATAGAAGATTATGAACATATTTCACTTCTATGCTTCGAAGATGAAGATTAAAAAGGAAAAAAATAACCAAAACCTGGACCTAATTTGGAACCTCGTTGAACTCGGTCCAAATGAGGTCAGCTAAATCGCTATGTCTGAAATAAAATAATATTCGAGAGGGGAGTGTAACCTTCGAGTTTACAGTTTTACTTGCAGGAACTCCGAAAAAGTAAGACTCTTTTGAGTTAGTCCTGAGACGAAGATTTACAGATTTAAAGTTACACAACAAACAGAAAGCATTAAGAGTACTTAAAGCGTTAACCTTCGGGCTTTCTACGAGCTATATGAAAGAAAAGATTGAAAGAAAAAAACGAACTCCAAAGCGTAATCGAGTTCTAAACCGTAACAACTAAAAAAAGACATAACAATTAAGTCAACCTAATATCTTCCACTCGCTTCGCTCACTCCATCTATAGGTAACTTATGACGTTAGATCCTAAAAATATTTACATGCATTGGATACTCAGCAAATTCAGAGTAACTTACTACTATACAAGTGGAGTCAAACATGGATATTCAAGAATTGAAAGATTTAAGCACTGACGAAAAGCTTATGGCTATGGAATATTTATGGCAACAATTAAGCCAAAATAAAGAGTCTGTTAAGACTCCTGAATGGCACAAA
The DNA here is from genome assembly GCA_021232515.1 of Lentisphaeraceae bacterium. GTDB lineage: Bacteria > Verrucomicrobiota > Lentisphaeria > Lentisphaerales > Lentisphaeraceae > JAKVBD01. The sequence goes on from JAJPOQ010000123.1 coordinate 3,932, forward strand.
GATATCCTTCTTGAAAGAGAAGGAAATGAAAAGTTCACTGACTGGAATGTTGCCAAGAAAAGAATTCGAGCATCAATTTGAAAAGAATTAAGATTTCCCATTCTGCTGAGGCTGACTTAGTTGATGGCTTTAAATTTTATGAAGAGCAAGAATCAGGATTAGGAGATTATTTTTTAGACTCCCTTTATGCGGACATCGACTCTCTATTTATCTATGCCGGTATAAGTCAGACATTTTACAAAAAGTATTACAGAATTTTGTCTAAACGGTTCCCATTTGCTATTTATTATTCATTGACTGAAGATCTCGTTTACGTTAAAGCTGTTTTGGACTGTAGAAGAAAACCATCTTGGAACAGAAGAAAGCTCCAGTAATCGATCTAACAAAAAGATCAACCGAATGTGAACCACTCGCTGCGCTTGCTTGTTTTACATTCGCATCGGTTATCTAAGACGTTATAACGATAAATTAAAAAAATCTTTGAAAAACTTCTAACCGTACTTGGTTTTCTATTTGGAATCCTTTCAATAATATTCATTATTAATTTTTTCTACATCATCTCTCATCTAGGCGAAGTTATGGATCCACAGGAAACAGAAGAGCAAATGGTTTCTTATGTAACTTATTGGTCAAGACTAGCAGATATCCCTAAAAGTGCGACAAACTTTACAATTACTCCCAATGGCAGCTCATTTACTAGATCGTATCAAGGACACTTTATCTTAGAAAAAAACATTTTAGAGCAATGGATCAAAGAAAGCCCAAGTTTACAAGGTGCCAAAATTGAACTGCTAGATGAAGGTGTCAAAAAATTGTAGTGCTTCAGCGGGAATAGGACAGTTGATCATTTTCTGTTAGATACAGATTGAGTTAAAAATAACATCTTAGGCGCACCTTTCAAACAACTGTATGCGTTTGATTCTCGCTGCTTTCATT
>JAJPOQ010000043.1 GCA_021232515.1 Lentisphaeraceae bacterium
TGAGATGAAAGACTTTTTTTGTACATTAGATGCAAAGCTATTAAAGGTTATTAGAAATTTTCGCTGCACCTAATATAGCACAAAATAATCATAAGTAACTTTTAATTAAATATTTATGTAATAATCAGCAAGCCTTACTTACAAAGCACCTAAAATAGAGGGTTTTCAATTCTATACTAAGTGCAAAGTAAGCAAGTTTAGCAGTTCTTACTGCTTACCTTCGATATACTCGATGAAGGTCTTACCACTGAAAGTGTACTTTGTTACTGTATTTTTGTCATTGTCACCAGTCTTATAAGTGTAAGTGCCAATTTCGTACAGTTTGTATTTATTTTCATTGGTTTTTTCGTCTAAGTTTCTAGGGATTTTCTGGCCACTAGATACTTTAAGTGTATCGGTAATCAGAATCATATCTGACTTGGCTAGTTCCCATTTAGAAGCAAGGTTCTTTTCCCAAGTAAATGGCTTTGCGAGAAAACCACTTTTTCCTACGGTATGAACCACCTCAAGCTGAGCAACGTTGATAATCTTATCTTTGTTATCTTCTAGGAGTTGAAGAATTTCTTCTTTTCTCTCCTGAGCTTCAGTTTTTTTACTTTCTCTTTTGCCTGCAATATATTCTTTTGCTTTTTCAAGATTGTAGTCAGGAAAGTATTTTTTCCGTATCTCTTCATCAAGCTTATGAATATAGATTGTTTCGCCGCCATATGAGTGCATAATCTCAATGGTTGCAGGAGTCACTTTTCGAACGTGAACTTTGGTGAATTCTTCACCATTGTAATTCAATTTTTCGAGAGTGTCTCCCTCTTGTATTTCACCAAATGTATTTAGACAAATACATAGGTATATGATAATTAGTGCCCTGGTCATTCCACACATTCCCTAGCTATATTATTATATATAATGTACGTATACTATCTGTGGATCTTACATTGATAAAGTATTAATAGGCAAGTTTTTTGAACTATTTTTTAATAGTGACAAAAAACGATAGTGAATCTGATGGAATCTCCAAAAACAACAAAAATTTATTGTTATAAGCTACTATATCTCACAGAGCTGAGTTTGGCTATATTGTAATTACTGTAGATATTTCTTGGATTACTGTAACACTTCATAAAATATGTTTTTTAAAGTAGAGTAACTTTCAAGCATGACAATTTGAATTCCGTGAAGTGTTTTTTGGCTCTTCATTTTTTTTTTGTTGGGTTTTACTCTTTTATATTTGAGTAAGTATGTTCCTCCATAAAAAGGTTTGATGGATTCTTACATTCTTTACAGTCAAATACTTGGTGTCACTTCCCCTTGGCAAGTTGATGATGTGAACCTTTGTATTTTATCTAATGAAGTGGAGGTTTTCGTTAGTTATAAAGGCTCTGCAGGCAACTGTAAATGCGGACCTCCCAATCATATTCATAGTCATAATTCAGAACGTTGCTGGTGTCACCTTGATACATGTCAATTAATAACTTTGATAGTTTGCCGTTTAGCTTGAGTGAAATGTTCTTCTTGTGGCAAAACAGAAACCTTACAAGGTCATTGGTGTTCAGTGAACAGCTGTTTTACTCTTTTGTTTGAGAATGTTGTGATTGACTGGTTTTTGATGAGTCAGTCACAATCAGGGTTTTTAAGCGTTTGAACTTAAGTTTTGATGAAATTAATGGTATCATGAATCGAACCATTGATCGAGGCTTATCTAGTCACCAACTGGAAGACCTTAAGTCTCTAAGCATAGATGGGAAGTCTATGTAAAAGGGCCACAAATTCTTAAGAGTACTGAGTAATCCAGAAACGGGCACTGTGATAGATGTTTATGAGGACCGCACAAAAGCTGCTGTAAATACTTTATCCGAAGAAGTTTTGAGTTATAAACAAAGACGATCAATCAAAGCAATTAGTATGGACATATGGGGTGTATTTACTGCATCTGCTAAGCTTATTGTTATCAAGCGCGAATATAATTTATGACCGCATTCATATTAGCAAACTTTTAAATCATGCTATTGATATAACAAGGCGTAAATAAGTAGCTAAAATGGACTAGGTTGGTCAATATGACTTAAAACATTCCAAGTCTCTCTGGCTTCGAAACTTTGAGCAAATGACCTAAAAGAAACAAGATAGATTTACAAAAGTCGCCCAAGCGTTTTATTCGATTGCTGAAGTTTGGGCTGAACTAGGACAGAAGTAGACTCCAGTTGTTAGTCAACCTAAAGCAAATCCTGCTAAAATTAAAAAGCAAGTTTCAAAAGAAGATAGTGAACCGCCCTTTAAAGTCATTCCTGAAGAAGATAGCTCATTTCTAGAAGGAGCTAGTAACTTTATGAAAGTTATAAAAGAAACTGTAGATGTTGCGGCAGATGAGAATGAAAACTTAGTCAAAGCCACCGAGGTCTTCATCTTTATATTTTGCAGGGATCCAGCTATAATCAATTTTATGCTGTTTTAAATACCTTTTGATGAAGTGATTTGCACCATCTTTATCCTTAAATTTATCGATGAACTCTTTTAACTTTTTCTCGTGCTCTTGTTCATTGAATACTATCAAAGAATAGATGGTCCATGCAGGTAGGCTTTCTTGTTTTAATGCTTTGGGATATTCTTTGAAGTATAGTTCCGGATAATTAATGAGGCCAACTATTAAGCCTGGGTTTGAAGAGCTGTAAGTTTTGTAAAGCTTTGCTTTCTTTTGTTTTATTTCATTGAGAATATTTTGTAGTTCTGAGCTCGGCTCACTTTTTATCTTTTTGAATTGTGGATTATATGAATAGGAACTGTCATTTAAAAATAATCTTTGGTCAAAAGGTCCATCAAGCTTTTTACTATAAGCCTTGAGTGCGTTTGGGTAATAAGGGCCACTGCGAAGTAGGACTCTAATAAGACGCTCTTGGATCTCCTTAGTGAAACTGTTAAATTTTTTGTCGATCTCTAAGCGAATAGCATGGCTTGAATGAAAGCTTTCGAAAAGAAATAAGTTTTTTTCATTTATCTCAATTTTCTTTGCCAAAAAGAGTGAGTCGATGGCTTTTGAAAAAAGTTTTTGCTTAGCAGGGTCATTCGTATGTATGTAGTAGTTCTCAATAGTTCCGCTTAGAACTGTTGTTAAAATTCGTTTTGCATCTTCGATATTTTCCATACTAGCAACGATTGATGGAAGTAAGATCTGCTTATTTGGAGATTCACTATTGTGGAATATACTCGAGACTTTAGTCATTTGTGCTTTATTTAATGAGCTAAATACTCGATCTGATGCAGTTTGCCAATTTAGAGTTTTGCTTTCTAGAGCAGAGAGAAAAAGCTTAAACTCTTTTTCCGTTGCTTTTGGAAGTTTTTGGACCAGTGTTTTTTCGGTAATTTGATCGATGACTATTTCATCTAGAATATGCCAGCTTCTGAGTATATCCTCTAGGCTAACAGAAGCATTGTTGGCTACATACTTCATAAGGTGTGTATTTTCAGGTTTGGAAGCAATCTTGAATTTCAGATTTTCTACAGGTTTTGTGAGGGGGCTTTCTTCTACTAGATCGTTCTTTTTGTTCCCATAAGAATAGTTATTTTGCTTTATTTTTTGTATCAACATATCTTTAGTGGAATCATAATCGTACTCAATGTTTTCTTTAGTTGAGTAGTTATTGTTTGTTGAGAGAGCAACGACGTCCTCAAGTTCTTTTTCAGTAGAAGTTTTTAGTAGGTTTTCGTGAAGCTTGATAAGCTTAGAACTTAGAGATTGACTGATATAAGCTGTCTCTAGTAAGAAGTAGTTTTGGTTGAAACTGTTTTTATTATCAACTACTTTGTCTAAATTTTCTGTAGGGATTTTAGCACCGAGTAAAGCAAGAAAGAAATAATGGTCTATTCCATGTTTTTGCTCTGTAAGAAGTTTTTTTATAGCCTGTATTTTGTCATTGTTTTTAAGAGCTTTTTTAAGCATATTAACTTCTTGGTAGTTAAAGTTATAGTCCTCATTGTGGTTGTTAAGGTCACTTTTGGTTAGACTAGTACTGATGTAACTATTTAGCAGTTTAAGAGTGACTTGGGCATCGGCCTGATTGATTAGTGCAAGTACAAGAGGGTAGAGGGTTTTTGTCTTTGCTTCATCGGCATCTATGAAGTCTTTTAGAATACGATTTTGTAGTTCTTTAGAAAGACTATTCCCTAGTTGGAACATTATCTTTTTAGGCAATATGGCTAAGTCGATATAGCCTTCTAGATAAATGAAGCTTTTATCAGTAAAGCCTTCTAGCGGGATAAAGGTCATGACTTCAGGGTGGTCTTTAAAAAGAGGAGCGCAAAACTCTATATAATCATCGGCGCTTGTAACTGCGGCTAATCTTTGGCAAAGGTCTATTTTTTTTGAACCACTATGGCTTTTGATAGACTCTTTAAGGATAGTAGCTATTTCCTGCTTTTCTTTTACAAATAATGTATTTTTAGGATTGTTTTGACGCTGATTTTGTATGGAATAAAAACGCTGTATTTTGTTTTTTTCCTTTTCTGTAAATAGCTTCATACTAATTGGCGGAGTAAGTAAGCTTTTATAAAGTTGATAGTAGTTCTTTTGATTCGTCCTTCTACTTTTTTCCATTTGCATAAAGACCAGCTCTTGTATGCTGCGGTCATGCTTAAATGCTTCAGCAAACATCTTGTCTTTAATAGTTACATCATAGTTGATATATCGACTTAATTTAGTGAAGACTACTAATTGTTCTTTACTAATATCGTCTGTTTTTATATAGCCGTCTAATGCAGGTTTAAGAGCAGATAAGTTGTAAGCGTTATAGCGAGATTCAGGTAGCTCAAAAGTTTTGAGGTAGTTGCGAATGAGAGGAAAGTGTTCTTCTTTAACTTGTGCAAGGAGTATCTTTATATTATGCGGGGCAAGTTTTATTTTCGCTTGAGTTAACTGTTGGACAAATGAGCTTTTCGTACCAGTTGGAACAAGCCTTAGAATATTGTCGTAGTCATAATCCTTGAAATCTAGTTTCTTGGAGTACTCGAGCATGAGCTCAACTTCATTTGCTATAAGAGTCGGAGCTTTTACTTCGAAGATTTTTCTCATGTAGTATCGTGAATTATTTTTATCAATTGTCAGTTTATTAAGGTGCGTGATGATTTCTTCAAGTGATAGAGTGGGGGCTAATTGAGTTAAAAATTGTAGTTTATCATTGCCGCTAACACTTTCATAGATTTTAGTGAGAGCCTCTTCAGATAGATGAGGAATAACTTTTTTGAGGCCGTAGTGACTTAGTTTATATTTTGAAATGGCTGTGGTAATACTGTCACTATTAGTTTTGATTTTCTCTGTATCTAGGCTTTTAAGAAAGAGTGTAATTATCTCTTGGTGATAATAGTCCTCTTCGTCGAACTCTTTCGAAAGCCAGCTTTGTATTTCAGAGTCACTGAGTTCTTTTCTCTTATAGGCAACGAGGGCAAGTTCATTGATGTTGCTCAAAGGCCTTTCATAAGAATCTATTATTTTACTGATCGCTTGGTGGTGGTCTTGACCAATGGTAAAGTCGTTAGAGTCTCTTTCATAGTCTGGGTACTTGTCATCTAAGAGTTTATTGAGACTATAGCTAAAGTGTTCAGTTTTAGGATCGGAGAAAAGTTTAGTTAATATCGCAAGTTTAGTTTTATTCTTTACTCTTGTGTGTCTGTCGAGGTATCTCCATAATTCACGATCATTGAGTTTAGCTATTCCTTTTTCCTCTATATGGTCGAGTAGGTCAATTTTTTTATCGGCAAGTACACTTATGGCTGCAGAAGTTGTATTTTGGTCTCCATTCTTTAGGATATGAACTGCTTCAGAAAGTATATCGACATTTTTTTCATTTGCGGCTTCAAACCAGCTTTCTATAAAGTCAGCATTCTTACTTTTGTAAAAAAGAGGTAGCGCAGATTTTAAATCTTGAGTAGTGACTGACTTTAACTCAAAAAGGTTTATGTGCAGTTGTTCAATTTCAGAGTCTTCTGCATTTTTGATTTCGTTACGAATCATATTTGCAATAAGCTGACTTTTTGAACTTTTAACACTGTCGTAAAGAGCCTGCTTTACATAAGGGTCTAACTCTTGCCTGTACTTGTTGTCGATCTCATCTTGGTAAGTTTTTTTATTGTCATAGCGACTCAGAGCGCGAGCCGCAAGAGCTCTTACATTCCAGTTTGAGTCATCTAAAACTTTGATTAGCTGTGGAACGCCACCAATAGGCTCCAATTTTTCAATTGCGAGTAGTGCCGCCAGCTGAATTTCTATATTTTTATGAAGACTAAATTTTAGTATTTCTTCATTAAAGTCTTTGTTGCGAAGTGTAGAAATAAGACCAATACTTGAGACTATAACATCTTTACTTGGATCGTTAAGAAGTATACGAATGGTGTCTGTAGTTGGTTGTTTTTGTTTTAATTCATTCGTAGACATATCTTCAAGCATTTCAGCAACTGTACTTATAGCTTCGTAGCGGACTTCGCTGTCGGCATCTGTCATGAGGTTTTTAAATACAGGAAGGAGTGTAGGATCTTTTTGATCCTTTAAGTAAAGGATGCTTTTTAAGCGAGGACGAGTTTCGGCTTCATAAAGAGGCTTTACTTGAGCTCGGTATTTTTTGAAGTGTTCTAATTCAAAGTGCATACACTTGGCAAGTAAAAGTAAACTGAGAGTTTTGTTTTGAGTGATGATTTTATTGTACGCAGCCCGGTGAAGCTCTGGAGAGTTTAGGCGGCTGTTAAAAAGCATTTCGCCTTGTTTGAAGATTTGTTCGTCTGTTAAGTGTTCGAGCTTTTGGTAGTCTTTAACCAAAGCGTCGATGCGCACAGCTGAAAATTTCGGTTTGGCCTTCTTATTCTTTTGCTTGAGTAAAAAGATAAGCTGTTGATCACTCGGTAGTTCTTTAGAGGGGAATCGAAGCAGTCTTGCTGCGAGGGCTTTGGAGTGCGTATGCTTATTCTTTAAAAGTTGGATGACTTCTTCTGTATTCATTTTAGTCACAGTATTAAGAAGATAGTCTAGTTTGGTGTCTTTTAATGAAGAAAGGTAGCTGAATGCTTGTTGGGAGGGAGTGTGAGCAAGTAACTCCAGAAGAGCTTCTTGATTGTTATGCTTTTTACAAAGTTCGATTATCTCATCGTTGTTACTAACATTTAACGACCTTTTCGCAAAGTATGTGATGATACGCTTTTTGGTAGACTTTGTTTTGAGTAGTTGCTCGAGTAAAACTTCATTGACTATCTTTTGGTCTTGACTATTTGACCAAATAAAAAGAAAGTTTTTTAACGCTTTATCATCGAGTTTGGAGATAATGGATCGAGCGCTTTCAGAATCAATTTTTGAGGCGGCTTTACTAAGTTCTTTAAAGTTGTTAGAGCTTGGTCGCAATAATCCTGATTCTTTATTGAAGCTTTCAATGATTTGATCATTTGAAGCTGCTGTTAAAGCTCCGCAACTTAGTAAGAGTATGAGTGTTGATCGTTTCACTTGTTTAAACTCTCAAGTTGTAGCTTACGAGCTTCGGGGTTAGCCCAAGGGTCATAAGTAAATTTTTCACCAAGTTTTAGTTGTAGTAGATTGGCGGCAATAAGTCGTGGTCCTAGGAGTTGGTGTGCAAGGACTTTTAATAGATCTTCTTGTTGCAAATTAAGCATTTCATTCATGAGGGCTTGTTGTTTTGCCGGTGGACTTTTTTGATAGAGTGAGTAGATCGTCTCCATAGATTTTAGGGAGTCTTGTGAAAAGTTCTTAATTAGGTCTTTTTCAGTTGAGTTGAGTTTACTAAGTTCAGCATCTGAAAATGAAAGGTAGCTATTTTCTTTCAACCATGACTTTAGGAGAGCTGAACTCATGTAGCCACTTTTTTGATTGACTATCTCATCGAACCGATTGAGAAGGGTGAATTGAGGAATGCCAGAGACTCGGTATTTTTTGACGAGCTCTTCATTTTTATCATAGTCAATCATGATGATGTTGTATTGCGCTAGTTCTTTGATGACGGAGTCATCTTTAAAAGTAGTCTTCTGCATTTCTTTACAAGGACCACACCAATCAGCAGTAAAGTATAGCAGGGTAGGCTTTTTGTTTTCAACAGCCATGGCTTTGGCATAGTCTTTTTGCCAATCTAAGGCGCTGAGGTTTGTACAGAGAATAAGACTTAATAGTAAGAGTTTCATTTCTTAGGCTCCTTCTGGTGTTGAATGGTGGGCCACATGGTTTTCCAATCAAATGGACGACTAAATTCGCCATAGTGACAGCTGCGGCAATCACCTTCTCCTAGCGGACGGTATTTAAATAAAGTTTTTTCAGGCGACATACGCTGTTTAACATGTTCACTACCTGGGCCGTGGCAGCTTTCACAGCCGACATTTACTAGTTTAGTTTCGCCAAATTTTCTTTTGTATCCAGACGGTTCATTGAAGCCAACTGTGTGGCACTTTAAACAGCGAGGGTCAGATTGAGAGTTTGAAACCTCAAGGGCTTTAAATGCTTTTGCATGTGGAGAGTTCTTCCAGATCTCATGAGAGTTTGTATGACAAGTTGCACAAGTTTCAGTGCCAACATAGCTTGCCAAGGGAGTGACTCCAGGGACTAAGTCGCCTGTATCTTCTTTATGCTTATCGCACTCTAGTTCAGTACTTCCAACTTCTTTTTTGTAGTCATCTACTAAAGCGAGTATGTCCTCATCTTGTGGTACATCTTCATAGAGCATAGTTATGTCAAAATCTACTTTTGTAAGCCCTTTTTCTTTATTGTGAATGCCTTGAAGGTAACCAATGTTTTTCGCTAAGTTTGTGGTGTAGAGAACATAGCTGCGATTGATTAACTCAAGCTTTTGACTTGGTTGTTTTACATTTCCTCCAAGGATCATATCAAACTCAAAAAACTTTTTAGCAAGGTTATGCATTTGTTCTTTATCGCAAAATGCTAAGAGTATTTTCATATCGGCATCTTCAGCTTTCTTGAGAGACTTTGAAAGACTGGTGTACATATCTTTAACAACTAAACCATCGCCAAGGTTATCAGTGGCTAAAGATGGGTCGACAACTCCAAGAATGGCAATTTTAAGGCCATCCTTATTGACTATGACGACATCGTCCAAAAGAGTTTCATTTGTCTTAGCATCAAAGATGTTAGAACTCACTAATGGTGTTTGGGTTAATGACTGAAACTCTTTAATCTGCTTAGCAGAAAGAGCCACTTCATTTTGGCCAAGATTTAAAGCGCTATAGTCTAAATGCTCAAAAGCTTTGAGCGCTTGTTTGTACATAAGTAGGTCGTAGTCTTTGGTACTTCCGAGAGAGTCTCCTGCATCAACTTTAAGAACAAGTCCTTTATTGAAATGTTTCATGCGTGTCGAGATACGGGCGATGCCACCAAACTGGCCCGCAAAGCAGCCACAAGGTTCGAGACGGCTTTCCGTTTCACAGGTGAAGAGAACCGTTATAGCTTTGTCTTTTTTACCCGAGCACCCGAGGGCAAATAGGAATAAGAGTAGTAGGCTTATGAATTTGTTTGTAATCATCTTAGTGAAGTAGTGCATAAGTTAAGATATTGACGTTCATTTGCTGACTTTCATTGATCTCGTTACCACCACAGCAGCAACATCCTTTGGCATTTTTGACGTCATTTAGACCTTCTTTTGAGTAAACCATGACGAGTTTATCGTTTAGAAATAGGCCTTCTAGATTAGCGGTTCCTCCACTTTTAAGGTTGAGTGCTTTAACGTCGTAAACAAGACTGAAAATAGGGTGGTCTTTGGGGATCTTTTTAAATGAATTTTCTGGGAATAGGCCTTTGAATAATTGTCTGAGTGAGGAATCCCATTTCTTGTTTGAGCAACCAGGAGATGCGAGGATGAAACCACCTTCACCAAGGTACTTTTTCATGTTGTTTTTTTCTTCTTTAGTCAGGGTGAAGTTTCCTTCACCAGAAAAGACGCAAAACGGAGTTTCAAAAAGGTCGCTTGAGCTAAGTTTAACATCTTTAAATGAACGAAGGACTGGGATGGTCGTTTCAGTTGTCACTCGAGTTAAAAACTTACTTGCAAAACAGACAGAGCTTTGAGTACCAGAGTAAACAAGGTTACCACAGACAATTTTGCTTTTGTTTAAGACTCCGTTTGAGTCGAGCTCTTCGGCATATGCGCCAAGTGTGAGTAAAAGTATAAGTAAGTATTTCATTAGTTCTCCCCTGTGATTTTTTCAAAATAAGCATCAATAAGACTTTCGTAACCATTGATTAGATTTTCTGCTGAAACGGCGTCACCCTCATTTTTGGTAGAGTTGATGGCAGAGTTCTTTTTATCTTGCTTTATTGCTACTACTTCGTTGTCTGGACCTTCAGAGTGAGCTCTTGTATTTCCCCCGTCTCCAGGTTTGCTGTTTTCTTCTTTCTTACCCAGTTGTTCATTCCCAAGAAGACCTATTTGTGGACCGGAGTTGTAACCATCTCTAGTGCCATCGCCACCAGACGAAACGCCTCCACGTCCATTGCGGCCACGTCCAAATCTTCCCATGCCTAACTTTTTACACTGAGACATCTGCTGGAAAGTGTCACCGGGTTGCATGCCGGTCATAAGAGATAGGTAGTCATCGAACTCATTTTTCATATAAGGATTTGGCTCGTGAGGCATGTCGCTCATACTTGGATCTTCAAAGAACTTTTTCATTTCGTCTTTGAGCTTTGTGACTAGTTGGTATGATTCGGGGCCATCAGGAATGAGCATGGAGTTTACAGCTTTATCAGCGAGAGGAATAAGTCGACGTTTTTCTATTTTTTCAGCCAAGTCGAAAGCACTTTTTGCTGCTTTAGGAAACTGTAGCTCTGCATCTTCGGCGTGATACTTTAGATCTTCAACGAGTTGTTGTAGTTCTTCGGAGATCATTTTCTCTTCTGCGGCTAGTTTTTTTAGCGTGAGTTCGTCGGCTCTACTTAAGTCTCGGATCACATTAAACCTTTTGACTTTCTCGGCTAATTTCACCTGATACTGGTAGAGGTACTTAAAGCGATTGAAGTCTTTGACGAGTGCATCCATAAGAGACAAGTCGAGGATGGTTTTAAGAACTCGGTCGGTATATTCCTCTTCTTGTTTGTTAAGTTTATTTTTTTGCTTTTGGCCAGCTTCATTTAAAGACTCAAGCGCCGTTATGAGTTGGTCTGGATTTCCTTTATTTTGATCGAGGCTTTTAGAGAACTTCTCTAACTCATTTTTATTCTCATCGACACTTTCTTTTAGTTCTTGTGCTAGTTTTTTCATTTCTTCATTAAATGATTTTTCGATGTCGTAAAGAGGGTCGTCACGACCGAACTTTTCCATATCTTCCGCTAGTTTCTTGATTTGAGAGTTTAGCTGGTTTTGTTTTTGAATCAGTGACGCCAGTTTTTTCTCTGCAGCTTTGGCTGATTTTGGATCTTTAAGTTTTTCTTTGAGCTTTTTCATTTCTTCATTGAGTTTCTTTTGCTCATTACCAAGGTCATGCATACGGTTCTGTATAGCTTCATATTTGCCAATTATCTCATCAACGGCAGACTGTTCTCTTAAGTATTCGTTATACTGCTTTACGGAAACTACTTTTAAGTGGAGTACTGGTGTTATAGCTGCTTGTCCTTTTGGAGAGTTGTCAATGGTGTCAGCATAGATAGAGATGACGTCGCCAGGAACAACTCCGACAGTCGGTATATCTACCTCAACTACCTCGGTGTAGCTTTGTAGTGTATCATCTTCAGGGATGAAAGTGAGTGGGGGACCATAGAAGCCATTTAGAGCTCTATGAAGCCTGAGCTCTTTTATGCCATAATCATCGCTAGCAGAAACCTTGATTTTTAGTAGAAAGTCTTCAGTTACGAAAGAGTCTTTTTCTGGACTAATTATGCTAACGGTTGGGGCTCTATCGTAAGTTGCAGTAACGCTGCCTTTTAGGAATTCGTGAGACTTGTTTCCTGCTATATCGACAACGCTAAATCTAAGGCGACTGTTCTCTTCGACTTGGAAGCCTCCTTTAACGGCAGCTTCTTCGAGTTTTGTTAACATAATCTTCTCTTCTTTGTCAGAAGAAACTTTTTCTATAGTTCCTTCTTTGAGAGGTCGGTTAGAATTTAAAGTAAACTCTATTTTACTACCATTAAGAGCAGTTACATTTTTAAAGTTGTAAGGCTTACTCACTTTATCGCGCTTGGTGTATGCTGGAGGGGTCACAGTTACGGTTGCATCGAGAATCTGCGGAGTAAGAATTAAGCCTATACTTCTTTTCTTACTGGTTGAGCGTTTATTGGCAGTGTGAGCAAAAACAACTATTTCATTTTTAATATTGTCTATTTGCTGCGTAAAGCCGGCTTCACCTTTATTAAACATCGGTAAAGTGTTTATTTCTTCAGGTTTGTTTTTAGGGTAATATGAAATAAAGACTTCTTCAGGCTTATGACCAGAAACACTAACATTTATAACGGTGCTTTTTCCATAGATAACTTTCTGTGTGTCATCCCCAGGACTACTTATAGTTAAAGTTGTAAGTGAAAATGCCGGGTGATCTCCATATGGATCAAAAAATCTTAAAAGCTCCAGTTCAACTATGTGCTTTACGGGTATGAGTAGAAGACAAATAAAGGCTAGAGAAATAAATGACCTTTTTACTTCACGGAAGAGGGTTTTCGGGTTTATCGCGTCAATAAATGAATTCCGTGGAACGTCTTCAGTGTATTGCTCGATTGCCTTTTGAGCAAAAACAGCTTGATTCCCCTGAAGCTTCCCAGAATTTAGTTGTTCGGATAAATCGAGGGTATTGATTAACTTTGAGCCAAATGACTTTTCAGAATCTTCTATTTCACGAGCAGTCGCTTTTAAACTTCTTTTCGTGAAAAAGGCTTTTAAAAATAAGCTGCCCAGTGTGATGGCAAGTATAGCAATGAAGCCATAAAGACCATTGATTCTCTGTTGTGAATCCAGATGCCAGATGATGTCCGCAGAGAGTAGAAGAATAAAAGCGATAAGTAAATACTTTAACGAAATAAAGAATAAGCTCGATGCTTTATGAATCTGCTTTTTGCGATCTGCTTCTTTGAGTAAGTTTTCTAGATTTTTCATAATTATCCTCTAACAAAGCCCCCATTTTCTTCTGAAGTACCAGTCGATACCTAGAAATAGGCAGATAAGCCACATAAGGCTTGCTGTATCCCAGATAGACTCTAGATAAATTCTTTGGTGTTCGACCTGTTCAGCTTTGGGATCGGTAAGTTTATGGATCTCTTTGAGTTCTTCAGCTTTGATTAGTCTTCCGCCAGTTGCTTGGCAAAGAGAATTTAGATAGTCAGGGTCGATACCGACTTCTTTTTCTTCAAGAGAATTAAATGAAACGAGAAACTTATTTTCGTGTTTGGTTCCATCTGGATCAAGAAGACTAACTTCATAACGGCCTCGTTCAGGGGCTGTAAAACTTCCTGTAAATCTATGAGTAGCTTCGAGGTCTTTGTTGTTTAAGTTAACTTCGTAGCGCTGACCATTCTTTGACTGGATAACGACGGTCGGGTTTTGTTTCGGGATTTTTGTCGCATTCCTCACACTAAAGCGGAAGTTAACTTTTTGGCCGAGTTCTATATTTGATGCATCCTGACGGAAGGTGAAGTCACTACCTGGAATAAACTCACTATTGTGAATTAACCAGATAAGTGATTGGTCCCAAAAAGACGCATAGTAGTCTAGTTGAGAGTCATACATCTTGTTGAAGCGCCACTGCCATAAACCTTCGACACCAAAACTCATAACTTGGCCTTTTCCAAAGCGTCGATAAACAAGAGCTTGAGCGGAGTCACTATTTTCATCTTCAGCTATAGCGAGGAATTTTGAAAAAGGTTTCTTGATTGCGACTTTTCTTGTTAGAGTGAGCTCAGGTATAACGGCTCTATGATCATCTTCTTCTATTTGTGTAACTTGTTTAAGCAGTGAGAGTTTACGTCCTTCAGAAGTTTCTTTTAGTTTTACATTACTAAAGCCTGCTTCATCCCACTCAACTGGTTGGATTGATTGACCTACTTCAGTGTCAAAAGCATTTCCTCTAGTGAAAATAAGGACACCACCATTGTTGTTGACGTACTCTTTAAGGGATATGATCGCTTGAGGTCCGAGAAGATTCTCTATCTTTTTACCGAGTAGGATTATGTCGTAGTTTTTATACTCTTCTAAGTAAAGAGGGAGTGTCGTGTTTGGATTAACTGTTAGAGAACTGACTTTGCCTTTGCGGTAGTGAGTGAAAGAGTCTAGATTGACCATCTTATTTTTATTGAGAAATCTTTTAAGGAAAGTGCTATCCCAGTGAGGTTCACCTTCAAGAAGTAGGGCTCTTATCTGGCGGTCGATACAGTTTACAAAAATTGAGTACTTGTTATTATCGTGATCAACTTCGGCATCAAGTTCAGTGACTTTAACTTCATAATCGACAATGCCTTCTTGTTCTTCAAGAGAGTAAAAGTTGATGGCGTGGTCAGCTTTGTTTGAAAGGTTAATGACTCTATTTTCAATACTCTCGCCATTTTTATAAAGAGTTACATTCACCTTTTCATATTCGCACGAAAGGGCGCGGAGGTGAGCGGTAAGTTGAACTTTATTCCCTTTGAAAATGATGTTTTGTGAAGCACTTAGCTGAACGTGAAGGTCTCGGACTCGACCTTTATTGCCTATTGGTAAAGCAAAGATCTTACAGTGTCGGCTTTGGGCTAAACGAGCAGTTGTTGCTATGTCTTCTTCTTGAAAGTCATGACCATCAGTAAGTAAAACGAGAGTTTTCATACTGTAGTTGTCTTGTTTCATAAATAGATCTTTTAGGGAGTCGTGTATACGAGTGTCTTTGCCGTTTGCCGTAAGTAGCTCCAGGTTGTTTTTAGTCAGATCTTTTGCTTTGCTATCAAAACTGTAAAATTTTAGAGGAAGATCTTTTGAGTTGGTTTCTTCTAAAGCTAAGTTTTTAGCATAGTCGATTCGCTTTTGACCTTTAACATCGGCTTGTTTCATACTTTTTGAAACATCGATCATTATGCCTGCACTTTGACGCTCTTTTTGGAGAGGATCATTTTTCTGAAGAGAGGGTTGTAGAAGTATCAAACCAATAAGTGCATACGCCAGAAGCCTAGAGCTAATCAAAAGAGATTTCTTTGCAGTTGATAGACTCGAAGCAACTTTGAGGTAAGTGAAGACCGTCATAGTAACTAAACTCACCATAATTATGACGATGAGTCCGACATTTAATATAGGGTTATAAACGATCATAGTGCCAACCTCCTGAAGAAGCGGAAAAGTAAGAGTTCACTGAACAGTAAAGCGAGAGCACCTAGGAGAAACCAATGAAAGATCTTTTTGCCACTTTTAAGTTCTTCATATTGTTCTTTGCCTTTAACCGAAAATGCTTGGGTAGAGATGCTCGTTGGCATCTTGTTTATATCGATCTGTCTTAAGTCAGCTTCATCTGGACTTGAGTTTACAGGAAATGAGTACTTTACTTGATTTCCACTCATCAATTTATAGTGACCAGGAGAGTAGGGGGTAAAGGAAATAAGTAGTCGATTGTTATTTATATCGCGAACTTTTAACCTGAGTTTCTCTCCATTTGGATCGGTAAAACTATTCGCTTTAAGTTCATCAGCCCAAACTTCTTTTTGAAGATGGTTGCCAACTTCAAAGACTTCAGATGTTTTTGCTTCGTTTGAGATGTTGTTGGTTATCTCATGAATCCAAGCAGGGAATATCTTTTGAGCGGAGATGTTGCTGCCAGATTCGCGGATGGAGAAGTTACACAAAAGTAAGTTACCAAAACCAATATTGACGGTTGCCATCGCTGGAGTTCCTTCAGCATAACTTAGAAGGATTTTGCCGGTAGTTCCGGGAGTCGCTTGGTAGTACTCGTAAAAGTCGAGTTCACTTAATCGTTTTCGAGCTTCACCTCTGAAGAGTTTGAGATACTTAGACTTAAAATGACCAGAGCGAATTTGGATGCGACCTCCGGGTAGATTACTTGAAGTCAATTTTAAACTAGCTGTAAAAGGTAGCTGGCTTGGTAACTCTTTCTCAAGGTTTTTAAGATTCATAGCATCGTTGTCGCCATCGAGGAAGTAGATAACACTGCCACCTTTGCTCATGAAGTTACTCAGTAGTCGACAGGCAGTTGAAGAAAGCCTATTTGTACTACTTATGAATATCTTGTTTGTAGTTGCCAGATGAATTGAGTTTAGGTTTTGTGAATTGATAACTTTTGGTAGCAGAGAACCCGTCATATTTCTATAAGGGTTAAGAGCAGCTTGGATTAGGTAGTTGGTACTAGTTATTTCTTCTGGGGCGTCACAAATAAGAGCTATTTCTTCTTTGTCAGTAGCGTTTAGATTAAAGTAAAAGTTGTTGTCCTGTGGTAGATCGTCAGGTGAGATCATTGCTTTTACAAAGTGAATGCCACGACCAGGAACTGGCAGAGAAACTCTTACATCGAGAACACTCCAAGGCTCAGCTTTAACATCGTAGAAAAATGATTGCTTATCATTTAAAACTATTTCTAGTCGATCTTCTAGTTCTTTGTCTGAATTGTTGGCTATATGGACATCAACTGTAACTGGTTTGCCAGCGATGATGTTTTTGTCGTGAATTTTTACGCCTGTTATAGCTCGGTTATTGCTTGGTTTAATTGCTACATCAACAAAGAAAAGTTTTATATCGCCAGTGAGTTCGTTGAATTTTGCTTCTGAGAAATTACTTCTTTGAAAGTCTGAAATGACATAAACCTCAACTTCACTTTTTACTTTACGTATTTGCCGAGCTAGAGCAGCCAGACTACGGTCCATATTTCCTGCATTTAGAGAATCTTTTAAAGAGTTCGCGTAAGCTAAAAGTTCATTATGATTGATCGATGGCAGATCAAAACAAGTTTGAGTTTGATGGTCGATAGTGATTAGGTTTATTTTATCTTTTGATGAACTTGAGTCAATTATCTTTTCGACTTCAACTAGCGCTTGCTGTTTAGGAGTTATGCCACCGCCTTTGTACTGCATGCTTAGGGTGTTATCAAAAAGAATGATGATGTTTCGGCCATCATTATTTTTAGTCCCGTCTGAACCAAATTTATTGAGCAAAGGCTGTAGAAAACAGAACAATATAAAGAGTAGGATGACTGTTCTTAAACATAAAAGAATGATGTGTCTTAAGCGAAAGAGTTTAGATCTTTCTTTTAAAGACTTCTTGATCAAAGATATATCCGAAAATTTAATCCTTTGGGGGAACTTCTTGTTCATTACGTGAATAATGACCGGTAAAGCTAAAAGGGGGAGTATAAATAACAACGAGCCTAAGTTTGCGAAATTCATTAAGACTCCTTCCTAAAACCAAGATAACTTTCGATAGCTTCGATATATGGGTTTTTGGTATTTATTAAACTATATTTTATTTTTCTGGATTCGGATTGAGAGCTTAAGTTGTCTAGAAAGGACTGCATATTCTTCTGATACTGTTTTCGTATCTCTCCAGGCTCAATTTGTATTTCTTCACCGCTTTCCATGTCGACAAAACAAATGTTGTCATACTCTGGAAGTTTAAGTTCATCATCATCGATTATTTGCATGAGAAGGATTTCATATTTTTGGTGAAGGAATAAGCTGAGGGTATCAAAGAGTTTACTGTCTTGTCCCCAGAAATCTGAAAGGATAACCAAACGACCACGCTTTTTAAACAGACCTTGGCATTGCTCTAAAGCAGCACAAAGATCTGTTTTCAAAGATGGCCTTGAGGTTTCAAGTTGGTCAACAAGAGAGTAAAGGTGCTTGCGAGTTCCACCTGGAGCAGTAAAGGAATTGATTTTGGTATCAAAGAGAACCAGTGAAACTTTATCGCCTTGGTTAATCATGAGATAACTTAGAGCTGCTGCTATGCGAGAAGCTAAAAGGCACTTTGAGCTTTTGTCACCATAGCCCATAGGTGCACTCATATCGACGATGAGGTAAACAACCATATCTGTTTCATTGTCGTAGTGCTTGGTGTACAGTTTTTTTGTACGTCCATAGAGCGACCAGTCGATGTTCGTTATGTCATCTCCAGGTTGGTAGGCTTTATAGTCTTTGAACTGAGCGGAACAACCATAGTTGATCGCTTTGTGCCTTCCACTGAAGTAACCATCGACGATAGATTTCGCGAAGACAAGTAAGTTATCTAACTTACTAACTTCTTCGAGGTCGAGAATGGTAGCTTTGTTATCTCCCTTCATTGTAGCCCCTTAGTGGTTTAAGCGTAAGTTTCTTCTTTGACTTGCTCGATTAGCTTTTTGGTAACATCGACAGCAGTTAGGCCTTGGCCGGTAGCTTTGTAGTTCACAACAATTCTGTGTTGAAGAACTGCAGCTGCAACATTTTGAACGTCGTGTACTTCAGGAGTCAATCGTCCTTCTAGAAGAGTTCTTGCCTTTGCCCCAAGGATCATGTATTGAGATGCCCTTGGACCCGCGCCCCAGTCGATAAAATTGCGAGTTGCATCGACAGCTTTTTCATTGTCAGGGCGACTTGCAGAAGAAAGGTCAACGGCATAGTTGATGACGTGATCAGAAACTGGTAAATCGCGAACAAGTGTCTGTATCTCTTTTATTTCTTCAAGAGTTACAACTTGTTGAAGCTCTATAGTTTGATTGATAGTTGTTTGTTTAACGATTTGACGTTCTTCTTCAATAGTTGGGTAACCAACATTTAGAGAGAACATAAAACGGTCAAGTTGAGCTTCAGGAAGAGGGTAAGTACCTTCTTGCTCAATAGGGTTTTGAGTTGCAACAACTAAAAATGGTTTTGGCAGTTCACGAGTTTTACCGCCACTTGTAACTTTCTTTTCTTGCATGGCTTCAAGAAGAGCTGCCTGAGTTTTTGGAGGAGTTCTGTTTATTTCATCAGCCAAAAGTAAGTTTGTGAATATAGGACCTTCTTGGTACTCAAAAGTGATTTTGCCGCCTTGGTCAGAAACTAAGTCTGCGCCGATTATGTCAGAAGGCATAAGGTCTGGAGTGAACTGAACGCGATTGAATGATATACCCAACACTTCAGATAAAGATTTTACTAAGAGAGTTTTTGCGAGTCCAGGAACACCTATAAGTAAGCAGTGCCCTTTGGAAAATAAACTGATGATTAATTCGTTGATAACTTCGTCTTGTCCGACGATAACTTTTGAAAGTTCACTTTTAATGTTTTGGCAAAGTTCGCCAGCTCTTTCCGGGGTCATAGCCATGGGTGCCTCCTTTAGTTTCCCTAGTAACTACTCTAATAATAAAAGCACATAAATGTCAAATGTATTTTTGTCATTTTTGTCATTATTTGTGTAGTTTAGCCCAATTAATTGCAGCCCTCAATCAAGGGCCAGCCTCATATCAATCATGTTTATATTAGCCTAGTGGCCCAATTAGTCTATTATTGAAAGGTAAGAAATTTGTAATGGTAACAATTTGATCAAGAATAAGGCAACAGTTGAGATCTTGACTTTGGATAGAGATTTAGTGCTAAATCTATTGCTTTTAGGAGCTTAAAGAAACTGAAAAAAGAGATTCTAAATTTCTTGGTTTTTTTTATGAAAAACGTGCTTGATTGTTTTTCAACCGAGAGTATTATCTGTCACGCTTAACGGGCGGCTAGCTCAGTTGGTTAGAGCGTCTGGTTTACACCCAGAAGGTCACAGGTTCGAATCCTGTGCCGCCCACTCAAAGGGGCTGTATCAAAAGTCTCTTCAAAAATCATATACAAAGTGGTGGAGGCGCACTTATGCCAGCATTTTATGTTTGTGACGTCATCAAGCAAATTGATACCCCAGTACATACTTATGTTGATGGGTTCGTCGCATCCGCCGCATCATTAATATCTGTTTGTGGGCAAAAA
>JAJPOQ010000136.1 GCA_021232515.1 Lentisphaeraceae bacterium
AAAGTCATCATGAAATTATCAAAAGCTCTTTCCGGATGCTCCACCAGTTCATGCACTTTCGCATTTGCAGCTAAGTGAACAACTAAATCAACTTGACCATAATCAACGTTTCCTATGCCACCATCATGACTTCTAAAAGTAGAAGATAAATCTTGAAGCAAAGTCGGAAATTCGTCAGTCCATGAGTTTGGTCTCTTATCTACACCAAAAACGTCATAACCCATTTCCCTAAGCTTAAAACTGAGGTTTGTACCTATCTGTCCGGAAGCACCGGTAATTAAAATTCTTTTCATATGTTTATAAAATAATTCGCATCTATTTAAAAATCTGGATCGTAAAAAGAGTTGTCAAATAACGGTTCTCTTTTTCGGACTGGAAGTTTTTCGGATTCGATTTTCTCTTCCACTGAAGGTTCACTTTCGGCTCCTTCTTCAACACTTTCATCGTTATTAAAAGAAATTAACCCCTCAACTTCTTTAACCCACTTCCCTTCTTTCTTAATGAAACCTTTTTTTCTGTACTCTGCTTCCTGAAGAATCACAGTCATTTTTTCACGGTACTTTTTCTTACTTATTTCTACGGATTTCTTTAAATAAACATCCGCAGGAACAAACTTTTTCTCAAAAGGATAATAACCAGATGCTTTATAGAGCTTTAAGCGCTCTCTTGGAGTTAAAGCTTTTCTGTAGGTTTTGCGATCTTCATGATAATAAAAAAGCTTATTCTCTATATATTTTTTAAGTTTTTTCTGCGAAAGTTCTTTATCAAAATAAACCATGACATCTTCAGTCATATCGACTTTCGGAACATCATATGAGCCTATCCGCAACTCACCATGACGGTTGATTCCTCGATACTCCCCAGAAACCACTGCTAGCCTTCCTGTAGGTCGAATACGCACGGTTACCTTGTCACCCTTCTTATACAGTGGATACTTTTTATAAGCATCTTTTTTATGTATATCGATAATTGACTGTGGGAACTTCTTATCTACTTTTTCTGACACGATAAGCTCGAGTTCTTTTTCTAACTGATCGGTTGATTTCTTAGGTAAATCAGGAGGGAATTTTAAATTTAAAGACTTTGCAACCAATAGTGGTGTTACATTTTCTGACACTGCGAGATCAACAGCAATTGAGACTTGCTCATCTATTGCTGACTTTTCTTCTACTGTCATCTCTTCTTGTGCACTAACTGAAGCCACAAAAAAGACACAGAGAATCATCACTATCTTAAAGCGACACATAACTGCACCATTTACGTCTGTTTGTAGGTTTAGATACTTTCTAAATACAATTCTTTGTTTTTTACAAAGTATTCATAACCAGTATAAACAGTTACGACAGCGGTTGCAATCATTAAGCCAGACATGCAGTACAATACAGGTTCTGCCGTTATAGCGCCAAGGCCTTTTTGACCATATAAGCCCCAAACAACTCCACCTGTACCAAGGTAGATAAATTGAAGTAAAGTTTTGACTTTGCCGCCTACTGCAGCAGAGATAACTCTTCCTTTCTGAGCCGCCAGCAGTCTCAAACCTGTAACTGCGAACTCTCGAGAAACTATGATTATGACAATCCAACCAGGAACGATGTTGTTTTCGACAAGAACGATGAATGCCGCAGAAACGAAGATCTTATCAGCTAGTGGATCCATCAACTTACCAAAATCAGTAACTAACTCATACTTCCTAGCAAGGTATCCATCTAAAACATCAGAAATAGCAGCAAGAAAACCAGCGCCCCAAGCAGCCCAACGACATGCTTCTGACTCCATCGATGCGAGGATCACAAATACAACCGTCAAAAAGATACGGCTCATTGTTATTTTATTTGCTATATTCAAGCTTTATTTCCAATCAAAAAATTCAAAAAAAGATTTCTTTGCCAGACTTACTATACTCAATGACGTCAATCGGCAACCATTTTTGACCAGATTTATAGAAAAGACTTTCTTTTATGTAGCCAAATTTCCCTTCTGCAAAGTCTGCTACAGTACTTGGGAATACTACCCAATCTCCGTCAACCTTCAATTTTTCTTGATTATCAGAAAGAAACTTTTGGTAGTCATCTTGCCAACCACCCTGCGGTTTTTCTTTCGGTCTCTGCTCATAAGTATCTTGCAGATCGTTGGCTGAAATCTTACTAAAATCAAATAATACTTCTTCCGAGATACCAATGATGTGACCTTCGTCCATACCATCGCCATCTTCTTCATAAGCTTTTGCAACAATTACACTGCTGCGCATATGGTCCAAACCGTTTTGAAAAGCATGATGAACAGGAAGAGTGTGAAGACCGATCAACAAACGCTCACCAGTTTCGTTACAAACTGTTAAATCTCCAGGGTGAACATTGAGGCAAGGAAAATAATTTGTAATGTTGCAAAGAGGAACAAAACCAGCAAATATCCCAAAGTCTAAATCATACTTTTTGATCTCCTCATATAGTGCAACCGTCCAGTCTTCTCGAATTTTTCGACCTTCTTCAGAGGCTAAAGAAATAGACTGAAGTCCACGACTTTTATAAAACTCAAATATATCTAACTCGACTAATTCGACCTTATACTTTTCAGAGATCTCACGAGCACGACACCTTTCTGGTCGGTCAGTAACTATACAACAAGGCACATAATGCCTTTCATCTTTATTCTGTTGCCAATCTTCTAAGATTTTCTCAGCATTTGTCCCTGAACCGCTCACAAATATTGCGGTTTTCGCTAACTTGCCCTCGCTAACTTCAAAAAAACTTTTAGGTTCTGGAGAACTCAATCTTTCTTCCTGCTTTAAAATACAATTTTATAAGGCTATAGTAGACATGATTTTGTCTATTTGACAACTGTAGAGCAGTCAATTTAAAATGGTTTCAAAAAGGATTTCCAATAAAATGAAAGTTATCGTCAATTTTTTATTCCTGACAATTTTTTATATAGTTTCGACAGGATGTGCGGGTTTACCAAATGATAAAGACGAAATAACTACTATCATTGTTACTTCAAATAATTTTGAATCCAGACCTCTTGCAGAATTTCTACAAATCAGAAACAATCAACCAATCATCGAACTTCCTGGCAACAAAGCTGACACTAAGCTTTATGTTAAAGGGCCAGACAAGCAACTTATGGTTATCGACGACAATAAGTTTGCAAACTTCATCAACTTCTCAAACCCTATGCACGTCATTGTTCTAGGTAACGACACGTATGTATCTAAAAGATATATCAAACAGATCAATCCTAACATCAAAACATATATATTTGATGACGAAGATTGGCGCGTTATCGCTTGGCAAGTTGAAGAACTTACAGGTTACTCTGGTTTAGCTGATGACTATATCGAACTTCTCGACGAGCTAGTTCGTTCAAATACAGTCAAAGGTTACACGGCGCCATCAGCTCCATCCGAGCCAAAACTAATCGTCCCTGCTCAGTAATTAAAAAATGATTTCGGTATTCTTCAATATCGCAAGAAATACCTTCAAGGAGAGCTTGCGGGAGCCTGTATATGTTGTGCTTCTGCTGCTTAGCCTTATCCTAAACGGCCTCATGCCGGCCTTCGCTCTATTCGTATTTAGAGCACAAGAAAAACTTGTTCGCGACAGTGACATGGCAACGATGATGATGTTCGGTATGATTACCGCTGTTCTCTGTGCCAGTAATGCCATTTACCGTGAAATCAAAAATGGCACGGCTCTACTCGTTCTTTCCAAGCCTATAAGCCGCCCTTTATTTATTTCAGCTAAAATAACCGGTATCTGCGGCGTTATGATCGTCTACTGTTTTCTCTGCAGTTTAAGTACACTCATTGCTGTAAGAGTTGCTATTGATCAATTCCGTTTCGACCAAATACTCTTCTGGGGTTACTTCATAGTCATGGTTATTGGCCTTTTATACGCTGCTGGCCAAAATTACTTAGCGCATAGAAACTTTTCTCAGCATATCATCTACTTTTTATTAATCGCTATACCTGCTTGGGCTGCGTTTGCACACTTTAGACCAGATCACGATAAAGTCGTTGGACTCCAAAGCCAAACGGCTATTGCCCTTCTGTTGCTTTCTATGGCGATCATTGCTATGGGAGTTATCTCTACCGCACTCTCTACTATTGTCAGTTTCGTCGGCAACCTAACCGTCAGCTTTTTCATATTTATGCTTGGACTTATGTCTCCATACTTATTCGGTCTTTCTGCTTCCGAAGGTAACATTATTGCTGGCTTCATTTATGCCATCATTCCTAACTGGCAAGAATTTTGGATGGCTGACCCTATTAGTGTTGGTAAACCAATCCCGATGAGTTATGTCATTAACTCATTTATCTATTTCTTAAATCTTATCGCCATATTTTACATCACTGCCATTCTCCTCTTCCAAGAGCGTGAAGTTGGCGCCCAAAATATTCGCTAAAAGCTATGAATATAAACCTGCATCACCTAGAACTTTTTTACTATGTTGCCGAAGCTCAAGGCATCTCCCAAGCTGTGAAAGTTATCCCTTACTCAATTCAGCAGCCGGCTATTAGCCAACAAGTGAAATCGCTCGAAACAAGTTTAGGTGTAAAACTTTTTGAAAGACGTCCATTCGAATTAACAGAAGCTGGAAGAGTTCTTCTCGACACCATGGCACCGTTCATGGAGAAACTAGCGACTATCGAAGACGAACTAAAAGGCATGCATAGAACTCGACTAAGAATAGGTTGTGCAGCACTTATTTCAGACCATTACATCCCTGAAATACTCCCGGGCTTGATTGAAGAGTTTCCAAATATCCTTACGCAAGTTTTTGAATTAGAAGGAAATGATCCTTATAGAAGGCTTCTTACTCGAGACCTCGATTTAGTCATCTCTTCTGAAGCTCCACCTAGATCAAGAGCAGTGATAAGTGAACTCATACTAACACTTCCATACTGCATCATAGTTCCCAAGGAACACGAGTTTGCCAAGAAAATAACTTGGACTGAAACTGCACTCATGAACACCAAGTGGGTTGCCCTCCAAGAGAATACTGGTGGTATGCAAAAACTTTCAGAAGAGCTGAAGAAAATAAGTCTATCTCCAAGCTACAGTGCGGGAACAAACTCTATCGCCACTGCCTTAAAGTACATCTCAATGAATTTAGGAGTTGGTTTTGCGATAAAGCCACCAAACTTCCTACTCGAGCAATATGGTTTAGTCGCCATCCCTCAAAAAAGAATTGCTCCGGCAGATCTTCATATAAGCTACACTGACAACCCACGAACTCGTGATGTTATACAGTCTTTCATGAAACGCGCTCTAAGCTTACTAAAAGCACATCAAAAAGACTTCTAATGAAAGAGATAATCATTCATACAGACGGTGCTTGCCGAGGCAACCCTGGCCCCGGTGGCTATGGTGCTATCATGCAGTATAAGCAACATAAGAAAGAGATCTCTGGTTCATTTCGACACACGACAAATAACCGCATGGAGATGCTCGCTGTAGTTGAGTCTTTGAAGTCTCTAAAAGAATTCTGTTCAGTCAAACTCTATACTGACAGTAAATACATCTGCGAAGCAATTAATAAAAACTGGCTAGCCAACTGGAAAAACAAAGATTGGAAAAGTGCATCTAAAGCACCTGTCAAAAACTCCGACCTTTGGAAAGAAATAGATACTCTACTTCTTAAACACAAAATTTCGTTTTTCTGGGTTAAAGGTCATGCCGATAATGAAATGAATAATCGCGCCGACGAACTGGCTGTAGATGCTTCTAAAAAGCCTGAAGATTTCCAAATCGATGAATTCTATGAAGATGAGTGCGGTCTAAACTTCGGATGAAGATTGGCGTCATCGGCACTGGAGCAATTGGTGGTTACTATGGGGCGAAGCTAGCTCTAGGCTCAAATGAAGTACACTTCCTACTCAATTCGGACTATGAACATGTTAAAGCACATGGTCTGAAGATACAGTCTGACCAAGGCGATATAATCCTACCTAAAGTAAATGCCTGGAACTGTACCAAGGACATGCCCAAGTGCGACCTCATCATTATATGCTTAAAAACAACAAGTAATCATTTACTCGAAGAGTTACTGACACCTATTGTTCATGAAAAATCGACTTTCCTCAGCTTACAAAATGGTTTAAACCCAGATAAAGACATAAAGCTGCTATTTCCCAACAATCCTATCTTTGGTGGTCTTTGTCGTGTTGGAGTCAATAAAATAGGTCCTGGGCTCATTCAACATATAAACTATGAAACAATCTTACTTGGAGAGTCTCAGCGAAATGAAAGTGTCATGACACTTAACTCATTGAGTGAACTATTTATTAAAGCAAATATTGATATAGAGCTTCACGCTAATATTCTCGAAGTAAGATGGCGCAAGCTGTGTTGGAATATACCATTCAATGGCTTAACCACTGTCTTCAATCAAGATACAGATAAGATAGTGAAAAATACAGAAACTCGAGATCTCGCGAAAAAGATTATCCTAGAAGTCATAAGTATCGCTCATATCGATGGGATAATTATAGAAAAAGACTTCGCCAACCAAACCCTTACTCTGACGGATAATCTAGGACCTTACAAACCAAGTATGATGCTTGACTATGAAGCAAAGCGTCCTTTAGAAATTTCACAAATTTATGAAGAGCCAATAAAGCTTGCTTTGGAAAATAACTGCAAGGTACCTGAGATTCAAAAACTATATAAGAGTTTACAAGCGCTAAACTCTTAAGCAGTTTTACGATGCTTCAGTTTATCTATACCAACAGCTACAATTATAATGATACCAATGATGATTTCTTGAACATACTGTTGGATACTGAGAGTCGTAAAAGCATTAACTAAAATCGCCATTATTAATGCACCGATTATTGATCCAAGTGCACTTCCTTCGCCACCATTTAATGAAGCACCACCAATAACAACTGCGGCAATTATATTTAGTTCTAAACCTATAGAGCCAACTGGGTTACCACTTCCTAAGTTTGCATAGTCCATACATGCAGCAACACCAATTAAGGCTCCACAGAATACGTAAATTAAAATCTTATATTTCTCAACATTTATACCACACAAGCGTGCTGTATCTTCATTTGAGCCGATCGCATAAACATAGCGGCCAAAGACAGTGTACTTGAGCACAATCGCAACAATGATCGTAAGGATAATCATAATCCAAACTCCAGGAGAGAAGATTAACCAAGATGGGTCAGGGGTTGGATCCATAAATGATTGAAAAGCATTATCCGGAGTTCGTACACGTTCATTATTCCCGACCCACTTCGCAACACCACGCGCAATTTGCATTGTTCCTAAAGTCACTATAAATGGCATAAAACCAAACTTTGCGGTTATAACTCCATTCACACCTCCTACTGCAGAGCATGCTGCCACAGTTGCGATGAAAGCCAAACAAATAATGCCCGTCGAAACAGCTCCGTCGACAGCACCACTCTTCAGGACAGTCGCAAAAACCACAGAACCTAAAGCAATGACTGAACCAGCAGAAAGGTCTATGCCTCCACTTATTATGACCAAGGTCATTCCAAGAGCACCGATACCAACTATAACAGTTTGCTTGAGGATCAACTGAGCATTGTAAGAGCCAAAAAAGATAGAAAACTTGTCAGGGCTTCGCAGTAAAATAAAGACAGCAATAACTGCAATAACAAATAAAAGACCTATAAATGGCAGGAGAAGGGATAACTTACTTTTTAGTTTTTCTTTCATAAAAATTCCTTAATCAGGTCAACTGACCTGTCGTTCCATACATCATAACTTTATGCTTAGTCCACTCCGAAGTATCTAGTTTTGGACTTAAGACTCCTCGATACATCACTGCCATAGTATCACATGTCCCTTGTAGCTCTGGTAGGTAAGAACTAACCATAACTATTGACTTACCTTGTGCAGCAAGTTCTTGAATGAGTTTATATATTTCCGCTTTGCTACCTACATCAATTCCACGAGTAGGTTCATCAAAAAATAAAATATCACTGTCATGATTCATGAGTCGTGCGATAGCCACTTTTTGCTGATTACCACCCGATAATGTCGTCATAGGATCTAATGTCGAGTGACACTTAGTCTGTAACTTTTCAGCCCATTTGTCTGCAATAATTTTCTCGTCTGATAAATTGATAAAACCTTTATTGCTTTCTTTGGATAAAGCAGATAAAGTCGTATTTACGGCAATACTCATATCCTGAGCGAGGCCTTCTGTCTTACGATCTTCACTACAAAGATCCAAACCTGCGTTCAAAGACTTTTTAGGAGTTATACCACCTGCATGGTGCTTGTCGTTGCCAATATGAACTTCTCCGCTAACTAGTTGGTCAAGACCAAATATGCACCTGAGCATCTCAGAACGACCTGCTCCAACAAGACCAAATATGCCAAATATCTCTCCTTGGCGTAGCTCAAAAGAAGCCTCTTTTGGTAAGCTTATACCGCGAACTTTTTTGACATCTAGGACCTTCGCGCCTATTTCATGAGGTACATGCGGATACATGTTCTCCAAAGAGCGGCCCACCAACATTTCAGCAATTTGCGGTACTGAAACATCTTTAAGCATTCCTGTCCCACAAGTCATGCCATCTCTCAAAATTGTGTACCGGTCAGAGATCTCTTTCACTTCTTCTAAAAAGTGGCTGATGTAGATAATCGCGATTCCACGATCTCTCAGCTTATTAATGACTTTAAAAAGACTTTCTGTATCTTCACGAGATAAAGAACTCGTTGGTTCATCCATGATGATGATCTTGGCATCTGCCACTATCGCCCGAGCTATCTCAATTAACTGTTGAGTACCAATATTTAGGTCCATCACCTTGGTATCTGGCGATAAATGAGACTTTCCAAGAAGATCTAGAGCTTCTTTAACTTTGGTCTTTTCGTGTTTGACAATACCAAGCTTACTCTTCTCTACCCCAAGGGTAATATTTTCTTCAATCGTCAAGTTTGGAGCCAAAGTTAGCTCCTGATAAATCATCGCTACTCCAGCATTTCTGCCTTGATTTGGAGTCATAGGCTTATATGGCTTGCCTTCTAGTAAGATGTCGCCTTCTGTCGCTTGGTGCGCTCCAGAAAGAACTTTCATCATCGTACTTTTACCCGCACCGTTCTCGCCAATAAGAGCATGAACCTCTCCCGGGTAGACGATAAGTTCTACTCCTTTGAGAGCATGAACTGGCCCAAAGCGTTTATGGATATTTTGTAAATGTAGAATTTCAGCCATACAGATTTACTCGACTATTTGTCTGACTCGCTGATCCACTTCTCGTAGTTAGGGAAAAGGATTTCTTTCATTTCTGCAGAATCAATATTTTCTTTAGTAACGATCGTTACGCCTGTATCAACACGCTTATCAATGGTTTTACCTTCTAGAGTCTCAATCGCTTTGGTCACTGCTAAGTAACCCATTCTGAAAGGATTCTGTGCTGCCGTACCATATAGGTCGCCACTTTTTATTGCATCTGCAATAGCCGAGTTGAAGTCAAAACCAACAAGTTTTATCTTGCCATTTAGTTTCAATTGCTTAAGTGCTAAGAGCATACCCTCAGTCGTAGTTTGATTTGGACAAAAAATACCGTCTATGCTGTCTTTATTACTCTGCAAAATAGTTTCAGAAGCCGTCTTCGCAGTCGCTTCATCATTTCCACCGCGCTGATTGATCTCTTTATAAGTGATCCCTTCATACTTTTTGATTGTATCGAGGAAACCTTGCTCTCTCTTAGTTGTGCTTGCAGAACCTTCTACATAACGCAACATGATAACAGTGCCTTTTTCTCCAAGAGCCTTTGCTAAAGCATGGCCACATAACACTCCGCCTTGATAATTGTCCGTTGCAATAAAAGTTTCGATTGAATCATCTTTCGCTAAACCAGAATCCCAAACAAGCATCTTAACGCCGCGCTTTTTAGCTGAAGCAACGGTTTTCACCAGCTCGCTTGCATCGATAGGTGCAACTGCGATAGCATCATAACCAGATGCTGTAAGAGTTTCTAAAGTCGATTTCTGTGAACTACTATCGCCATTAACTGATGGGGGTTGCCAAACAACTTCATAGTTTTTATTTTCGACTGCCGCTTTCGCTGCACCGCCATGAACAACTTTCCAAAAATCTACATCATATGCTTTAGGAACAACAGCTATTTTCTTAACATTACTATTCTTACTTTTTGAGCCATCTTGACTGCTCTTGTCTCCACAACCGGTTAGTGTGGTTAGTGCCGCTAAAGCTATTATAGCTAGATTCTTAATCATATCCGAGATACTCTCTTTTACAGTTTCACTACATACAGATCAATGAGCTAAAGGTAAAATCGCCAAACTCATTTTCTCAATAAAATTTTCTTTTAAGTGTAAAAGTATAGGAAAAGTCTGTATTTGTCTAGACTTTATGTGATTTTTATAAGTCTCAATTCACGCTAAGCACAAAATAATCTTTTATTTACAATAATCAATCAGCGATATTTTTGACTATCACAACAAGGAAAGATGTAAGCTAGACCAGTATCGAAAACTAAAACCTCGCTTGAAATCCCCATTTCATTCTTTATCTAAGAATAAAAAAGAAGATTATAGAAATGATGATCACAATAAATATAAAGCAGCCTTTAAATAAACCTTGAGCTGGATTTTGCAGGTTTTTACCCGAAAGAAGCTGCTGTTTGACATCCGAAAGCTCAAGCTTTTGTTCAGAGATCTTTTTCTTAAAGACGGCTTTCGCCTGACTTAATTCATTTCGCAATTTATGATTTTCATTTTCTAAAGTTGTAGATCGACTCTCTGCAAGTTCTTGCTTAACTATAGCCAGTTGATTCTCTAAACGATCTTTCTCTTGTATTGCCTTAGCTAATTCTTTCTCTTTAGAAGCAAGCTCTCGCTGAAAATGTAGAAGCTCTTTACTCGAACTCTTTGGTGCAACAGCGACCGGAACTACTACGGGAACTTTTGGCGGTAGTTCTTTATTTACACTTACCGGAGCCTTTGGTTCGGGTAAAACCTGTGCTTCAGCAGGAGGTAACTCTAAACCTATCTTTTCGAGCTCTGGTTCGCGACTAACTAAATCATGAAGAGCACGACTTGCTGCGTTTTTAGTTAAATCAAAACCGGGCTTATCTGCTAAACTTCGAAGGTGAGTATAAGCTAATGGCCCACCTAGTTTAGCCAAAGCATTTAAAGCATAGCGAGCATTTTTGCCGTTGGCATTACCGATAGGAATAATAAAATTAACAGACTCGCTTATACCAAACTTAATGGCGAGGTCAATCACATCCTTTTGTAAGCTTTCATCTTCTAAGTCATTCAATAAACGAAGAACTGCGCTTACCAGTTCAGATGTTCGACGTAAACGTCCTATTTGCCCCAGAGCTGTTCTTCTGTAGTACGTACTTAAGGAAGAATCTAACGCTCTATTTAAATATTTATTAAGTTCTGAATCCATGCTACCCCTTAAAACTGTCTTTCATCTAAGGTAACCAATGACCACAAAAAAGGCCACCCGGTTGGGTGGCCAATTAGGAAAATTATCTAAGAACTATCAGTTTGGATCTGCTTTTGGAGTATTTGGACCACTTGCAGGTAACTTTGGTTCCTTTATGTAGTCAGTTGGTAGATCACCAGTCAATGACTTTAAAAACGTTACAATTGACTTAGTATCTTCTTTTGAAAGGTTTTGACCAAGTTGATACTCTGCCATTTTTTCAACCATCTCATCAAGCTTTACAATTGAACCGTCATGTAGGTAAGGGCCTGTTTTATCAATATTTCTTAAAGAAGGAACTTTAAAGAAAAACTTCTCAACTGCATTTTTAGTAACCGCTGAACGACCTTCATCAGTTAAGTTTGGCCAAGGTTTAACAAGACCAAGTTTTTGATACATTGAACCACCAACTGCAGCGCCATTGTGACATGTAGAACAACCAATTTCAACAAATTTCTTAAAGCCAAGTTTCTCTTCTTTAGTCAAAGCTGACTTATCGCCTTCAAGGTACTTATCAAATCTTGATGGAGTCACTAATTTTCTTTCG
Source organism: Lentisphaeraceae bacterium (assembly GCA_021232515.1). Lineage (GTDB taxonomy): Bacteria > Verrucomicrobiota > Lentisphaeria > Lentisphaerales > Lentisphaeraceae > JAKVBD01. The sequence goes on from JAJPOQ010000136.1 coordinate 11,996, forward strand.
AAAGCACCGATCGCATTACCCATATTCTTGTATGTAAGACCGTCTTTGCCGTATACCTTCTCAAAAAGTTCTACATAACCTGGAATAGAGTTTAAAACCTTTAAGACATGCTCTTCATTTGGCATCGCCATTTCAATAGGATTTAATACTGGCCCTTGAGCTTGTTCTTCAACATCTGCTGCTCTTCCATCCCAAAACTGAGCAATATGCAACGCTGCATTATAAACTGTTGGTGCGTTGCGACCACCTTTTTGCTTTTTATGTCCAGTCGAAAACTGGTCTCCGTCGACACCAAATTTATCTAAGCCATGGCAAGAGTTACAACTTACATCGTGATTTTTTGAGAGTCTTGTTTCGAAGAATAGCTTTCTACCTAAGTCGATCTTATCTTCGGTAAGCTTGTTTGTACTCGACTCCATTACTTTCGGTAAAGGTTTAAATTGTGCTAAGTAAGCTGGATTTACCTCATCTGCCATACCCTGACTGACAAATAATGATACGGCTGTGACACAAAGACTAAGCGAAAGCTTCATACAAATCTCCAAATTTAGAATAATACTAAATCCTAGAAGAGTTTATAAAGAATACAATGGTAAAAACTAAGATTTTCTATACTTCTATGGAAAGAACGACTACATCATCTGTAGGAAGCTGTTCGCCAATTAATTCCTGAGCTAACTCAACACCAAAATCTCGTACATCCGTATCAAAATGCTTGATCACAACATTTTTCAATAACTTGACACCTTCAGTCCAAAGTCGACGCTCTCCGGGACTTTCAATCAATCCATCGGAATACATGATAAACTTATCATAAGATTCTATATCTAAAGAAGCAAAACCAAACTCAGGTTCATCGAAAACTCCTAATACATCGCCAGGAAGTTCTATATCTTTTACATTATTTTCTCCAGATAAGTGTAAAAAAGGAGTGTGCCCCATATTCACAACTTCTGCTTTTCCAGCACGTCTGTCGATCATAATTAATTGTGCTGTGATAAACTTCCCATCTGGTAATATATCTACAACAGATTTATTAAACTTACTCATCTTCTTTTTGAGAGAATCTGTAGTTTTGATTACCTCATTTAGTAAAGCTTGTACTGCAGGCATAACATAACTTGTACCTATGTCATGACCTGATATATCTGCAATGAAGTAAGCGTAACAATCTTTTTTCTCTAAAGAAAATACATCGTAAAAGTCTCCTCCAGCTTCTTGGTAAGATCTGTAGTAAACACCAAAACGAGCCTTAGGTAAATCTTTTGGCTGTTTGAGGTGAGCTAAGTGAGCTTCATTCAATTGTTGAAGTTTATCTTTCTGTTCATTATGAGTTTCAACCAGTTTCAAATGGGCTTTGACCCTCATCAATACATCCATTCTATGAAATGGCTTGACGATATAATCGACCGCGCCAAGCTCAAAGCCGTAAACTTTATCGTCAATGTTATCCATACCAGTCATAAAGATAACCGGAACATCTAAACGCCCATTCTCTTCCTTCAAACGCTTCAGAAATTCATAACCTGTTTCGTTTGGCATCTGAACATCGAGTAATAATAATGAAATGCGTTCCTCATCGAGTAACTCTTTCGCGCCTTCAGTACTTTCTAAAACGATAACTTCATAATCCTGATCAAGAAGTATATCTTTGACTATCTCACGCATAACTACATGATCGTCAATCACTAAAATCTTATGTTTTATAGTAGAGGTCATTTACTTACCTCCAGAACTTTAGTTAATTGAATTCTTTGCCCATTTTCTAAAAATGCATAGGTATAATTGTAGATGTCATATATGGAGAAACCTCGACCTCCTTCTTCTAATAAACCACAATCTTTTGATTCTGAGTTTTTCAGTACAGTTTCAACATCAAACCCATTTCCCTCATCAGAAATAGTCACTTCTAAACAATTATCAAATATCTCTAAATCACAACATATCTCTAAACTTTCAGAGCCTTCATTTCCATGAATAATCGCATTATTTAAAGCTTCATGTAAAACCAGTTTGAATCCATAAAAGTCCAATGCAACACCAGACTCCTTAAGAAAGCCTTCCGCTTCAGAGACAACATCACTAACTGACTCTAAACCGCCACTGGTCGTTATATGAATGCGTAAACTCATCGATTATTTTTTGTATGTTGCAACAACTTCAGCAACCATCTCCTGAGTAAAAGGCTTATTTAGATACTGCTGTACACCAGCATCCAAGGCTACTTTGGTATCACTACCCTCATCTTGGGTTGTAACCATAACAATCGGTAATTCCTTTGCATCATAGATACCACGTACTACTCGTGAGAATTCTATACCGTCCATTCCAGGCATATTTAAATCAGTGAGAATAAGAGAAGGTTTTGTTTCTTTCACAAACTCTAAAGCAGCCTCAGCAAATTCAAACAAATGAGCTTTCAGACCGAGTTCATCGAACATCTTGCGATAAATCCGCAGTAAGAGTCGAGAGTCATCTACAACACAAACCTGAAAGTCTGTCGACACATTGGCCGGAGCCTGCTTGGCGAGTAACTCTTTAAGTCTTCCACTAGGATCTAGTGGAGCGTATATCTCAAGCAGACTATCTTGAGGGTTCTCATCAAAATAAGCATAAACCCACATATTAAAAGTTTCTTGATCGATCATCGCGGCAAAAACTCGAGTACACTCAGCAACTAAAAATGCCTCGACGATTCCCTTAGGGTTTTCGTGCTCTACTAATATATTCGATAAGCCCATAAGAAACATTTTATCAAATAAGTGATCAACCGCTTTCGCTGCTGCTACTCGAACTGTTTCTACTTCATCCGATAAACCGTCTGTTAAAGTGTAAGCTCCAGCTTTAACTGGTAATAATCCAAGTGATTCATAAGCTGAGAAACGAATATTTGCGTCTGTTGGGTGTGATTGCAAAAGCTTACGAATCGGCTTCACAGCTTCAGGTACGCCACTTTCACCAAGTGTATTTAAGGCGATGATGATCATGTCCTTGTCGCCACTGTCAAAAGTTTTAACGAGAGACTCAACAGAGCGCTCTTTAAGGGTCACCAACGCCACACGAGCAAAGTTTCTTAAGTGAGCAACTCCACTTCCCAACATATTTACCATGGAGTCGATAGCTTCTTTAGTACCAGCTTCTGCGAGAGACTTTATGATCCTTTTATCAATAGTCAGATCGTTCCCTGCTCTCGTAGTCAAAGCTTGAATCCCGACAGGACTTACACAACGTCCTAAAGTTTCGATAGCCTGTAACACAAGCTTATAATCGTCTGAGTACAAAAAATCCGCTACAGAAATAGCAAAACCGGGATCCTTTATTTCCTCCATAGTCCTCAACACACTACGACATATGTCTATTTCAGTTTCGGACTGTAAAAGTTGAATCAAAAACTTTGAGGTATCCGGTTTCTTGCGTTCGATTAACGATTCTAAAAAAACACATTTCTCTTCAGTAGAGGAAATACTCTCAAAAACTTTTGAACACTCCTCTATATCCTCAATTTTATCTCCAAGTACATCAACTACTGCCGGTATAGCCTGCACGATGTTTGGTAGGCGAGTCATTATAAATAAAAATAGGGGAATCGAAAAATTGTCTTCTGTTTTAGATACTTCTAACAACAACTTTTGAACAGCCCCTGGGGATACATTGCTAAACTCCTTCAATAAAACCTTGAGCTTTATCGCATCCCTTTCTTTTATGCAGTGAGTTATCTCTGCTAAATAATCATCTTCATTAATCATAAAAACTCCCTATTTAACCTTTCTGTAAAAGGTTGCATTGTGAAACTGTTCTTTTACAAAACGGTCTGTCAGTCCATTTAAAGACTCGGTTGATGAAATAACCAAAACACCGTTTTCTTCTAGCATATCCGCTAGTTTATTGTAAAGCATCGAGCGATCTTCTCGAGAAAAATAAATGGCTACATTGCGGCAGAAAATAAGATGCTGTTTAGGTATATTCACAAACGGCTTAAGTAAATTTAATTGACGAAAATGAACAGCATGTCGAAGCTCATCTTTTATCCGCCAGCTTGTCTCTTCTTCATCAAAGTATTTGTGTAAAATTCGATCTTCCAAACCGCGCGACAACTCAAATTTATTATATCGGCCTGAAGATGCTCGCTTAATCGCATCATCAGAAATGTCTGTTGCAAAGAGGTGAATATTGTACTTGGTAAGATCAAAGAGAATATTCTTCAGAGTCATCGCTATACTATAAATCTCTTGACCTGTTGAACTGGCTGCACTCCAAACTTTTAGATGTGCTTTCATACCATACTTTTCAAAAAAATCTGGGAAAAACTTATTCTGAATAAAATCAAATGGCGACTTATCTCTAAAAAATAAAGTCTCTTGAGTTGTTATAGCATCGATAACATCATGCTCAATTTTTCGATTTAGGGCGATACTTTTAATAAGATCAGTAAAATTGGCAATATCGTACTTCTCAAGAATAGGACCCAACCTCGTCTCAAATAGATATGCCTTGCTATAATCGAGTACGATCCCAGTCAACTGATAAATAAATGGTGCTAGAACGTCAATCTCAGCATTGTTGATCTTATATCGCAAGCTGCCTAATCCCCGTTTATCTCATCTAAAACACTCATTAAATCCTGCTTACCGAAAGGCTTTTTTAGACAATAGTCGGCACCTACACTTTTAAAGCTCTCATACTCTTCATCTGCAGTACTCATTACAACTGGAAGGCTTTTGTAACATTCGAGATCTTTAATTTTTTGAAGGAACTCTATACCGTTAACATATGGCAGTTCGTTGTCGAGTATTACGACATCGACTCTATTCATCGCCTTCATAAGTGCATACCCATCAAAAGCATCTTTTGCAGTATAGACTTGGTGACTGCTGTTCTTCTGAATGATTTTCTGGATAAGAAGAGCTTGTCCAGTTTTATCTTCTACTATCAGGATATTCATTAAATTTTCCGCTGTTACCTTGAACTCAAATAAATATCGCAAGATACACACCAAAAAACGGGTACAGGAAAATAGGAGTTAGTGAAAGAAAAGGTCTAGGCGATTATGTCGATAAAACTTCCGACCATGTCGTTGTGAGTTTGAACAACTTTTGCATTTGCTTTAAAGTCATAAATCAATCGATTTTGACGTATGACTTCGTTCATTATATCTGTACCTGTCTCAGACTGACGAATGGAAGGTTTGGGGCCGCCATCTAAACCCGCAACTTGATCAACTTCTTGAGCCTTGAAATCTGGAGTCGAGGCATTTGCCACATTATGAGCAGAAGTCGCAAAAGAAAATGCCGCTGTGTTCATGGCCGATATATTTGCAGATATATTCATGTATTTACTATGCTCTGTATCAAATAAAGATTCAAGTTTTTAAACTCTAAGCCCTTCAAAGAGATTGAAATACACATACTCGAACTGTAAGCTTAAACTAAGCACAGACCAACCACAACTCTGCTTTCAAGGAATGAACTAAGTGAACAACAACCAGTCTCCTGATTCGCAAAATAATCACTTGAAGCTGGAACTCCTCGAACAGGAGTTAAAAAACCTCGACCTCCGCTTAGCTGCTACCAATGAAAATCTCCAGTTCAAAACTGAACTTGTTACTAGTTTAAAAAATGAGCTTCAAGCTGTACACCAACGTGCTGATAAACTGGAAAATTCACTTCAGCTTAAAAACAACCAAGTCGATGAACTACATGCTCTTCTTCTTGAAAAGCAAAAACTGTTAGACTCATTTCAAAGTCAAATTGTCAGTAAAAATAGCCTCTTCGACCAACTGCGAAAAAAGATCCTTAGCTTTGAACACAATTCAGAACCAAGCGCAAATTCACTCAAAGCAGAAGTCGACAACTATCAGGTCGATATGGTTCACTTGAAGAACGAAATCGCCCAAGCGAAAAAGAGCTTTTCTGAAAAAGAAAAAATGTACAATCAAAGTCTCAACCACATGACTCAAGTCATACAGGATAAAGAATCCACTCTGAACGAGACATACTCGCAACTCGAAGAAAAACAAACGCTCATCTCCACTTTACATAGCGAGATAAAGACCAATCATAATGACCTTATGAAGTACAGGTCCAGCCTCGCTGATCTCGAAGAACGATTCAATGAAAAAGATGTAGAGTTAGCAAATGTCCGCAAAGGCTTAAGTTCTTGGATTGAGAAAGTGAAAGTGCAAAATTCCGACCTCAAACATAAAGAAAGTGACCTGATCGTTTTAAGGAGTGAAATAAAAACCCAAGATCGTGAAATAAAGTATCTTCGCGAGCAACTCAAAGTAGCTCAACAACAGCAAGCTCCTGCCGAAAAACCCAGAAAAAACCCTTATGAAATACTTGGGGTAAAACCGGACTCTAGCTTTGACGATATAAAGAAAGCTCATCGCAAAGCAGTAAAAATGTACAACCCACACATCGTCGAAACCTTAGCTGACGACGTCAAAAACTTAGTTGTCGAAAAAGCCAAAGACATAAACCTTGCCTTTAGTTGGTTTAAAGAAAAATTCGGCGTTTCCTAGAGTAGGTTACTACTCTTGATATCATAGTACCTATTAACTAGCTCAATGTGTAGTTTTGATGGTGTTACATCCATACTAATAATCTTATTCGATGAAAGCTTTTCAAAGGCCTTTTGCCTTTTAAGAATATAACTGTTGAGAGCTGCATACTTGAGCGCACCATTGAAAGATGATAGCTCGAGAGCGTCCTCCTCTTCAAACACTTCTTCCTTTAGCGCCGCAAAAACGACTAAGTGCTTTTGACGCAAAAGCTTCAAAGCTTTAAGAAGGTCTTCGTCATCTTCATCTCGAAGATTTGAAAGAACAACAACCAAGGCCCGCTTTTTCAACATAACATTCACATGCTCTGCGGCTTTTGTAAAATCTGCGGCTTTAGTCGTTGGTTTCAGATCATAAAGGCACTTCAAAAAACGATTAACATTTGCCGACGTCTTTTTAGGACTTAACCACCTTTTCTCCCCTGCAAAAGTCATCATCCCCACAGCATCACCTTGTTTTGAAGCAACGTGCGTCAAGAGGAGCATGGCATTCAAAGCATGATCAAAGTGGGATAAGTCTCCATCTAAAGAGCGCATTCTACGACCGCAATCAACTAAAAAGAAAACCTGCTGATCGCGCTCAAGTTGGTAATCTTTGGCAATAAGCTTTTGCAAACGAGCACTTGTTTTCCAATCTATGTCACCAAGACGATCACCTTTTCTAAAGTCTCTTAATTGCTGAAAGTCTGTACCTACTCCACGATGTCTTTTTTTGTGAATACCCATCTGAGCCAATCGTTGCTCTGCTGCTAAAAGTCCGTACTTCATAACTTCAGAATAATTTGGGTAAACTTTCATTTCATGTTCTGCTGTATGCTTACTGTACTTATGCCAAAAATTGAGTAGAGAGGAGGCTCGAACTTCAATATAGTTAAACTTACTCAAACCTCGTTCAAGAGGAGTCAACTTGTAAGAATACTCAAGTTCTTTTTCGGGCTCTATTGAGCTTGAAATTGATAAACCATCCACCATATGCTCTGTCGGATAATGATCAAATATTTCCAAGTTTAAACGTCGGCCAGAGTGATTCTGCAACTGAATTTTTATTAATGTTGGAACGCCCAAAGGGACTGTTTGGGGAGCTATGCGCGTTAAACTTATTCTAGAAGGTAAATAAAGCGTTAACAAATCTACTAAAAATACAATCCCAACCAAAATACAAACGCCTTGAAAAAGGAGTTTTGTTTCTGGGTAAAAAAGTTGAACGATACTCGCTAAAATGAGTAATCCTAAAACTTTTAAAAATAATAATGTGGGACGTATGCTTAACATCAAAATCTAGTCTCTTGGAGCCGCAACTTTACTAAGTAGTTCACTTATGACTTGATCATGAGATAAACCCTCTATTTCCATCTCTGAAGTAAGTACAATCCTATGACGAAGTGTTGGTAAAGCCATGGTCTTTATGTCATCTGGAACAACAAAAGTTCGACCACTTAACATCGCCTTAGCTTTCGCTACTCGAACCAGCGCTAAAGCACCTCGCGAACCCGCCCCAGTAGCTATACCTTGCCAACTTCTCGTGGCACGGACAATCTTAACAGCATATTCTAAAACTTGATCATCTATACTAATCGAAGAGGTTAACTCACGTAGATCTTCTACTTCTGCTATGGATAACACATTTTGAACTTCAGAGACATCTAACTTCTCTCTATTCATTCCACTGGTGACTTGCTTCACAAGTGATATCTCGTCTAATTCTTCCGGATAGTCAATTGTTATTTTAAGTAAAAATCGGTCAAGCTGAGCTTCAGGAAGTGGGTATGTTCCTTCTTGCTCAAGTGGATTCTGTGTCGCCAAAACCATAAATGGCGGAGATACTTTATGAGCCTCGCCTTCAATTGTAACTTGCAACTCTTGCATAACCTCTAGTAGCGAAGACTGAGTTTTAGCAGGAGCTCGGTTTATTTCATCCGCTAAAAGCAAATTTGTAAAAACTGGTCCTTTGCGGATCACGAAATCTTGTGTCTTCATATTGAACATAGCGTGCCCCATAACATCAGCAGGCATCAAATCTGGAGTAAACTGAATCCTCGCGAAGTCACCAGAAAATGTATTTGCTAATGCTTTTACCATAAGAGTTTTACCTAAGCCTGGCACCCCTTCAATCAAAACATGCCCGGCTGCCAAAAATGCTGCTAGTATCTGATTTACAACTTCTGGCTGGCCAACAACTACTTTTTGTACTTCGTGTTTTATTTGGTTAATTTTATTCAAGCCCTCAGTCATTTTGCGGCTCGATTCATCAACGCTATGTGTTTCTTCTGTATAGTCTGAATTCATAACGAATCCTTTATCCGTTTTAGAGTTTTGATTGCTTTATAAAATAATTCCGGCTTTGACATGTCTTGAGCTTCATTCATTGCAAGACTAACATCTTCGATTGATTCACCACACTGTTTTGAAAGTTCCAAGTAAAACTTTTCTTTGGGTTCTTTGAGTAGCGAAGAGTTAGTTCTTTTTACTCGATCAAAAACTCTCTTTCTGAGATCATCCACTAACTCTTTCGTATGACCTCCTGCCCATAGGTACTGGCCCATTACTTCAACATGTTCCATGATCTTTCTTGAGCCTAAATATGGAACCGGGAGAACTGGCCCAAATCTTTTACTCATCGTCATTAACCATAAAACTATAAAGAGAATACTTAAAAAGATTGTCAGCCTAGCATGTACCCAAAGCCAACTCCAAATTGAAGGGCTGTAAGATCGATAAACAATCAAAACTGATGATGACATTTCATTGAGTATGCTATTCAAAAAATCAATATTATTATGTATTCCGATGTGTTGATTTTCAAAAATCTCTAAGTTACGTATTAGCCATATTTGGCCGTGATTATAATTCTTTGCGCCATACACAAACCTGCCATTCTTGTCTAAAGATCTGCTGCCATAACCTCTTGCTTTCAAAGTTAACTTTTCATAACTAGAAATGGTGTAAGTTTTATCTCTGAAAGGTATTTCTGTTGTCTCCATCTCATCTTTTAAATCATCAATAAACTCCAGCGAAGAGATTCCCAAAAAATCCTTTATTTCAGCAGAAATATAAGCCAGATCTGCAGGATTATTTACTTTTGAAAAACCTGTAACAAGAGTCCCTCCATTTCTTACCCAATCTTTGATAATCCTCAGCTTAGCAGTATTTGTCGGTAAAGACTTAATGGAAACTAAAATTGTATCGTATTCATTTAAATCATCTAAAGGGAAAACGGCTCTAGACTCGATGAAGTAATCTAATTCTTCAGCATATCGCTGTACGGCGAGGAAGCTATTTTGGCGTGCTTTGCCTGTATACCCGACATCAATAGTTTTCTCAACCTCTTCGGTATTTGCGAAGTAGTACCAAAGCAGTAAAGCAAACAAAGAAACTCCGACCAAGGATAAGACTATAAAGGACTTCTTATTCACTTAAGCTCTCCTTAACAGACGGTGCTTGATCTGCTTTGAACAGGCCCTTCCACTCTTCGTTAAATTGTGACAACTCAATAGAACTTGGATCTACATGAGCATAAGCCTGTAAAATCCAAGTATTTGTCAGCTTCTCAAAATAATCTTTCTGTTGATTACTCGCATAGTTTTTAAAAGCAGCTAAACACTCATTCTCTGTACAACTGCTTTTTAAACTAACTCGATGAAGTTGGATTAAATTAAACAAACTGCCTCTGTAAAGTAGACTTAGTGCTTCCCGGTATTTCTTTTCTAAAATCAACTTTTCAACAGCTTGTGGTATGTCTTTAGGTAAAGAGTCTTTAGTAATTGACATACCCATAACTTCTTTCACCGAAGTAAACTTACTTCCCTCTTCTTCCTTAATAACCCTAACTACAGAACTAGAAGATTGTAAAATTTTATAGATCAACCAAACTACTATAGCAATGATCAAAACTATAAAGAATATCTTCATTGCACCTGCCAAAGCTTCCAAAGGAGCAAAACTAATCGAGTCTTTTTTGGAATTTAGGAACTCTCTCGTTTTTACTTTTTTCTTTGTATCAAACTCTTCACGGGAAAGTATTTCACTTATCTGTTCTTTTGGCGCAGATTCAGCTCTGAGGCTTGCTGGACTAACAAACAAAGCGAGCAACAAAACAGCCGCAAAAGCCCCTTTCTTTAAACGTTGATTCAAACTTCGAAATTGTAATTCTATATCCCAGCCCTCAAGAACCATTCTTCGATGCAAATAAAGTGTAAATCCACCAGCAACATATATCGGTCGAATTAAGACTATCGCTAGTAGGTAAACTGATGAACCAACTATACTAACCCACATAGGTAAAGTCTCAAAAAATGCCTCGGCTGCGACTTCATCCCAAATAATGACTCCAGAAGGAACTAAAAATAGAATAAAAGCGATAAAAGACATCGCCAATAAGTGTTCTATAGAAGCGAAAATCGAACCTTCCATAAAAGCTGTATTCGTCGCATCATGAGATATCTGTTTAAGTCTCTTACGACGACGATCTCCAGTTAACCCCTCAAGCTGCCAAACTGGCATAACAAAAGAACGATTGGCTAAAAATCTCCAAGCAAAATTAAATGAGAAAAGGCCATTCTTTAACTGTGGGATCCACTGCTTCATCGTTTCTTTATAAGTTGGGACATCGCCAAATACTGCTCTACTAAGCACAAATAAAACAGTTCTCTCAGCTAGTGGCAAAAATAACCAAATGATAAAGAAAGCTAAAGCTGGACTTATAGCAAAAGCCCATGAAGATAACAAAACGATTATAAAATTGGCCGTAATCCAAGGTAAATAAACAGCCTTAAAATGCTTGAAAACTATTGGTTTCCCTAAATCAAAAGCCTCCCAGTTAGTTCGGCTTCTTATCTCTATATCAATTTTGTTCGGGTTCATAACCTCTCCCAGCAAAAGCAAAATAGAGTAACACAAGCACCCAAAAAGTGATTCCAAAAATGTACTTGGTGCTATTCGGGATATGGGTATTTGATGACCAAAACGCTTCAATAAACGCCGCCGTAAATGTCATGAAAGCTGTACCATAGAGCATTTTTACTCCGGTTGCGGCAGCTTTTTTAAGCGCCAATAGTCGCGTTAAATTCCCTGGGTTAATCAAAGCGAATCCCATTTTCATACCACAGGCACCCGAAAATACTGCTGCAGTCAATTCAAGGGCGCTGTGTCCAGAAACAAATGACCAAAAAGTCTCCGTAAACCCAAGTGCTGTTACATGACCTGCCACAGCTCCGATTATGAGACCATTATAGAAAATAAAGAAAATCGAACCTATACCACCGAGAATCCCCCCAGCGAAACACTTGAAGTCTATTCCAACATTATTAAAGATGTAGAAACCCAGCATTTGTATATCGTCAGCAGCAGATCTTTGCTCTTCAAAATGACCCGAGGCGGGGTCATATATCTCTTCCATCTGCATAATGCTTTCTTCCGGAATAACCATATAAGCAATATGTGGATAAAATTGAATTAAAACCAACATCAAAAAAAATGGCACATAAAACAAGAAATGAGAAAAAAGTACTAAACGCCATTCTTGCCTAATCAATGCAGGGAATTCACGTCCAAAGTAGTTAATTAAACCAAAACTATTTCGCCCCTTTTTGCCATAAAGGTGTTGGTGTCCTTTCTCTACCAAATCTTCTAAATCTTGAATTAAAAAGGAGCTGTAGCATCTTTCACGAGCAATAGCTAAATCTCGACAAAGTTGGCGATACAAAGCTGGGAAGTCCCTATCAAATCTTTTTTTCTTAGCTGATAAAATAGTCTTAATCTGCTGCCAGCTTTCCTTGTTTCTTTCTTCAAAGTAATGCTGCTTCAAGAGTCTCTCCCTTTACCCGCTAAAGCCAACGAATAACCTTGAACCTTTAAAACTGCTTCTTCATTCTTCTGATCATGGACTTCGTCTAATATCTCGGCCAACTCAACCTTCCTGCTCTTGCTCAACATCATATGTCTCTCACCAAAAGCAATAAGCGCTCGTTGTTCATTTATATTCAGATCAATTCCCGGATGCTCAGCTTCTACATTGGGCAAAGAAGTCTTACTCGTTTCTTTCTCGTAAACCACAATCGTATCTGCAGCTAAGTCACCGAGCCGACGAAAGCGCTTATCTAACAAGGCGCTCACTATGCCAAAACCATAAAATAAAGGTAAAAAGTCTACGACTAACAAAAAATTTCGAATGATAGATGCTTGCCAACCGATTGGAGTTCCATCGCCACTAACAACTCGTAATTTAAACGTCCGCTTACCTGGAGTCACCCCATTTTTAAACACTTCAAAAAGTACTGGATAAAACCATTCATTTAGAAATAAAAATATTAGAGAAAGTCCTACTCCAGCGTCACCAAAAATAGCTTCTACAACAATAAGAACACAGATATTTACTGACCACCTTATGCAAAAATCTATAAGGTAAGCGCTTGCCCTAACCGTTAAGCCTGCGACACGCATGTGCAGCATTATGCCTTCTGGAGTTTCTACTTCATAAATAGTATCTGTTGCGGCCACTTACTTCCCACTTTGGTTCCCTTACTTTCCTCCTCCACGAAATAGTGGAGAGTTCAAATTAGAGATATAAGCTTAGAATTCAAACAAAAAATACCACATAAAATTTTCCCTGAAAGTTGTTACACCTTGAGAATAATAAACCCATCAGTACTATAAAAGCTTATAAATTAAGGAGCACACTCATGGAAGCAAATCCATACGCATCACCAGATTCAGAAGAAATCGTCAATACCAATGAAGTAAAGTCAGAAATAGCTGAAAGGGGCACAAGACTAGTTGCAGTAATTTTAGACAGTCTTATTGGAATATTGTTTTTCTTGCCAGCAATACTCATTTTAGTCCTTTCAGGTGCTCTAGGAGAAGGTGGAGACAAAGCTGGGCCAATGATGATTGTATTTGCCGTAGTAATGCTCGTCTCTTTCCTTGCTCTCCTAATCATAAATCTGCGATTGATTATCAAGCATGGCCAAACCATAGGTAAAAAAATCATGAAGATCAAAATAGTAGACTTCAACACTCATGAGCATCCAGGTGGCGGTAAAATCATCGGACTTCGCATGATCGTCACAGGCCTTTTAGGAGTTATCCCTATTGTCGGTTCAATCATCAGTATTGTTGACCCACTACTTATCTTCCGTGAAAGCAACCAATGTCTTCATGATCAAATAGCTAATACAATCGTCGTAAAAGCATAATTTAAACAGGTCTAACCGAGAGAACAGCATGTCTGACCTTTTACAGGCGGAAGCCGACAATTTTAAAGAAAAATTTGAACAATCTAAAGCTGAAGTTGCCAAAGTTATTGTTGGGCAGAATAGAGTCGTTGAAGCTACTCTGACAGCTCTTATCTGCGGTGGTAACGTCCTTTTAGAAGGTGTCCCTGGACTGGGAAAGACTGAGCTTGTGAAAGCACTTTCAAATGTTTTGGAACTGGACTTCAATCGTATCCAGTTTACACCAGACCTTATGCCGGCGGACATCATCGGTACTAACATGATGAGTAACGACCCAACGACAGGGAGTTATAAGTTTGAGTTCCGTGAAGGTCCGATCTTCACACAGCTACTGCTTGCTGACGAGATAAACCGAGCCACACCAAAAACTCAGTCTGCTCTACTTGAAACCATGCAAGAAGGGTCAGTTACAACTGGTGGTACAACTTACCAACTCAAGCCGCCATTCTTCGTTCTTGCAACACAAAACCCACTTGAACAGGAAGGTACTTACCCTCTTCCTGAAGCACAGCTTGACCGCTTTATGTTCAAAGTTTTTGTCGAATTCCCGACGAGAAAAGAGCTAAATGAAATAGTTAACAGAACTATTCTAAAAGCTCATGGTAAGTCTGAAGCTGTTCTCGACTCTGAAAAAATCATGAGTCTAAGAGACATACTCGATAAAGTTGTTGTTGCTGAAAATATGCTCGACTATGCAGTTCGACTTGTTCTTAGTACTCACGCTGATTCCGAGTATGCGACCGAAGATGTGAAAAAATACATCCGTTGGGGGGCAAGTCCTCGAGCGACTCAGGCCCTCATCAAAGCTGCTCGAGTCAAAGCTCTTGCTTCTGGACGTCTTCATGTTTCTTTTGCGGATATACGACACTACGCAAATGAAGTTCTTCAGCACAGAATCATCCTTAACTACGATGGTCAGGCAGAAGGCGTAGACATAAGCAAAGTTCTCGACTCTATCTTCAACTCTCTAGAAGAGATCTCCAACTAAAAAATGTTGCTGTCACCCAAAACAAACGGCCGCTTAGAGCGGATGCGTTTCAATCCTAGAAGTCGTCTGACAAGTAGAAGTCGAGGCGACCATCTAACTGGAAGAGGCGGAAATAGTACAGAGTTTTCAGACTACCGCGACTACTCTCCGGGTGACGACATGCGCTTCATCGACTGGAATATATTTTCACGACTGCAAAAACCGTACCTCAAGCTTTTTCACCTAGAAGAAGAGATGAATGTCCTCGTGATAATCGATGGCAGTGCTTCTATGAAGTTTGGTGGCAAGTTTGAGTTCGCTCAAAAACTAGCGTCAGCTTTTACCACTATCGGGCTTTACAGCAATGAAAAAGTTAGTATCTACGGCATAAATGATGAAAATGCTGGTATCCCTTCACATCTTGGTCCTGCTTCCGGTCGTTTTAACGCCCAGAAGTTTAACCGCTTTATAAATGATGTAGACAATTCTGGAAATATAACTTTAGAAAGTGGCGTCGAAAAAGTTCTCAAAAAGCACAGCGGTCGCGGTATGGCCATCATCATTTCTGACTTTCTGACAAGCGGCGATATCGAGAAATCATTCAACCTTCTCTTTAGTAAAGGCCTAGCGCCATATGCTCTGCAGGTTCTTTCTCCAGAAGAGTTAAATCCGGAACTTTCGGGTGACGCTCGCTTCGTGGACTGTGAAACTAAAGTCACTCTCGATATAACAGCCGCAGGTCAGCTAACTGAAATTTACTTAGAGTATTTAAGTAATCTGCAACAAAACATCAGCGACTGGGCCAGAAATAGAAACGGCCTATACGCAGAGTGTTCTTCCGAACAAGACATCGACTCATTTCTATTCGATACGCTGGTTCGAAGAGGTTGGATAAAATGACCTTTAACTTACTCTCATCGGCTTGGTTCTTTTTACTAATTATACCTCTCATCGCTTTCTATTTTCTCAAACTCAGAAGACAGCGAGTCGAAATACCTTCACTTGTACTTTGGCAACAAGTCCTTCAAGACAGTCGAGTGAACTCACCATTTCAAAAGTTTAAGCGAAATCTCTTATTGCTTCTCCAACTACTACTGCTCTGCCTTCTTGTCCTTGCCGCTATGGACCCAATTGTCAGTGGAAATAGCTCCGATCAAAAGATGCCTATCATAGTCGATTGTTCGGCAAGTATGGGTGCTAGTGATGATAAACAAACGAGACTTGAAGAAGCCAAAGAAAAAATCCGTGAGATCATAAATAACAAAAAAAGTTCTCAAGAAATAGCTATCATTAGCTTTGCCAAAACAGCTAAAAAAGTATGTAGTTTTACAACGAACTCACAAGTTCTTTTAAAAACTATAGACGACCTCCAAGTTACGGACTTAGAAAGTAACCTCGAGTCTGCTCTAAAAGTAACACAAGCTATGACTAAAAGTGGAAAGTTTGGTGAAGTTCTTCTCTTTAGCGATGGCAACTTTGAAGACGTCCCTACCTTTGACCTTTCCTACAAACTTAACTTTCAATTGGTCGGTAAAACCCAAGCACCAAACATAGGCATAAGCCAACTTAGCGCCAGACGAGCAGGCCCAACTTCTTGGATGGTTTTTATCCAACTACAAGCCTCTAACTCATATGTCCAAAGCTCGACAGTAGAGATTTACCAGAATGATCAAAAAATCGCCGAAGACACTTTAAGTTCGGACTCTCAAAAAGAACAAAGAATCTCGTTTAGAGTCGATGGTACAGAAAACTCAACCATAAAGGTTTTACTAAAACCAGCTGGAAAAGACTTGCTCGACGCTGATAACACAGCTTGGATGACTCTGGGAAATGCCCGTCCACTCAAAGTTTTCATCGCCCCATCACTCGGATCTATATCGACAGTTGTTCGAAACATTCCAGGTTTAAGCTTAACAACGAATCCTGCAGATTCTGTCGATCTCTCTATAAGTGATGATCAAAATGATGAAGCCACAAATTCATTAATCCACATGTCCGTCGGCTACGTCCCAGACTCTATTGCGAACTTCATCGCAACCAAAAGTGATCAATCTACCATCATTGACTGGAACCGTTCTGCTCAACTTCTCCAACACGTGACTTTAGATGACACACTCCTCATGCAAACCTACGAAATGAAAGATGGAAGCAGCCCAACAGACATAGAAAAGAAATCCTTTGAAGTACTTATCACAGGTGAAAAAGCTCCTCTTTTAATTAGGAAGAAAATAGGTTTACAAAGCTATTATCACTTTTTATTTCATCCTGACCAATCAACTCTACCTTATAAGGTTGCCTTCCCAATCATGCTGACAAACCTCATAAATGAAGGCCTCCAAGTCGCAGGACTAGCTGAAACAGAAGCTAACCGAACAGGCTTTCTACCAAAAATAAAATCAACTCCTAACACAGAAGTTAGCGTTACCTTGCCAAATAGATCGAAAATTAAAACGCTAAGTGATGCAAATGGAACCTTAAACGGTATAGCTGCAGAAAAAGCAGGTTCATATACTGTCTCTCAAAGTGATAAGGACGATCAAGTTTTTCATGCCTCTTTATTGAGCTCACTTGAAAGTGAAATGAGTACAAAAAACTCAGTGATGTTCAATGAAACTAGCGTGAGTGCAAGTAACGAAGAGGCTATTACCGATAAACCACTTTGGTCAAAACTAGCATTCATCGCCTTCATCCTTCTAGTGCTTGAATGGTGGTTCTACCAAAAGCGCCCCGGAAAGATCTTACCTCAAGCTTAAACCGAAGAAATATTCATTTATTTTCCAAAATGACATAAAGTCCTCAAGCATGCCTCCGATAGACTAAAAAGTGAATGTATAAGACACGGAGGTCACTATGTTACATTTAGAGCAACAAGGAAGTTGCGACGCAATTCAAGCTGTCCAAAATCTAGAGAGTTTATTAGAAGAAACTCTACGCATTACCGAAAAAATTCTATCCAAAGAACCTATTCCATTTCCAGCCATCGACGCTTGGAACGAAGAGATAGAAGCGGAAAACTACTTTCACACAGAAAAGATTTCAGACCTATATAAAGAATTTAGAGGGCTAGACGTAACAATTGAAGAAAAATCAGCTGTTAGGTAAGAAGACTCAATAGGATCGGGATTTTTCCCGAGGGAGATGGGAGCCAAGTGCTCCCTTTTTTTGTGCCTATAACCACTCAAGTGGATTGACACCATAGTACTTCTTCAATGCATCAAAAAGTTCTTTGTGCCGTTTATCCATCTGCCGAGGTTTTTCAAAAAAGCACTCAGTAGCAACAGCAAAAAACTCTGCTTCATTCGTCGCACCATACTTATCCATAACACTTTTTTGCTTCTTCATAGCCTTATGTACGAGTTTTTTATACTCTTTACCCAACAAACTTGCCCATGAAGCATAACAAGATTGACTCTCTAAAGTCGGAGTACCATCTCCGGCGCCATCACTCTGGTCCAGCTGATGAGCAAACTCGTGGATCACAACATTGTGACCATCTTCATAATTCACCGCGCCATGCTTGCTGTGATTCCAGGAAAGTACAATCGTACCTCCACCCCATGACTCTCCCAAACGAACAGAGTCGAGATTTTCATAAAACCCCTGATCGTTTACTACTTTAGTTGTCACTTTATAAGCCGATGGATAAATCAAAACAGTGTGAAGCTTTTTGTACCAAGGTTGCGTCTTATTATTCAACAAAAGTAAACAGGCTTGAGCTGCTATGACCACTTTCATTTCGCGAGTGACCTCTAAATCTTGGCAACCTGTAAAGGTCTTCTCATGTATAAATGAATTCACCAATCCAGATAACTTTTTTTGTAAATCTTCAGGAAGTTTTTCATAAACCTTAAGATTAACTTTAAGGAGCTTTAAGTCTTTAGCAGAAAGCCCTTCTTCTTGCCACTTCTGACGACGACGTTTTCCCAACTTAGATAACCAATCTATGCCGAAGCCCAAGATTGCAAACAACGTTATCATACCAAATATTTCGATCATATATACCCTCTAAAGATGTGTGTCATTTTAGCAGATTTTCACTAACTTTAAAGAGATCTATTTAAGAAACCTCTCTCTTCAAAATCATATCTGTTGTTTTTTTCATTTTTTATCTAATAAATTCAGATCTCGCTAGTTATACCTTATGAACAAAGGCTATACTAAACCCATCTATATTCAGGAGGTTAAGGTGAGATTTCTAATATTAGGGCTGATTTGTGTTACATTTTCACTTTCAGTTAAGGCGCAATACGAAATAAGTTTCGACGAAAAGTTTGTCTTCAATCCAGAGCAAGCACTCAAAGAGTTAATTCCAGGAACTGAAGACTATTATTTTTATAATTGTCTCTATTTTGAGAAGAAAAAAGACTTTAAGAAAGTCGAAGATCTTTTAGCCAAGTGGCTAAGTAAAAACCGCTCCAAATCGGCCGCGTACACAAAAATGCTTAACCGGTTCATTCTCTTAACTCATGACGAAAACTCTGAGAGAACCTATAAGCATTTGATTAAATCCCTGCGACTAAGATTCTCCCACTCAAAGCCCATTGAAGGCATGAATCAAAAAGGTCTTTCAAAGTTAGATCCAACAATCATCGATGATAAAAAAGTTACTTCGTCTCGCTCTACTCACCTAAAGGATCATGCCCTTGAAGAAGTGACGCAAAAGAAACTCTCCAAAGAACACTTAAGGTCCATCCTTTCGCGCATTAAGCATCCAGATTTCAAAAACCTCGCGAAGCTCATCATCGAAGATCTGAACAACTACCCTAAAACTCCTTTTGGCTCTATTTCTATTCACAAAAGTCTCAGTTTAGAGCAACTAAAAACTTGCCTTTCTCTCAAGAAAAGTCTTTTAAATAATGAAGCCTTTGTGAATCAATATATTTTTCACCTTATTCCTGCCCAGAATACAAACTGGCGACTAGATACAGAAGTGAAGAACGCCTATTTAAAGGAAGCTTTAACTTTCACAAACAGCCTTAGTCCTGCATTTAATCCTCTCAAAGCACACATACTCGGTCACAAACTTTTACTGGATAGAAGTCAAAATAAGTTCGATAAAGAACTGTTCATTGAGTACCTAAAACTACCTAAAAATAGCCGATACCCGGCACCGGTAAACACTCAGAGAAATGTTCGCTATACAACCCTCGCTGAAAACTTTTATGCATCCACTCAGCTTGGGCCTCTCCAACCGCATGACTACGATCTAGTCACTGACTACCTCAATCATTTTCTAAAAGATGCAGAGAGCTTCAACGAATATTCAAAATATATCAAAGAAGAAGTGCTCAAAAACCTATTTGCCGAGACTAAAATTCTCTATGGCAAAGGCGACGCAGAATCGTGGTTTGCCACTTTCAAAAACAACTCGACTAAAATCAAAGAAATTAAAAATCGTATAGAGTTGAGACTTTTACCTCAAAATAAAAAAGTCTTCTCTAGTAACGATCCTATTAAGGTTTCTGCCGATCTAAAAAACATCGATAAGCTGCTTATAAAAATCTACAAAATAAATCAGTTTAACTATTACAAAAAGTATCAAAAAGAAATCTCGACCGACATAGAACTTGATGGCATGTTACCTTCGCGAGAACTAAGTTTTGACTATAAGCACAAGCCTGAAATCCGCCATACTGAAAGTTTTGACCTGAAACTAGAAGAACCTGGAAGTTACATAGTTGAATTCATTGGAAATGGTTTGAGTTCAAGAGCTCTTATCAACAAAGGTTACCTCAAGTTTGCCAAACAAAGCAGTGCGATTGGCACTTTATGCCAAGTCTACAACGATCAAGACCAGCTTATCAAAGATGCACAGATCTACTTAGATGGTCACCTTTTCAAAGCAAATAAAAATGGCGCCATCAACATTCCATACTCTGGTTCAAAGAAACCTAAGTTTGAAAATATCATACTTCAAACAAAGAACTTTGCTCAGATGCAGCGGTTCTACCACGTACACGAGCACTACAAACTCAATACAAACTTCGTTATCAATCGTGAGTCACTCGTAAAGTTTGGCAAAGCTCAACTCCTCGTTCGACCAAACATCACCCTTAGAGGTAAAAAAATACCCGTCGAACTGCTCAAAGACGTAATTCTAGAAATCACTTCAAGCAATCTCAGTGGTTTAAAATCAAACACTAAAGTCCCAAACTTTAAGATCTATAATTCACTAACGAGTTCTCACACCATTACCGTTCCTGGTAACACTATTTCGATTGAAGCCAAGCTCTCTGTGACAATCAAAAATATCGCCTTTTCAAAAGAAGAGACTCTCACGAGTTCTCACAAAATTCCACTCAACATGAATATGCTGAAAAACTCTACTCGAAGCATCTTTTTAAGACAATCAAAAGACGTTTACTTTGCCGAAGTGCTCGGTCGAACTGGCGAACCCATCGTCAATCAAGCTGTCTATTTTTCCATCTTTCACAAAAAGCTTCGCTCTCCCTTTAACATTTCTTTAGTTACAGATGAAAAGGGCACTATTGAGTTAGGAGAGCTGAAAAATATAAATTCCCTAGATGCAAGAACTGAAAACATCAGAGAATCATGGGAAATAGTCAATCAAAGTCTCGAATCTAAAGAAAACTTAGTTTATCCAACAGGTCAAACGATCTTCATTCCATTCGTGACCGATGGCACTCCACTCGATGAACAAGTTTCGCTTTATGAAATGCGCAATCATAAAATAAATAACTTTAGATCTGAAAACATTAAACTCAGTGGTTCATACCTAGAAGTCTCAAACTTACCAGAAGGCCACTTCATACTAAGATTCAAAAAACGCAATCAGCAGAAATCTATCACTATTGGTAAAGGCCTAATCAAAAATGGTTTGATCATTGCCAAAAATAACATTTACCCTTTAAATACGCTTTCTGCACCAGTCATAGAGTCGATAAAAGAAGAAGCTGAAGAGCTGACACTGCGTCTGAAAAACTATTCAAAGAATACATCTGTAAATGTCCTAAAGACTCGCTTTATTCACTCTGATTATGACTACTACAAGTTTGCCCGTACATTTGAGAATCTTACTCTAAATAATCAACAACAAGTAGCTCAGAGCTTTTACACATATGGCTTGAAGATAAGTGATGAATACCGCTACATTCTAAATCGTCAAAACGTCCCAATTTATCCAGGAAATATGCTGGAGCGTCCAAGCCTTTTGCTCAATCCATGGATCTTAAAAGAAACATCGACTGAAACTTTAGATGGTGCAGATGGTGATGCATTTGGTGGAAACTCTCAAGCATATAGAAAAAGTAATCTGATGGGTGGACGTTCTTCAAAGGACTATAACCCTTTCCTTAGACAAGTTCCTTCAGTCGATTTTCTTGCTCGTGGTTCTCGTACATTGATCAACTTAAAGCCAGATGAAAATGGCCTAGTCACTATTCCTAAAACTGGACCCGGTCATATATTCCACATAAGCATCATCGATAAGCATTTTTCATCTTATCAAAAGTTCATAACAAAAGATGAAACAAAGCCTTATAGAGACATCCGCTTTGTCTCAAGCCTAGACCACAAGCAGCACTATCTCGAAAATAGAAAAGTTTCCATACTGGCAGCAGACAAGCCATTTACTATTGAAGGTATAGCTTCGGCAAATATGGAAACCTACAACTCACTTAGAAAAGTCTTTGACCTTATGCAGACTATTCAGACAAAGGAAAAACTAAGTGATTTTGAGTTCATCCTTAAGTGGCCAAGTTACGACCTAAAGACTAAGAAAAAATACTACTCTGATTTTGCTTCTCACGAACTTAATTTCTTCCTATACTGTAAAGACCCAGAGTTTTTTAAAACTGTTATTTTACCTTATTATAAAAATAAAAAACATAACACTTTCTTTGATCACTGGTTTAAGACAACCGAAGAACTCAAAAGCTTTACCAAGTACTCAAAATATGCCAAGCTAAATATAGTTGAACAGATACTCCTAGCGATGAAACTAAAGAAAGCTTCATTTAAACAAGAAGTTCAACATCGCTTCGAATTCATTCACAGAAACCAAAATTTTCTAAATCATCTCTTTGATCAAGGCTTAAAGAGTAATGAACTAGGAGCGAAAGCAGACTCCTTGTCCTCAACTCTTAAGAATAAAGTCGCCGCAAAGAAATCAAAGATAAGAAGAACCCTAATGAATGAAGAAGGTTTAGACCTTGTTTCGGATGTGGTCGTCTCACCTTCTAGCTCAGCAGTAGAGGCTAAAGTCTCTAAACAGGCTAAGGCTGAGGATGCTTTCGACGGAGAAGATCCGTTCGCTGATAGTGATAGTCTCGTTGGTGGAATTTTAAATATAGCTGCAGCCAGAGAAGCTCTTCAACCATTTTATGCTGAAATTGGTCCTGCAAAAGAACTCGTTGAGAACAATTACTACAAACTTCCCATTGAAAAGCAAAATGAAAAGCTCATTCGCCTAAATGGCTTTTGGCGAGACTACGCTCTTCACACAGAAGGTCCCTTCCTCTCTGCAAACTTCATGGAGGCAACTTCCAACCTTTCGGAAATGATCATGGCGCTTGCCGTCCTCGATCTGCCTTTTGAATCCGCTGAAGTCGACTATAAGTTTGGCGATATATCTGTAACTCTATCACCCAAAACAAGTCTCATTTTACTTCACAAAGGCATCGACCCACATCAAGCCTTAGACCAACAGAAAATCCTCGTAAAACAAAGGTACTTCGACAGCACGTCAAAATACGAAAGAGTCGCCAATAAAAATGTTGTAAAGTACGTGACTAAAGAGTTCTTAGCTGGTCGCATCTACGGCACAACAACTATTCTTAGTAATCCAAACGGAACAAGCATTGACGTAGATCTTCTCCAACAAATTCCGAATGGAGCCATTCCTGTTGGGAGTTCTGTTGACTCCAAGAGTACATTGGTAAAACTAGGAGCCTACAGTACGAAATCTATCGAAAGTTACTTCTACTTCCCAGCTCCTGGCAAATTCACTCAACTGCCTGTTCACGCATCCGAAAATGGTAAACTGGTTGCTTATGATTCACTCTTTACTTTTAATGTTGTTGAAAAACTTTCGGAAGTAGACAAAAGCTCTTGGGCGTACATCTCTGTTCATGGCTCTAACGCAGAAGTTCTTAGCTACATCCAAAACTCAAATATCGGAAACTTAAACTTTTCAACAAGCCTTTGGAGACTTCAAGATTCACAATTCTGTGCAAGTTTCCTTAAAGTTCTTGCCGAGAAAAACACATATGATCAAACAGCATATAGTTACTCTTTAAAGCATCAACTGCCGACATTTGCCTCAACATACCTAAGTCAAAAAGTTAGTCCTACAAACTATGGTAAACACTTGAAGTCGCCATTGCTCAACATCGACTCAATTCATAATAAGACCTACCAACATAAAGAATACAGTCCGTTGATAAATGCTCGTCGCTACCAACTTGGGAATGATAGAACTATCGCAAATACAAACTTTAGAAATCAATACAATTCCTACTTAAGTTACCTTAGCTATAAACACGAAATAACTGATAGTGATAAACTCACTCAAACATACTATCTACTTCTGCAAGATCGTGTATCGGAAGCTCTAGAGGTCTTTAACGGCATTAAGCGTGAACAAGTCTCCGAAAAACTCCAATATGACTACACCAAAGTCTATGTGCTCTTTTATCTTGAGAAAATAACTGAAGCTGAAGAGATAGCCAAAAGATACGCCGACTACCCAGTTGTAAGGTGGCAAAACCGCTTTCAGTCTGCACTCAGCCAAATTGCTGAGATTAAGACAAATGAAACTAAAAGCGAGTCTTCTGAAGATAGACAAAAACTACAAGAGAGTTACGCCAATAAAGAAGCCTCTATAAACTTCGATGTAAATGGCGCTGAGATAAAAGGCTTTATTCGCAACCTAGACCAAGTCTCGGTTAAGTACTACCCAATGAATATCGAACTTCTCTTTTCTAAAAAGCCATTTCTAGGGAAACTTGATGCTGACTTCTCCATCATTGAGCCAAAGTTCTCTGAAGTTAAAACGGTTGAGAACAACCAACTCGCTTTCTCTATTCCGGAAAACTTCAAAAACTCAAATGTCATGATCGAAATCTCTGGAAAAGGTGTCAGCTCTTCAAAGGCTTACTTTGCCAACTCTATGGATGTCGCTGTCATGAAAAACTATGGCTTACTCAAAGTCATCGACAAAAAGGGCAAGGCTCTGCCAAAGTCTTACGTCAAAGTTTACATTAAAGACTCAAACGGTTCTGTTAGTTTTCTAAAAGATGGTTACACAGACCTGCGTGGAAAGTTCGACTACAGTTCAGTAAATACTGCTGGTTTAGAAGATGTAAAAGCTCTCTCTATCCTTGTTTTAAATAAGGATCACGGCGCCATCATCAAAGAAACAACTCCACCAAAACAGTAGAAAAATTCTCAAAAAATTTGGCCTTTGACCTCTCTTGATGTGAAGTTATTGTAAACAGCATATTTAAAATGACTTTGGAGTTCCATTGAGTAAGAAAGAAAATAAGGCCATCCTACCGGTTGCTGACACAAAAGGCTTTACTGTTGGTGAAGAGATATGTGACCTTGGGCTTTATCATCGAACTAAAGATTGTAACTTCGAAGTCCTAGATCCTAAAGAAGGTGCCATTCGCAGTCTTATGACTGGTGAAGACACCATCGTTGAGTCAGGGTACTTTATTCGACTTTCAGAAATGAAAAACCTGCCAGATACATCTGATTTAACAGATGCCCAAAAAGGCGAGTTTTATCGCAACTTACTCGATGGACATACTTTCCAAGTCGTCGAGTCTGAAGATGATCATCTTGTTAGATTGCTAAATGTAGATACAGCTCAACTCAGTCTCAATGCTAGAACTGCCAATAACTACTTTTATAAGATAGACAAAGACAACACCGGCAGCCCACCAATTGACAATGACGGCCAATTTTTGCTGTTTGAACTATAAAAAGGAATACTCTATGAGTGAACTAAATAAAGAAGAAATCCTCGCTCGCCTTGGACTTAGCGAAGAACAAGGAAGAGCCCTACTAGATGCAGCTACCAAAAACCCAATGGAAGCTCTCGCACTTCTTCAAACATATAATCCAGACCCAGCAACGCTCCAAGACCTCATGTCTCAATTCATGACTAACCCACAGATCTTTGTTGATCTAGCCATTTCTCTAGGCGTCAGTCAAGAGCAAATAGATAAGCTGAAAGGCATGGTCGGTTAATTTTAAAGTATGCCGATGCTTCATCGGCATTAACACAACTCATAATCAATAATTGCTCTTTACTCAATTTTTAAATACAGTTACACCACAGTATACTTCAACCATACCTAAAAAGCCGCTCTTTCATTCTCTCCTACTTTTACCTACATTCCACTGCTAGTCATCAATATTACGCATACGAATATTAACACTACTATCACCTGCCAACCTACATAAATGTAAATAAACCATTATTTATAAACATTTTTGTATAAATAAAAGAAAATACCTTGAAAAGATGTTTTAAAGAGGATAAATGTATGCATCTTTACACTAACGTAAGCAAGGTGTTATTTTTTTACACTTTTGTAACATTAACAGAAATGAAAATGTAGAAGGCAACAAATGAAACTGAAGAAACTACTCACTGTAGCTCTTGTAGGACTACTAAGTCTACAGCTAACAGCTATTGAAAAAGTCGACAATTTAGGAGACTTCTTCACGAAAGGCACCTATGAACTAAATATGAGATTGGGCTACGAGTATTCAGACCTCGAAGACAATGGTGCTCAGCCGGGTAAAGGTTTAACTCTTAGTTCATACATAGGCTACAGAACTGCCGAGTATGAAGGAGTTAGCTTCTATGGCGAGTTTCACAACATGTGGAAAATTTGGGATGAGTATAATGACCTCAGAGGTAAATTTGCTGGTGCCAATGATGTTATCGCGGATCCAGATGGCAGTAGACTACAACAGATGTACATGGACCTAAATATGATTCCTGACACCAATATCCGAATTGGTCGTCAAGCTATAAAATTGGATGATGTTCACTTTATTGGCGATATTATCTGGAGAAATACTGCTCAAACTTTTGATGCTGTTAGCTTAACCAATAAATCTATAGAAGACACTACCATCTTCTTAGCCTACTCTGATAACGTTGCATCTATCCTCTTTAAAGAAAACGAGTACGATGGTATCTACATGGCCAACGTTAAATATACTGGTATAAAAGATCACACTCAAACAGGTTTTGCCTACTTAGTAAATGCAGATGAAAACGAAAATGTAGCTGGACCGAGTATAGCCCACGATGTACAAACATATGGTACACGTCTAACTGGTGGATTCGATGCGCTAAAGTATGACTTTACATATGCTTATCAATCTGATTGGCAAGACAGTGAAAGTATAGATGCGAGCTTAATCCAAGGTTCACTCGCTTATAAAATGGGCGATTTTACACCAGCGATTAGTTATGCTTACCATCAAGGTTCTGATGAAGCAGGCGGCAAAGGCTTTGCTAACCTCTTTAGTACAGCTCACAAATTCAATGGTTGGAGTGACCAGTTTTTAGGAACAAACTCTGGTGCTTTGTCTGATGGTTTACAAGATTTTAATGCCTCACTTACTTACAAAAAATGGGGTATGACATTTAAAGCAGTTTATCACTACTTTGACACAACTGAAAGCCATACTTATGATGGGGCTTACGGTCAAGAAATAGACTTTGTAGTAGTTAAACCAATAAATGAAAATCTTACTGCACTTGCCAAACTTGCTTATTATGATGCTGACTCTGAAAAAGAAGCATTTGGTGGAGTTGGTTCTAAAGACGAGCTAGTATTCTGGCTAAGATTGGACTACAAACTTCAAGGTAAAATTACTGATCCATTCAACATGTAATAAAGTTTCCCTACCGAGATGAGCGCGAGGGGGCTTTCGGGCCCCCTTTTTTAATACCCAAAAAGAATGATTATGAGCACAATCCTACCAGAAAACCTGCAAGAAAAGACTGACTTAGCCAGTAACAAAGAGAGAATTCTTCTCATTGGAAACGGTATGGTTGGTTGTCAATTCTGCATAGACTTTCTTGCTAAAGGCCTCAACCATAAATTTGAGCTTACTGTATTTGGCAAAGAGGCAAAACCCGCTTATGATCGAGTCAAACTCACTGATTATGCTCGTGAACAAAAACTAAGTAAAATTACCCTAAAAGATCTTACTTGGTACAAAAAGAATAACATAAAGATACATGTCGATGAAGCTGTTATAAGCATCGACAGGGAAACCAAAACTCTCACTACTAGCAAAGACAACACCTATACTTATGACCGCTTAGTTTTTGCTACCGGTTCTAAGCCATTTGTCCCACCTATTCCAGGTAAAGAAAATGATGGTGTTTTCGTTTATCGCACATGTAAAGATGTCGACCAAATAATCGACTACTCAAAAAAGTCTAGAGTCGCTATTGTTATAGGTGGTGGACTACTTGGTCTTGAAGCCGCCAATTTTATTAAAGACCTTGGCCTCGATACACACATCATAGAACAGGCCGACTACCTCATGCCTCGACAACTCGACCATGAGGGTTCAAATCTTTTTAAAGACATAATCGAACGCAAGGGCTACGAGCTCCACTTGGGAACTCTTGTTAAAGAAATACATAAACTTCCCAACGGTTCATTGAGTGTTGAACTCAGTAATGGCGACAACATATCTACTGACATAGTTATATTCTCTGCTGGAGTTCGCTCGAACTCAGACCTTGCAAAAGATGCAGGACTTAACTGCTCTCCAAGTCAGGGCATAATTGTCAATGACGAGCTCAGCACATCTGAGCCCAACATCTACGCTATCGGTGAATGTGTAAATCACCGAGGCAACCTGTATGGACTTGTGCTTCCAGGTTATAAGATGGCAAAAGTACTCGTTGAACGCTTACTCGGTTTAGATTCACACTTTTATGGCGCAGATATGTCAACGAGACTAAAAATGCTCGGTGTCGACGTTATCAGCTTAGGTGATGCTCTACAACCATATAAGTCTATAGAATACAAATCTGGAAATATCTATCGAAAAATAACTCACAAAGATGGTGAGATCGTTGGTGCTATCGGTGTTGGAGAGTGGTTGCAAGCTGGCCAAATACAGACCGCCATAAGCAACCGCATGCCTCTTAACGAGAAAGAAAAAAGGCGATTCCTTAAGACTGGTACACTCTGGGCTGAAAGAGAAGACGTTAAAAAATGGCCAGACGACGCCATCATTTGTAACTGTATGAGAGTCAGTAAAGGCGATCTCATCTGTTGTATGAACGAGCAAGGAGCGAAAACAGTTGAAGCTCTTGCTGAAAAAACAGGTGCATCTACCGTTTGTGGTTCTTGTGTTCCCCTTTTAGAAAACTTATGTGGTGAAGAAGTTACAGAGCGACGTAAACCAGAAAAGATGCTCATATTGGTGTCTATGCTCACTCTTGCCGCTGTACTCACAATC
This sequence comes from Lentisphaeraceae bacterium, assembly GCA_021232515.1. Classification (GTDB taxonomy): domain Bacteria; phylum Verrucomicrobiota; class Lentisphaeria; order Lentisphaerales; family Lentisphaeraceae; genus JAKVBD01. The sequence goes on from JAJPOQ010000136.1 coordinate 41,222, forward strand.
ATATTTATGCCGACAATAATTGGTGGCGATTCATACAATGGCGACGACTTTCAACGGACCAAGTTTATAACCGACTTTCAAACTCGTCAGATCACCGGCTTTACTATCCTTGGATTCACCGTTCTTGCCGCACTCCTCAGTGCTAGGAAAAGGATTCTCAAGTTTAGAATCGGCTCATACCCTATTTGGAGAATTCTACATGGCTTCTTTGGTCTATTTAGTATGATTACCCTCATGCTTCACACTGGCTTTTCTGCCGGAACCAATCTGAACTTCATGCTGTTTACGACATTTACTTTTATAAATTTTCTGGGATTCCTCACAGGTATGGCATCAGCATTTGAATTTTTCGGTCTTAACAAAGTCGAAGCTTTCTGTCGGAAGTGGCGTCCACAGATAACTTTTTTACACATACTGGCTTTCTGGCCTCTCCCTGTGTTGCTCACTTTTCACATCATTCAAGCATATTATTTTTAGGAGAGGATGATGACAAAATTTAAATGGTTCATAGTCTGGTTAATCATGACTGTCAGTGCGAGTGCATTTCTCGGTTATCAAATGTTTCAAGCTGAGGAAAAACCGCTATTCATTCCAAATGAAACAACTCATGGCCACTATCAAATAGAAATGAAGTGTAGTGCTTGTCACACACCAAATATGGGAGTGAAGCAAGACGCCTGCATAACTTGTCATTCTCAAGATCTCAAAGACGGTCAAGACTCTCACCCTGAGAACAAGTTCAATGATCCAAGAAACTTTGACATGATTGCTAAGCTCGACGCTCGCAAGTGCATAACTTGTCACACCGAGCATAGTCCTCATACAACTGGTGATATGGGCGTTACACTACCGATTGATTATTGTGCTGCTTGCCATGAAAGTATTGGCGAAGAAAGAGAATCACATAAAAACTTAAAGTTTGACAGCTGTGCAACTGCAGGGTGCCACAACTACCATGACAACAAAGCTCTCTATGAAGACTTTTTAATCAAACACTACGATCAAAAAGATCATTTGGAAAATGCCAAAGAGATTCCACTAGAAACTAAGAAGCAAAAAGCTCTGACCAAACCAGATGCAGACTTTATCGTCGACCCTCAAACTCACCACGACTGGTCATCAACTGCTCATGCAAAAGGTGGAGTGAACTGTAAAGACTGTCACCAACCAGATGCACAACTACCATGGTCAGATAAAGTGAGTGTATCAACCTGCCAAGATTGTCATGAAGATGAGTATAAAGGCTTCTCTGAAGGAAAACACGGCATGCGACTCGCTGCTGGTCTGACACCTATGACTCCTGGTCAAGCGCGTTTAGACATGAAAAGAGATGCTGCTCACAAGGAACTCAATTGTATCAGCTGTCACTCTGATCACAGGTTTGACACCAAAGTTGCTGCAGTCGACGCTTGCTTAAGATGCCACAGTGACGACCACTCTCTAAATTATAAACAGTCACCACACTTTAACTTTTGGCAAATAGATCATCTCACAAAGCAAAACAACAAAGGCGTCTCTTGCGCTACTTGTCACATGCCACGTGTAAAGAAACATGGCAAAGTGGTCGTTGAGCACAATCAAAATGCAACTTTAAGACCAAACGAAAAGATGATCCGAACATCCTGCTTGAAGTGCCACAGTCTGCAATTTTCAATCAATGCTCTTGCTGATAAAGAACTAATCGAAAAAAACTTTAAAGGGCGCCCAACAGTACATGTTGAGTCTCTCGAGTGGGCTAAACAAAGAGAAAAGAAATAGGAGGTTTTATTGAGGAAGTTAATTACGAAACACTAACACAAACAAACACTCTATGAATCATATAATCACATTTCATTAAGGAATCCAAAATGAGAATCAAGACCTTTGTTGCAAGTCTATTAGTAGCAACCCCATTACTTTTTACTAGCTGCTCAAAACCTGCCGAAGCTTCTGCTCCAGCAGCTGCCGCAGATAGCGTAGCTCCCGAAAAAATGGCCGATGCCCTATTCGCTGTTATGAAAGGAACAAGAACAGCTTACACGAAACACGTCATCGCTCGCTTAGGTAAAGAGAAAAAGCTTATCAAGCCACATGAAAAGTGGGAAGACAAAGAAAATGGTGTCATGCTGCCAGCACAGATGTTTCGCTATGCTCGCGATCTAGCAATGGAGCAAAATCCAGGATTCACCTACTCTTTACAATCTGAATGGCCTATAAATAGCCAAAACGCACCTAAAACTCCAAAAGAGAAAGAAGGCCTGCAGTTCATTGGCAAAAACCCTGGGAAGAACTTCTATGGCAAAGAAACTCTAGGCGATAAGACCTTTTTCACCGCAGTTTATCCAGATGTCGCAGTTTCTGCCGCTTGTATTGATTGTCACAACGACCACAAAGATAGTCCAAGAGATGACTTCAAAATGGGCGAAGTTATGGGTGGTGTCGTTATACGTATTCCTATGAAGTAAAATTACAGTATTAATAAAACCTTGCGCTTTCTTCTCTTCAAGAAGAAGGCGTTTTTTGTGCTGAGAACTTCTTCTAACACCATCCGATTCACCTCCTTATTTTAATTATCTCTATATATCCATAATATTAACTTAAATATTTTCCATAAATGTAAATAATGTAATTATATATACAAAATATGTAAATATTTAAATTAAATGTATATTTAGAATTGCCTTTAACTTTTTTTTTATTATAGTCTCCAACACTTACAATAAATGTATTTATTTAAAATATGATTACGAAAAAGTAATTAAAAAAGGAAAACAGAAATGAAAAACGCTATATTCAGCAAGTTTCTTCTACTGATCATGTTTCTCATGTCAGTAAACCTCACAGCTCAAAGTGTAGATGAAAACACCATCCCAATCGATGTAGAAAAAACAAATCTACACTTTGGCTTCATCAAACTAACAGACTGTGCGAGTCTTGTTATCGCTAAAGAGAAAGGTTTCTTCGAAGCCGAAGGTCTAAATGTTAAGTTAACGGCTCAGAAAAACTGGGTTATACTTTTAGACAATGTTATCAAAGGCCAACTAGACGGAGCCCACATGCTCGCTGGTCAACCAATTGGTGCAACTGTTGGTGTAAGTCAAAAGGCCAACATCATCACAGCTTTCTCAATGGACCTAAACGGCAATGGTATAACCATGGCAACAGACGTTTGGGAAAAAATGAAAGTACACGTCCCGAAAGATGCTGCTGGTAAGCCAATCCACCCTATCTCTGCAAAAGCTCTTAAGCCTGTTCTTGAAGAATGGGACGGTCCATTCAACATGGGTATGGTATTCCCAGTATCTACACATAACTATGAACTGCGTTACTGGTTAGCTGCTGCTGGTATTCACCCAGGATTCTATACAGCATCTGACTCAAAAGGTCACACTGCTGCAGAAGTTGTTATCTCTCCAAATGCGCCACCACTTATGCCTTCTTACCTGAACAGTCGTGCGATCCTTGGTTACTGTGTAGGTGAACCATGGAACCAAAAAGCAGTATTTGCCGATAAAGATGGTAAGCAACTTGGTGTTCCAGTCATAACTAACTACGAAATATGGAAAAATAACCCTGAGAAAGTATTTGGCGTAACTGAAGAATGGGCGAAGAAATACCCTAAAACTCACACTGCTGTACTGAAAGCGATGATCCGTGCCGGTAAATGGTTAGATGCATCTATGGAAAATAGAGAAGAAGCTGTTCAGATCCTTTCAAGATCTCACTATGTAGGTGCAGAAGCAAAAGTTCTTCGCAACTCTATGACTGGTACTTTCGTATATGAAAGAGGTGATCGTCGTGAAATGCCTGACTTTAACGTATTTTTCCGCTACAACGCAACTTACCCTTACTACTCAGATGCTGTTTGGTTCTTAACTCAAATGCGTCGTTGGGGTCAGCTTCAAAAAGATCAGCCAGACGACTGGTACGACAAGACTGCTAAAAAGATCTATAGACCAGACCTTTACATGCAAGCAGCTGAGTTACTGATCGAAGAAGGAAACATCACTGAAACTGAAGTTCCTGCAAAAGGTGAAACTGGCTACAAACCAGCAACAAAAGCAGACGTCTTCATCGATGGAAAAGTCTACGATGGTACTAAACCAAACGACTATATCCAAAGCTTCAAAATCAAATCTAACTAAAACGTCAGTGGTCAGTGGTCAGTGGTCAGTGGTCAGTGGTCAGTGGTCAGTGGTCAGTGGTCAGTGGTCAGTGGTCAGTGGAAAATCTCAATCACTGAATACTGATCACTAAATCCTAATTACTAAAAACTGATCACTAAACCCTAATTACTAAAACCTAATTACAAATAATTCCCCAGATGCAGCAATCTGGGTTCTATCTCCAACTACAAAAGGCTAGTGTTAAAAAATGAAACAGAAACTCATCAACTTTTTTGAAGCAACCGGACTTACATGGTTCGTACCAATCATAAGGTTGGTTACTGGTGAAGAACCAAAAGAACAATGTACTGAAATATTTAAAATGCTGGGTTACCCAGCCATAGCTCTCGCCCTCTTTTTTATGACTTGGGGCTACCTCTCAACAAAAATCAAAACCAGTGTTGGTGCTCTTCCAAGTCCTACTTATGTATGGAGTCAAGGAGAAGCTATGTGGGCAACACATAACAGTGAAACTGTAAGAAAAAGCGAAGCTGGAGAACTAGAAAAGGTTCGTATAAAGTTCAACACTCTCGTGACTGAACGAAGAACTTTAGAAGAGAACGGCAAAGCAACAGAGCCTGTTGACAAAAAGCTTGATAAACTCTTATCTGAGACGAAGGAAAAAGCGGAACTCTATACTCCATTAGTCGAGAAATATGCCACAATAAAAGAAAAGGCGGAAAAAGAAAAAGCGGAAGAGATAACTGCCATAAGAGAAAAGTTTACTAAAGCTGGAAAGTTTGACTTAGACGATAGTGGCAAGCCAAAAATAGATGTCGATGGCAACCCTCAACTAGCTGAAGAAGCTCTTGATGAGATAAACTACAAACAAAACTTCAGAGTCGCTGTTTACGAAGGCAACCTCGTTCGCGTTTACAAAAGTATTCAAGGCTCATACAGAAGTCTCATCAACAAAGTTGAAAAGATAGAAAAATACACTCAGATCGCTCGTGAGCTAGCATCTGTCTCACCTTCTACTGGCCACGACAAAAAAGTCGCGTCAAACAATAGAAAAAGACAAGCCTTTGAAAAGCAAATCGCCAAACCAAACGACTACCAAGGTAACGGCTCAATTGTCGACTACATCAAACTCAGTATCATCACAGTTGTATTTGGCTTCTTCCTCGCTGCTTTTGTCGCTATTCCACTTGGGATTGTATGTGGTTTAAGCCCAGCTATCATGACTGCACTTAACCCTCTCATTCAAACATTTCGCCCTGTTTCACCTCTTGCATGGGTTCTTATAACCATCCAAGTTATCGACGGTATATTTGTTGGCGACAACGCCCTCCAAGGCGACATCCTTAAAAATACATTCTTACACTCTGGCATAACGGTCGCTCTTTGTTCACTTTGGGCAACTTTGAGTAATACAGCTCTAGGTGTTTCATCTGTTGACCAAGACCACCTTAACGTTGCTCAGGTCCTAAAACTTAACTGGTTTGACCGCATATTTAAGATCATCATTCCTTCTGCTATACCGTATATCTTCACTGGTTTAAGAATTACTCTAGGTGTCGGTTGGATGGTACTTATCGTTTCAGAAATGATGGCAACTTCACGTGGCCTAGGTTGGTTCATTGACCAAGAGTACCAAAATAACAAAGTTGAGTCTTTGGCCAATATCATGGTTTGTATATTCATCATCGGTATCATCGGTGCCATTTTAGATAGAATCATGTTCACACTGCAGAAACTGGTTAGTTTCAGCGACGAAGTAAGTGCTTAACATGAGTAAAGAAGAGTACATACTAGAACTAAACAACGTCACCAGAAGTTTTGGAGAACGCGAAGAAGAAGTTTGCGTTCTTGAAAACATCGATCTTAAAATAAAGAAAGGTGAATTCGTCGCCATTGTCGGTTTCTCTGGCACTGGTAAATCTACACTCATCAACCTTATGGGAGGTCTTCTACCTCCTTCTACAGGAGAAGTTCTTTGTAGAGAGAAACCCGTACTTGGCCCAAGCCCTGACCGTGGTGTTATCTTCCAAAACTACTCACTTCTTCCTTGGCTTTCGGTTGCCGGCAATGTTGGTCTCGCCGTAAACCAGATCTATAAAGACAAAAGTAAAAAAGAACGCAAAGAGATAATTGAAAAATACGTCGATATGGTCGCACTTTCACCAGCTATTGATAAAAAGCCAAAAGAGCTTTCTGGTGGTATGCGTCAACGTGTTTCTGTCGCAAGAGCCTTGTCTATGGATCCTGAAATACTACTGATGGATGAGCCTTTAAGTGCACTAGATGCTCTTACTCGGTCTGTCCTACAGGATCAAATACTCGACATCTGGAAAAAGACTGGTAAGACCATCGTTCTTATCACTAACGATGTCGATGAAGGCCTCTATATGGCAGACCGAATTATCCCATTAAAAATAGGTCCAAATGCAACTCTAGGTCCATCTTTTAAAATAGACATGGCAAGACCAAGAGACCGAAAAAATATGAACAATGATGATAAGTTTAAAAAGCTTAGAGCAGAAGTCATAAAGTTCCTAAATAACGAAAAAGCTAAAGAAAAAGCTGCTAACACTAGTTCTGAAAGCTACCCACTCCCAGACATAGAACCAGTGACTGTTTAAGGATTTAACTATGAGTAACTACGTAAAAGAACATTATTTAGACTTGGTAAACCTCTCAAAAGTTTACCCCACCAAAAAAGGACCATTTGTGGTTCTCGAAAACTTCAATTTAACTGTACCTGAAGGAGAGTTTGTCTGCCTTATAGGTCATTCCGGTTGCGGTAAATCAACAATCCTTACTATGGTTGCAGGCTTAAACTCTATAAGCAATGGCTCTGTATCTGTTGCCGGTCATGAAATAGATGGGCCAGGACCTGATAGAGGGGTTGTTTTCCAATCACCGAGTCTACTTCCATGGCTAAGTGCTTATGATAATGTCATGCTAGGCGTCAGCAAAGTTTATCCTCATGCATCCAAGAAAGAACGTGAAGATATAGTCAAACACTACTTAAATGCCGTCGGTCTCGGTGGTGCGTTTCACAAGATGCCAAAAGAACTCTCACAAGGTATGCGTCAAAGAGTCGGTATAGCTAGAGCTTTTGCCTTAAAACCTAAGATGATGCTTTTAGATGAACCTCTCGGTATGCTCGATGCACTAACCAAACACGAGTTGCAAGACCTTATTGCCAAACTTCATGCAGAGCACAAACTCACGACACTTATGGTCACACATGATGTTGATGAAGCTCTCTACTTGTCTGATAGAGTCGTGATGATGACAAATGGCCCAAAAGCTAAAGTTGGTCAGATACTTCTAAATGACATGCCAAGACCTCGAGAGCGAGTCTCGCTTCTCGAATACCCAAATTACTATAAATACCGCGAACAGTTAATAACTTTCCTTGAAGAGCAAGAGCTCAAAAAGAAACACACTGCTGCATAACACAAGCCGGAGGTTTGCCTTATTTACTTAAGGCAAGCCTCTTTTTTTTGAGAATTACATACCATCCAGAAGGTTACTACGAGTCATTTCCATATCAACAGCTTCTTCTTTAATCTCCTGATCATAAGCACAAATCCACTCTTGCTCATACTCGCCAGCATCGTCATGCTCTACACCTTTAAGATACAAACCTATGTCATTTGCAGCATAGATCTCAGCATCACTTAAAAAGAAGATTTCATGGTCCGTAACTATGGCTCTAGCCACCATCTTACTATGACCTGGATCAAAACCGAAGTTTAATCGACAGCGGATTTTTTCATTTGGATTGTTACTGATTCCTTGGGCATTCGTCTTTCTAAAGAGGTAGTAGTACATAGTTTCAGCCTCGGGTTAATATGTAAATAATGCTGCCAATATAACAACAGAAAGTCTTATGTAAAAGTTATTTACTTCTTTTACTAAACTCAAGTTTTTAAGGAATTTTTTATATCCACAAGCAGAGAAAAGTTTTAGCCAATCTCAAGACAAAAAAAAGACCGCACAGAACATGCGGTCTTTTTTCGGTGTGGTGCAGACTTAAGCTGTAAGCTTTTCTTCTCTCCTCTCCTCCATTTCGGCAGAAATAAGGTCTATCATTGCCAGGTGGACGGCCTGGTGTTTCTTCTGCCTGTCCTTACACTTTTTAAGTTGAGTCGTTAATCGATCAAAGGTTTCTACAAAAGCTCTGTATAAAGAAGAGTCTTCATACTTTGCCTCTATATTTATCCCCTTGCCTCTGAGAAGAATCTCAACATGAAATTTTTTATGAACACTGTTAAGAACAACTTCGCACCTATTTAACTTCCAGTGATAATTATCTAAAGTCTGCATGGCATACTCTATGTCTTTTCTGGTTTTTGGGTGCAGCTTGAAGTGACGGCTTGATACTATGACATTCATCTTGTGTCTCCTTTGTTACTTAACAACTAACGCTTTATTTGGGCTAAATTGCTCGACAAGGTTATTGACCAGCTTGTCCATCTCAATCAAAACAACTCCATTTAACTCAACAACTTGATCAACGTCTAAGCTGTTAAAAGATAAAATGAACTTCATCCATGCATCTTGGACTCGAACTATGGAATCAGAAACTTTTCGACAGTTGTCTGCATAGTTCATTAGCATTATCTGAGTCAAGTTAAACGACTCTATGCATTCCATTATCTCTTGGTCTACATCGCCGCTGTACTGAACTTCATAACGCTGGATGAAAAAAAGCTTCATAAGCTTTTGTGTTAACATACGCTGTCTTCCAGCTCTGTTAATTAATGATAAGATCTCCATTTCCCATTTCCTATTGTTTTGCGTTACTCATATAATAAATACATAAATAGACTTATTCAATATTTTATTTACATATTTTGTATCAAAAATACAAAATATACATTAAACGTAACAAAATAACAATTCGAAGCTACCTCTTCATTCGTTAAGAAATAGCTAAATTAATGGGCCCCCTTTATCTTAAGACCGCGCGAAGTAGTCTCAGTCCTCGACTGAAGGCCTAAGAAAGTCAATGAGCCTGTAGCTGTAAGAGAATTCTAACGCAGTTCACTACTAATAAATGGCCAAACTTCTTTTGACCCACTCGTAACACCCTCCCTTATTTAACTCGACAATCTGCCACTCCATTACCCAACTCACTGCCATCTTGAATAATTCTCGGCCGCTTCTGTCATAATACGTAAAATGACTTTGCCTGCTTTGCTACAAATGATAACTAAGGTCCCATACACTTATACATTTTTGTAAAAAATATAAACATTATTACATTTTTAGATATTTTATTGATTTTTAAACAATAATTCGCTTGTCAATGTAAATATGTCGGTGTAAATGTTAATTATTATTACATTTAGGTAAATATATACAAAATTATTACAAAAGAGTAATTAGGACAACAAGGCAATGGACATACAAGGCAAAGCAACAAAACTAAAACTTACGGACTTTTCGAGTCCTCAGATAAAAACTTTTTGGATCACCTCAATCGCCTTCTTCATGTGTTTCTTCTCATGGTTCGGTATCGTTCCTTTCATGCCACAGGTTATGAAAGACTTGAGTTTAACACCTCAGCAAAAATACAATTCAATCATCGCAGCTGTATCTGGTACTATCTTTGCTCGTTTACTTCTCGGTAAACTTTGTGACAAGTTCGGCCCAAGACTTTGTTATACTTGGATGCTCATCCTCGGTTCACTTCCAGTTATTGGTATAGCTTTCGTTCAAAACTACGAACAATTCCTTTTCTGCCGTATCCTCATTGGTTTCATCGGTGCTTCTTTCGTTATTACTCAAGTTCACACTTCTCTCATGTTTGCTCCAAACTGTGTTGGTACAGCAAACGCAACTTCTGCTGGTTGGGGTAACCTTGGTGGTGGTGCTAACCGTCTTGGTATGCCTATTATCGCTGGTATCGTTATCGCTTGTGGAGTTGCTGAAGCGGAAGCGTGGAGATGGTCAATGGGTGTTGCTGGCGTTAGCTGTTTCATCATGGGTATCGTTTACTTTTTCTTCACACAAGACACGCCAGAAGGTAACTTCAAAGAACTTAAAGCTGCTGGTAAAATCAAAACTGACAAAGAATCAAAGAAAGAAAGCGGTTTCCTTACTGCTGCTAAAGACTACAGAAGCTGGATCTTATTCCTAGTATACGCTGGTTGTTTCGGTATCGAGTTAACTGTTTACGGTATTATGGATGACTACTTACAAGCTCAATTCGACTTAAGTCGTGCTGCAGCTGGTACGATGGTAGCCTGTTTTGCTCTTATGAATATCTTCGCTCGTACTCTTGGTGGAGTTTGCGGTGACAAGTTCGGTATAAAGAAAGGTCTTAAAGGACGTGTTCAATTCCTTACCATGATCATGGTTGTTGAAGGTATAATCCTCGCTTGTTTCTCACAAATCACTTACTTCCCACTAGCAATCGTTGTTCTTATTCTTTTCAGTTTAAGTGTTCAGATGGCAGAAGGCGCGACATTCACAGTTGTTCCATTCATCAATAAAAAGTGTGTTGGTTCAGTCTCTGGTATAGTCGGTGCAGGCGGTAACGCTGGTGCGGTTCTAGCTGGTCTTCTACTTAAGAGTCAAAACCAAGCTGCCACAGCTGCTGGTCAAACAGAAGCCGCTGGTATCTCTAACAGTTTCCTAATCCTTGGTGGATTAATCGTCTTCGCCGGTATCGCTACTGCACTAGTACGTTTCTCAGCAGCTGACGAAGCAAAAGTAGCCGAAGAAACTAAAAAGAGTTTAGAAGCTGCGACTGTATAAAATCTTGTCCTAATGAATGATGACCCGGTTCGCTTGCCTGCGAGCCGGGTTTCTTTTTGTCTAAAAACTATTTCGAAACCTAAAAATACTTCTGTTTAAAACTATTCACTTATCTTTCTATTCATTTACTATCTATCCTCTATTTCAAAGTCTCCCACTACTACAGTATGTGCCTTTAACATCCGTATAAGATTACTCAGCCTCACGAACGTGGATATAAAAGCTGGTCCCTAAAATGGTCTTAAAACCATCAAGAAAATTAGCCAAAAGTGGCAAAAAGGATAAATAAGGCTAAGATCATTAGCCTAAGGAGGCAACTTATGAGACTCATTTCTTTACTACTCATTTTTATACTCGTTTCATGTTCCAACATGTCCGAAAAAAAGATCATCGGCGAAACTGCATATATAAATATTCAGGAGATTGAAACGGAATTTCTTTCGAGAATAGATACAGGAGCTGCATCGACCTCAATTCACGCTGAAAATATTCAAGTTTTAAATAGCTCTGCTAACAAACAAAAGAACCTTGGTAAGAAAGTCACATTTGAAACAGAGAACAACAATGGCGAAAGGACGACTTTCTCAGGAAAAATCCTCAAAGTTACCAAGATCTCGAACTCTCAAGGGAAAGAATACAGATACGAAGTCAAAATGACTCTTGGTTGGCAAGGTAAATATAAACCAGTAGCAGTCAACCTACGAAACCGCAGTAAGATGAAGTATAAACTCCTCATTGGCCGTGACTGGTTAGCGGATGATTACCTAGTAGATATAGATAAAGAGGCAAAGAAAAAGTGAAACTCTTTTCTCTACTAATCTTAACACTATGTTTTGTCGGCTGTCAAAGCTTACCTACACCTGCAAAGGTTCCTGAAAAACAAGAAGTTGCTCAAGAAAAAGTGCCCGACCTTAAACAAAAAGTTATTCAAGAAAAAGTGCCGGACCTTAAACAAGAAGTTACTCTGAAAAAAACGCTAGAACCAAAGAGGGAAGTACGCCGAACTTTTGTTAAGTCACATCAACAAGTTGTCAACGAACAAAAAGAGCTCAGCAGGAAAATTGCCCAGACCGTCCAAAATAAACTGGATGCTAAACATACAAGCGTCAAAATCCGCAACATCGAAGAGCCCTTAAAGTCTACCTTTATATCAGGTAAAAACTCTTACATCCACGCTTCAAAAATAGTCTCTGTTGAAATAGATGGCAAAAGATTTCTAAAACTGACTCTAGAAAACTCTAAACAGGTTATTACCTTGCCTATCTATAAGTCATATAAGTCCGGTAAAAAGATCGTTTCTGCAATCCTTTCAATCGATGATCGAACGACCCGAAATGAATTTATCGTCTCCCAAAAAACTGCCGAGTCTGACTTAATGCTAGGCGAAGAATTTATTATTAAAAATTACATCAAATAAAAGACTAAGGTGAGCTAATGAGCGCTAAGGCACAAGTCTATGCTTGGGCAATAGTACTAACGATAATCGGCATAGTACTTATAACCTATAAAAACATAAAAATGGGTATTCCCCTTGCTCCTGGCAAACTCCAGAACACTTGGGTTGTTGAGTCTATCATTGAATTCGATGCAGAAGGTGGTCCTGTCAAAGTTAAAATGACACTCCCTGGCTACTTCTCAAACTTTGAAGTACTCAACAAGTATGGCGCCTCTGAAGGTTACGGTTATACCGTCGATGAACACGGCGACAGACAAGCTGCTGTTTGGTCGGCAAGAGACAAAAAAGGCCCTCAAAAGATCTACTATAGGTTCAGTATGTTTGATACAGAAAAAAAAGCTGAATTGGCTCACTCTGTTCCAGATAAACTAACTAAACCTCACTTTAACGACCTATACGTAAAAGCCATAAATGGCTTAGTTGAAGCAAGCTGGAGAACATCTGCAGACGCCAAAACTTTTGTAATGGAGCTTGTCAAAAGAATCGACAGTAAGCAACCGACTCAAAACACCATGCTCGTCAAAGAGTTAATCACACCAAAGTATCCCTTAGAAAGACTCATTCGCGACATGGTCCGCCATAAAAATATCCATGCAAAAGTTATCCGTGGATTAAAAGTTGAAGAGTCTAAACGCAAAGTCGCCGCAGAAACTTTCCTCTCTGTTTACGATAAAGAAAAGTGGCACATCGTCAATCTAAACACCCTCGAGTTTGGTATACCAAATGACGTCGTTTTCTGGGGACCTTACCCACTACTTGAAGTTGAAGGCGCCAGAAACTCAAAGATCTCATTTTCAATGCTCAAAAACAAAGAGTCCGCTCAAGCCCTCGCGATAAGAAATAACCTCAACAAAAACTCAACACTGCTTAATTTTTCGATCTATACACTGCCTCTTGAACACCAAAACGTCTTTAAGCTCTTACTCCTTATACCATTTGGTTGTTTAGTCGTCGTGATCATTCGAAACTTAGTTGGTATGCCTACATCTGGTACTTTCATGCCAGTACTTCTCGCTATGGCATTTATCGAAACAACTCTAATTAAAGGCTTAATCATTCTAAGTGTTGTTTTACTCTTAGGCCTTCTTATCCGTTTCTACTTAAGTCGCTTGAACTTACTCTTAGTACCGAGGATCTCCGCCGTAGTCATATCTGTTGTTATGCTCATGGCATTTATTTCTGTCATCTCATTTAAGCTGGGCTTCGATGAAGGCATAAGCGTCACCCTATTTCCCATGATTATCATCTCATGGACAATCGAACGCGTTTCTATCCTTTGGGAAGAACAAGGTGGTCAAGAAGTCTTTAGTCAAATGGGCGGTAGCTTAGCAGTTTCCATCATGGTTTATTTTGTCATGACTAACAGCTATGTTCAGTACTTTACATTCTCATTTCCCGAAAGCCTTTTCGTCCTACTCGCCTTAGTTCTTATGGCGGGTACTTACACTGGTTATAGACTGACTGAGCTAACTCGTTTTGAGCCTCTCGTAAAGGAGGAGTAACTATGAAGTTTGCATCACCATCGACGCTAAGGAAACAGGGTATTTTGGGTATGAACGCCCGAAACTTCCAGTTTATCATGGCCTCAAACAAACGTCACTTCTATCCACGAGTAGATGACAAAATGCAAACCAAAAATCTTGCTATAGAAGCTGGACTCGCTGTGCCTGAGCTCATCTGCTGTATTCGTTACAATCACCAACTAAAAGAGCTTCACGATGTTCTTGATAAACATGAAGAATTTGTTGTTAAGCCCACTAAAGGCTGTGCCGGTAAAGGCATAATTGTTGTCAAAGGTAAAACTGAAGAAGGCTACCTCAAAGCAAGTGGTACACTCATTCCTTTTACTGAGATGAATCGCCACGTATCAAGCATACTAACTGGCCTTTACAGTTTAGGTGGACAACGAGACCGAGCCATGGTCGAAAAACTCGTTCACTTTACCGATACCTTTAACAACTTCACCTATCAAGGTGTTCCTGACATACGAGTGATCATCTACAAAGGTTACCCTGTCATGGCTATGACTAGGCTTTCTACTGCCGTTTCAGACGGTAAAGCCAATCTTCACCAAGGAGCTGTTGGTGTCGGCCTCGACATCGCCACTGGTAAGGCAATACAGGCTGTACAATTCAATAAAGTCGTCGATAAGCATCCAGATACTGGCTTTGCCTTTGATAACTTAGTTATACCTGACTGGGATAAAATTCTCCAACTTTCCGCTAAGAGCTACGAGATAACTGAACTTGGTTATATGGGAGCCGACATAGTTCTAGACAAAGCTAGAGGCCCATTGATTCTAGAGCTAAATGCCAGACCCGGTCTATCTATTCAGATCGCAAATGGCTGTGGGCTCTGGAACAGACTTTCATTGATTGACGGTGAAAGTAAAGCCAAACGACACTCTGATGAAAGAGTGGCCTTTGCTAAAGAAGCCTTTGGCAATAAATAACTTCTAATAATTGGTTAAGTTCAAATTCCCTCTTCTAAATCTTCTCATCTTCGTGGTTTCATCACTATTTTTCTCCTCTAACGAATTTCATACACATTGTGCTTTGCTTGAGATAAAAAGAAATAATTAATAAGATCAAAAGATAACAATCATATGAGTAGACTCCAGAGAAAAGGCTTTCCCTTCTGATCTTCGTGGTTTAATAATCCCTACTCTCCCCAAACAACTTTCGTGCCCTTGGTGATTTTCGTGGATACCAATAAATAGACAGTTAGTAATAAGCGTCCTCTCGATATACAGTGAAGAACTTTTAAAAAATAGAAGTTTTGTATGCGAATTTTGATTTTTAGTTTCCTGTTTTCTCTCACCATTTTTGGTGCTGTAAAAGATAATGAAGGACGAGTTGTTTCTGAAGTTATTTTCCCGAAATCTCGGCCGATTGCTAGTGTCCCTCTTAAGTCTGGTCGTGGTTTGGTGTTTACAAACTCTGTACAGATAAATGGCGTTGCTGCTGGTGTATTTATTATCGATACAGGGTCGAATGTCAGTGTCATCGATAAATCACTTGTCATAGATTTGGGTTTAGAGGAAACATTTCAGGGACTTGATGAAGTAAGAGATCTGCGAAAATTCCGATTTCATCGCGTTAAGGAACTACAAATTGGCCGATTGAAAATCAAAAATCACTATCTGTACGCCGGAAATGTGATCAAGAACTTTCCAAAATTCGATGAACAAGTCATTGGGATACTTGGCGGAGATATACTCGGAAAAAATCCTTTTAAACTCGATCTGAATAATTTCACTCTTAGCTTTTATCAAGATGAAGCTTTTAAGCCAGTCGGAACTGAGACCAAATTAAAGGTTGAAAATAAACTTAAAAACTTAGCTTTCTTTAGTGAGGCCAATCCATATGCTGGAGTGCCAGTCATAGCGACAAAAATCAACGATGGTATCTATGAAGAATTGATGATTGATACCGCAGTAAACGATGAAGTGATTCTTCGCTCTGGTGGTGCCGCAAGAAATCAGCAACTTAAGGGGTCTTTTAAAGTTCCCATCGTTCTACGCAAACCGGGAAGTAGCCTTCTACAATACAATGCTCAGATCAAGAAAGTGAGCTTTGGAGGACTTAACGTTGAAAGTAAGGGAGACTTTTCATACATTCTTTTCCCACGTAAAGACTTTATCGAAGAACACAGCCAATTGGGTGCTAAATACTTAAAAAACACAATCCTTTATGCTGACTATAGCAAAGGCAAGATATGGATAAACAAACCAAACGAAACTGCCAAGCTTCGCGAAGACTTAGATTTTGCCAATCACAATTCTCTCGCGCGGGCAGTGATGAATGGCGACGAACCTGCCGTTAAGCAACTGCTACAGCAAGAAGAACAGCTCAACTTCAAAGGCTTAAAAGGGGAAACTCTACTGATGTTAGCTGTTGAAGGGAAAAATCCTTCTGTGCTGGATTTAATTCTCAAAAAGTTTCCCTTACTCGTCAATACTTACAATCATGCCGGAGTAACAGCACTTATGATAGCTGCTGCGGCCAGTGAAGTTTTCATGGTCGACAGCTTAATCAATAACGGAGCTCAACTCGCTCGAGCGGATATGGACGGCATGAATGCTCTACACTATTCAATTCTTGGAGGAAGTTTAGTTGTCCTCGATAAACTCATTCGCAAAAAGCTGAATATCGATAGACCAATGAAGAATGGCATGACGGCTCTTTCTTTGGCTGCTGGCGAAGGAAACAAGCAACTTTTTGATGCTTTATTAGAAGCGAAAGCAAAGGTTTCGTTTTTGGATAAACTAGGAAGAACGATGGTTCATATGGCTACTTTTGGTAATAACCCTGACATTCTCACTAAAGTCCTAGAGCACACAGAAGCTCCTGATATAAACATGCCTTCTAAGGATGGTATGACGCCATTGATGGTCGCGGTTAAGCATCAGAAGATGAATTCTGTAAAGGTTCTCCTTAAGTACAAGGCTTCTGTTAAAGCGATGAATTCTAAAAACTTCACGACGGCGCTGGATCTTGCGATTCAAAGTAAGAATGATGCTTTGGTAGAGATGATTCAGAATGCTTGGGATAATTAGAAAAAGAAAAGAATTTGACAGAATTTACGGGATTTACAGGATTGGACAGAGGAAGAAAAGAGGGTTTCTCGCAGAGGCGCAAAGACGCACCCATTAAAGAAACGTCAAACAAGTGCGCAAAAATACTTAAACATTGCAGGGCTTTTTCAAAACTTTTTGCCCGAACAAGTCTCACCTTGAGTTATATTTTTCTTACTAAATTAATATCAAGCATCCGTGTGTCTATTT
>JAJPOQ010000024.1 GCA_021232515.1 Lentisphaeraceae bacterium
TTAAAGAGGCTAAAATTCAAAGAAGAAAAGATAATCTCAACAAGAAAGACAAAGAAAGTAGCTATAATCTAGGAATCAAAAGCGCATAATAATATTTCTTAGTTGCGTACTTTTAGATGAACCAAGACAGGTTCAGGCGACAAGAGCTGAAGGGCACCAATCTTTCGAATTTAAAAATAACATCATTTCTTTTCACGAAGGAAAACTCTTACATGGACATTGGGAAAAAGTTAGAGCCGATTTAGATAAAAATGTTTATTGGTCTACAAATGATAAAGGCTTTGACTTTAAAGGAAAGGACTTCAAAAAGTGGCAAGCTTTTGGTCACGATGAAAATTCCCTTATAGAAGATCCGAATTTTGTCGATGCCGCCAATGAAAACTTCACACTCAAAGTAAATTCTCCTGCCCTAAAACTAGGGTTTAAACCATTTGATCACAGTAAAGTAGGTGTTTATGGAGATAAAGATTGGATAGAAAAAGCAAAAAAATTCAAACCAACCCCACTATTCCCGTAAAGTAGGTTTAGATTAACTAAAGATTTTACCTGATTTTATAAAATCCTTGTAAGTCTTTATGTTTACTTTAAATTCAATATTAGATTAAAACTAAATAAACCCTCAGTGGAGAACTAAATGAGACACCTACTCTGCTTATTTCTAATTTTAGGCTTAGCATGCAATCAATCTGCTGTTGAAAAGAGCAATGATAAACCTTCGACTGACGCAAAGTCAGATCAGACTGTAAAGGAAAAAGACAATATGGGTTTCAACAAACTCACAAAAGAAGAAGAGCACATCATAGTCAACAAAGGTACTGAAAGAGCCTTCACCGGCGAGTTCAACAACCACTACGCTAAAGGCCTCTACACATGTAAAAAATGTGACGCTGTCCTTTATCGCTCTGAAACTAAGTTTAAATCTGGTTGCGGATGGCCAAGTTTCGATGACGAAGTCTCTGGTGCTGTTAAACGCGTTCCCGATGCTGATGGTAGAAGAGTTGAAATAGTTTGTAATAAATGTGACGGTCACCTAGGTCACGTTTTCACTGGTGAGAAATTTACTGCGAAAAATACACGTCACTGTGTAAACTCTCTTTCTATGAGTTTTATTCCTGAAGATAAGTTCGAAAGAGCTATCTTTGCCTCTGGTTGTTTCTGGGGTACAGAGCACCATTTAAATAAAGTCGATGGCGTTCTAGCTGCAGTTAGTGGTTATATCGGTGGAACTGTTAAGAACCCAACTTATAAGCAAATCTGTACCGGCACAACTGGTCATGCTGAGGCCGTTGAAGTCATCTATGACCCAACAAAAACAAGCTTTGAAGCTCTTGCTAAACTTTACTTCGAAACTCATGATCCAACTCAATTGAATCGTCAAGGCCCAGACATCGGTACTCAGTATAGATCTGAAGTTTTCTATATCGGCGAAGAACAACGAGAAATCACTTTAAAGCTTATTAAGATTTTAAAAGACAAAGGTCTTAACGTAGTCACTAAATTGACTGAAGCACCTCAGTTTTGGGATGCTGAAGGCTACCACCAAGACTACTACAAGCGCAAAGGAACTCTTCCTTACTGTCACACTTATAAAAAGAAGTTTGATTAGTCTATATAGTTTATGAAGGATTTCGACTATATCCTCGAAAAGATCTTCTGTGACTTAAAAGTCAGTCGGTCTGAAAAAGACGCTCTTGAAAAAGTTAAACTTGCTCAAGGCTGGGATTCAGACCAACTGGCTGTACTCAGAAGTAAAGCCTTCGATTTTGCACAACAGAAAGTAGACTCAAAAAACTTCAAAAAGGTTATTTCTTGTTTAGAGGATTTAAACAAAATTCTTTTGCCTGAAGTTCCAGATGGAGAAATAGCTAGAGCTACCTTCAGTCCTGGAAATGACTGCCGAAATGAGATAACCCACCACCTTAAAACCGCCAAGTCCTCAATCGACATATGTGTATTTACTATTTCAGATAACATCATAGTTGATCAGATAATCACTGCTTGGGAACGAGGGGTAACCGTCAAAATCATCACTGACAATGACAAACAACACGACCGTGGCTCAGACATCATCCGTATGGAAGAACTAGGTATCTCTGTGGTGACCGATGTAACTGATCATCATATGCACCACAAGTTTGCTGTCATCGACAAGTCTATTTTGCTACTTGGCAGCTATAATTGGACGCGTAGTGCTGCGATGAATAACAATGAAGACTTGGTTGTCATGAACAACCAAAGAGTTGTGATTGATTTTCTTGAAGAGTTCGAAACTCTCTGGAAAGATTTTTCGTCTAAGAAATAGAGCCGATATTTACCCAAGAATGTACATGAGGTGAACCACGGTAGTACCAGACAAAACCTGGACCTTCTATTCGCCAGCGATCCCAAACTTTATAATCTCCAAGATCATCCTCTTCGTAAAACGCCACATGAAGAGCATCCAGTCCACCTTGAGACTTCAAATATGCCAGAGCTTCATCCACATCTGTTTTTCTGTAACTGGCCAATAGAGAATTAATTGTTTTCTCTAATTTCGCTTTTTGCTCAACAGTCATACTCGAAGCTTTTAAACCTTGGAAACCTTCTGTTCTTAGTTTTGCACTATTGCGATGATCACCAGGAGCATCGTCTAATAATGCAGCTTTTTTCTGTGTTGAATCTAAAGATTTATAGAGTTCATTGGCTAATACAGCTTGGTGCCACCAGACATTTCCAGGATGGTTAGCTGCTTCACGAAACTTAGGCGCATGTCCATAGAAGAATGGACCTCCGAAAGAAGCATTTGCTATGGAGTTACCATCTGCTCTCAAAGTTAAGTGGCGACCTGTAAAGACCCATTCAAACTTGTCAGTCGAAGGGTCTCCAAAAACAGCACAAGTAAACTTATCGAAACCACCTGCATCATCTTTCATCTGGATGGAATAATTTTTGACTCCATCAGCTGACAGAAGTCCTTTAAAGATATTGAAGATCAGCTTTTGCTGTGAAGAGTCATAAAACTCTCCAACTGAGTAATAGTCCGGATCAACGACATCCCAATTATTGGAGATGTAACTTCTCTTTTTATGATCCCATGGAAAAGCCATGACTTTCTTTTGCTTAACACTCAAAGAATTATAAAAACTTTTAACAAGACTTTCTGAAGTCGTCTCTTTAGCAGAAACTGAAAATGGTAGACTAGCACTGCATGCTGTTGCGCCAGTAGCTTTTAAGAGTGTTCTTCGACTAAGTTTAAAACGATCCATAACAGTCCCTGTTTTTTAAGTAAAATAACTATTAACCTGTGAAAAAATCAATAAGACTGTAGGGATTCAATCGAACTTTTGCCAAGAAAGTTCATTACTTTTTAGCAATCTGAGGACTTTTATTAATACTTTGCGGGAAATAGGCTTCGTTAAAAAGCCATTCATCTCACACTCTTCACACTTAGAACGAGTTGTTGGTTCTACATTTGCTGTCAGAGCGATGATCGGTGAATCAACGTTAGGACCATCAACAGAACGAATTTTCTGAGTTGCTGTTAGGCCATCCATAACTGGCATCTGTATATCCATAAGAATAAGATCGTACTGCTTTTCATGAGCGAGCTTAACAGCTTCAACTCCATTGAATGCTTTATCCATAGTGCAACCAAGCTTTTCTAGAGCCTTACAAGTCACTAACTGGTTCGTTCTATTGTCTTCTACAACTAAGACTGAATAAGGAAAGTTCTCTTTGGAGTCAGCAGCTTTTTTCTCAACAACGTCTTTAACAGTAAAACTTCCTTGTGGGTTATTTAGAGGTAAACTAACTGTAAAACAACTACCTTTTCCCAACTCTGATTTCACTGTGATTTCTCCTTTGAGGAGATCAACTAAAGTCTTGGCAATGCTTAAACCTAAGCCTGTTCCCGAAAAAGACTTGGTTATCGATATATCTTCCTGAATGAAGCAATCAAAAATTTTATCACAACTTGCCTCTGATAAACCAACACCTGTATCGACAACCTTAGTGACAAGCATGTTACCCTCACATACAACTTCTAAAGCAACGTTGCCTTTCTCTGTAAACTTAACGGCATTACTAATTAACTGTTTGATAATCTGCTCATACTTTTCACAATCAAAGTTTGCAGAAACAGGTAAAGACTTCGCAACAACTGAACAAGAAAGCTGTTTCTTCTTTGCTTCAAGATTGAGATATTCTTGCATTTTCATGACACTTGACTTGAAAGAGCATTCATCTAAAACAACATCAACTTGGCCTTTCTGAAGTAAGTCAAAGTTTAACATGTCGTCGATCAACTCTAACATTCTTTCAGATGTATCTTTTATCGCCGTTACGTACTGCTTTTGATCTTTGGTCAACTCTGAATCATTGAGTAATTCACTACTCAACATCAAGCCATTTAAAGGTGTTCGCATTTCATGATTCATATTCGATAAAAGTTCATCTCTCGCTTGCTGAAGCGACTCTTTTTCCATCGCCGCAAACTTGTCTACCGATTCATTGGCGAGATTAATGATTTGCCCGACTTCATCGTACTTATGACTTAATTCAAAATCTGACTTTTCACCAGAAGCTAAACTCAACATTATTTTCTTTAAGTAACTCAAGTCACCGACAATATTTTTTCTCATCAACCATAAAACTACAAAGGCAGCTACTCCCACAATAGAAATGAGAGCCAGCATGAACTGATTATGTCCTTGAGTTCTTTCTTCGAGGTTTTGGGTGTAAGAAACTAAATCCTTCTGATAGATTTGCTGAGTTGCTTCCAATTCATGGTGTAACTTTACTTCCAGAGCTCGTTGAGTTTCTATATTTGAAGCTAAGCTAATTAAGCCTTGGGAATACTTATTAAAAACTTTATTATAATTTCCTAAAAAAGCTAAAAGCTTACTCTCATTCTTAAGCAGACTACTTAATTTGACTAAGCTCTCTTGATGCTTATCTAAGTAACTTTGATTTCTTCTTAAGATGAAATCCTTTTCATGCCTTCTCAACATGAGCATGCTCACTAAAAACTTCTGATTTCCTTTTTCAATTAAGGCTTTTTCAAGCATATGAACTTGTTGACGAAACTCTCCTCTTAAACCTGAATTTTCATCTAAGCCTAAAGTTTTCATCTGAGCCACAGTGGACTCAAAAAGGCCTTGGTAGTCTAAAACGTGATCAATAAACGCGGATCTCTTCAAAATCTTTAAAGAATTAAGAAGTTCCTCAAAATCTTTTTCAAAACCTGTTAAACTTTCGAGCTTATAAGTTCGAAAAAAATTTAAGTGCTTATTTTCAAGTCTAAGAAAGAGTATTCCTGCGTACTCTACGTGGTGCAGGTCATCTGTATTTTTAAGGTGTTCAGAAGATAATTTATTGAGGTAAGCCCTACTATAACTAAAGATGCCCGCTGTTGTTAGAACCAACAGCACCATCAAAAGTATCGTATAATTTATGCGGTTTACTATCTTCATTGATTCCTACCCAAGATAAAAACAAAGAGAACCGCAAAAACTGTGCCCTGAAACTAGTTTGGAATATATTTCACTATGACCATGTAGCCAAAACTGTAGACACACTGCCACTTTTTGCTTGGACTTATAAAGTCCGTATCTGTTCTAGACCACTTGCCTTTTTCAACCATTTTCAGGTATTTAAAGATCTCCTTATCCGGCATATGTTTAGTCATATCCGGCGTCACAATCGTCAATCGAACAACGTTATCTTTCTTATTGGCATAAGCAAAGATTTGATTCTTGCCATCTTTAAATAGATACTTTTTAACCGCGTACTTAGTCCGGTCAATTTTTTCGCCCTCTTCCACACTTATCGGCTTACCGTACTTCTTTTCAAGTTTCTTCACTGACTCCCATAAAAGGGCCTGAGAATTTAAGGTAAATATAAAAAATGTAATCAAGAGTACAGACGTTTTCTTAAGCATAGAAGCTTTCCCAGTTAGTTAAGTTGCCATGGATACGTCTAGGATAAGGATTATTTACAGCAAAGTAAATATTAATTACGAATTGCGGCCAAGTTCAATCCATCGAGAAAGTATATCTTGCACTTCAAGCCCCTCAAGTTTTGCAGTTTTCCCAGCTTCTTGAAAAGCTTCATCGGATAAACTTACCTGAGTTAGGCAACGAATTTTCTGTTTATTGAGCTTTTGGCTTTCTTTGTAAAGCACATCCCACTCAGCGCGTTCTTTTTTAACTCGCTTTTTATACTCAGAGTAGCCTTGGTTTGAACCAAACTTCTTTTTGAATTGATGTGCAGACAAAGTTATCGGACGCCTAGGAATCTCAAAAGTATCCAAAAGCATCTTCGCTTCTATCACTTTTCTCTGAAAGTCTAGTTCGTCTTCTGTCATCTTATAGATATTTAAAAATCTAAAATTGTATCGCGCTTACGCGTTTTGAAAGCCCTTGAAATAGAAACCGTTGCCATCTCTGAACGGACAGTAAACTTACTTTCACAGCTTCCACATTTCACTCTTTTATCCATAAGGTCTAGACCAGCAAGTTTATACTGGTACCCACAATATGGACAATCAAAACCTAGCACAGGATGTTTTTCCTGATTCATTCTTCTTTCCCGATTATCACAACGCCGAAATATTGTCCCACCTCACTAATTAGCAAGGTTTAGTACGAAAATATAAGTAGTCGGCAATAGAGAAGCAAATTTTTCAACAATCAAAACAAAAGTCTGTGACACAGCTAATCCAACATTTCCCTTTACAAGATCGCCTGCGCTGATATTGTGAAAGCGTGTGTTTTAAGTTTGAAATATTCCAACGTGTGGACTCTTGGGATATAAAATATGTTGTATGAAATTTAGGTATTTAATGATTAAAGGTATTATCTTTGACCTCGATGAGACGTTGGTGAATCGCACTACGACTATGGAGGCTTTTCTTTTGGAACAGTTCCAAAGGTTTCAGTACCATTTAACTATTTCTCCCGAAGCTTATGTTGCTAAAAACCTCAAAGCTCAGCAAAACGGCTATGTAGAAAAACAACAAGCTTATACCGACTTTTGTACAAACAGTCTTCAAGACTTAGGCTTACCTAAAAAACTCTATGCCGACTACCTAAAGAACTACGGTTATAAGCCACAAGCCATAGATGGTGCTGTCGATTTACTCGAAAGCCTCAAACAGACTTATACTCTCGCACTTATAACAAATGGCAAAACTGTTTGTCAAAATCGAAAAATAGATGGCCTCGAGATTCGCGATTATTTTTCTACGATTAAGATTTCTGAAGAAGAAGGGATCGCTAAGCCGGATCTGGAAATTTTCCATCGAGCTTTAGCTGACATCGATTTACCTGCTCAAGACTGTCTCTTTATTGGCGATCATCCACAGAACGATATAGAAACGAGTTTTAGCCTAGGCATGAAGACTATCTGGGTTAAAAATGAGAAGTATGAAGCTCCAAAAAGCTGTCATGCAATCATAGAAAATCTCGCAGACTTCCACGAGATCTTAAACGATATAAAGCATAAAGAAGCGGTCTAGATTGGACGGTACTTAAGTGCCAAACCAACTAAAAAGTTTCTTAAGAACTGATTCCCACACTCTTTATAGTTTCTCTGGCCTTCGCGACGGAATAAAGCACTTAGCTCAGTCTTACTTACTTTGAACTTAGCCGTTTCAAGTATTTCTAAAATGTCGGTATCTTTAAGCTCAAGAGCGATACGAATCTTTTTCAAAATGATGTTGTTAGTCAGTTTGTCAGGTTTTGGAAATGCTTTTTGACCCGGTTTAGGCTCCTGCTTGCCACGTTTCTTGATGATGAAACCATCTAAAAAGCTATCTAGCAGTTTGTCTTCACATTCCCAAAAGCCTTCTTCTTCCTCTTTTTTCAAAAGGTTTACTAAATCTAGGGCTTCCATGCGACAACCACCAAGTTTAAACATCTCGATCAACTCTGCATTTTTAAAGTGAAAGGCATAGCGGATTCTTATAAGGATGTCGTTTTTATTCATGTAGTCGTGCGGTCCATTTGATTTAGTAATTGAATACCCAACAGTAGCTCAAAAATTGAAACATCATAGTCAATCAAAGTTTCGAAGTTCGTTGCAATCCTAAAAAAGTTGATCAAACCAATAATTCTCAGGCAATTTTGTGGCCGCAGGAGAAAAAAGTTGGTCGACTACAGGTGATAAGCCTAAACACGTTAGCTACTCTCTTTCGTAGCCTTTACCAAAATAACTTCTAAACGGTTGCGACTACCGCCCACATTTCATATATTTTACTTAATAACCATAAGAGGAAATGATGAATAGTGACCAAACATGGATTGTAAAAATAGTGGCCCGACTCTTAAGACCGGCGACCGCTAATCTTGAGCTATGTCATTCCCGTATTGAGAATAATAACAAGAAAACTTCATTGGTTTTGAAAAATTTGAACAAGGCAAGGCAAATAAGACCTTCTCGAATCATGTAAATACACTGCCAGTATTCCAAAAGTTAGCTATTAGGCTCTTGCGGAATACAAACTTAAGAAATTTATCGCTATTATTGAGGCTGTACTTCGGTACAGCCTTTTTATTTGTGCTTAATCTCCTCCTAAAGCAGTCTGGTCATTGACAGTCCTAAGCAAACCACTATGTTGATGGTTGCTTTGATTAAATTTATAAGGATCGGATGGACGATATACCGGAAATAATTAAAGAGATGTCACCTGGTGACACTCTAGAAAGTGGCATTAAACTCTTTGAAAAAGGTGCTGTTTTAGACATAAGCCCCAACACAAGAGGAGCCGCTATACGACTTATAAGTCGGCCCGGTAAATTTGAAAGTGTTCAACTTACAGTAAAGTTTGAAAGCCTCCAATCTAAGTGTTCATGCGGTATAAGTATCTCAGGCACACTTTGTGTACATGGTGTCGCAGCTGCACTCGCATACCGAAAAGCCTTCCGCGAAAGGTTCGACTACTGCTTTGACGATTGCAATGGAATCGACACTGCTGAATCTTCTTGGGCTGCAGCAAAGCCACCACCAACTGACATGACGCGTTCTGCTTTGAAGAAAAAACACTTGAAAGACATGGTCCGCCATTTTGAAAAGTTTAAAGGCAAACTCGTTTTAAGAACGTCAGTTCCTCCGAAAGGTGAAAGTCGTTGGCACCAGATCAAAATCAAAGCTGAGCTCCAATACGAGACAAAAATATTTTCCAGCAATAACATCCGTCGCTTATTAGACATGGACAATGCTGCAGGCGGCATGAACTTAGCTGAGTTCCCTCCTCAAGATCAGATGGTCATGCGCTACTTAACAAACCAAGTCGACCGCAAAGCCAATGAGTATGTCATGAACGCTCATAACTTAAGTGGACTTTTTCACTGCCTCGCAGGCTTTACTCGATTCTTCAGCGGTGACAAAGCTATCCGCATAAGTCCAAACCAAGTTTCTCTAGTTCTAGAAGTACGCCAAGAAGACAAAGGCTACCTTTTAAAGCCTTCACTAAAAGTTCAGGGCCAAGGTTTACTCAACCTTAAAGACTGCAGCATTTTAGCTGGAGTTAGTGGTTACTGGATCGGTTTTAACTATGAGTATTTCTGGCTTGCTGGTGTCGCTGACATACAGTGGATAAGCGGTTTCTTGACAGAGGAAGAATTGTTCTTAAATGAGCACGACTTCACCATGCTTAGACTTGCATGTGAAGAACACACCATTCCAGTTTCACTTGACCTACAAGAAAAAAGCTCAAACCTCGAGCAAGAAGACTGTGTTCCACTCATGAACTTAGACTGGAACAACGGCGTTATTCGATCAACTATCTTTTTCAGGTACGGTAACTACATAAGTGTTAAATCTTCTTCAGACACAGTTTGGAATGGCACAAAGTTTGTCGTTCGAGACCAACAAGTAGAAGAAGA
The DNA here is from genome assembly GCA_021232515.1 of Lentisphaeraceae bacterium. GTDB lineage: Bacteria > Verrucomicrobiota > Lentisphaeria > Lentisphaerales > Lentisphaeraceae > JAKVBD01. Next base: position 9,864 of record JAJPOQ010000024.1, read on the forward strand.
AGCTTACATCTGGCTTACAGAAAATAAGTTTGAACAAATGGAAGGCGCTGAAAATACATTTTTCTTGAATGACTTCGAAGCTATCAGCCAATTTCTTTTAAAGATCCTACCTGAACTCAATCAGACTTGGGACATCTATTACTCAGAAAACTTCTCTACATCTGCGCGTTATATAAAACCAATTCAGATGAAAGCTCATACTGAAGGCGAAAATCAAAATTGGGTTGAGCTCGATATAGATTTCCTTATCGAAAATGAGTCGATTAATCAATGGCAAGCCATATTCAAAGCTGTTCGTAACAATCAAGATTTGGTTTTACTGGATAACGGCGACTTAGCTCAATTGGATGATGACACCAAGCGTGCGCTCAACAACATGCCTGAGTTGGAAACACTCAACAAAGGTAAGTATCGCTTTTCTCGCTACATGTCTTTGATGATGAATAACGTACTCAGTGGTTGCCTTGAAGAAAAAGGCGCTCCATGGCGTGAAATACAGACTAAGCTGTTAAATGCCCCAAAAGAACCATCTCAACTCAAACCTGATTTAGATAAGACTTTGAGAGAATACCAGAAAGATGGTATAGCCTGGTTACAGACTATGAAAGACATAGGCTTTAACTGCGTTCTTGCTGACGAAATGGGTCTAGGTAAAACGATCCAAGCACTTTCACTTATAGAAAGTACAAATACTCCAGACGCCGGTCCAAGCTTGGTCATCTGTCCAAAAAGCTTGATCGACAACTGGTACAATGAAGCTAAAAAATTCGTTCCAAACCTTTCAGTCAAAATCATCAGTGGAGCAAAACGCGACCTTAAAAATGAAAAGTTGGATGAGTTCGACATACTCATCACTTCATATGCGCTTATTCGCCGCGATGTAAAATTTTACGAGAGCTTAGGCCTAAACAACCTTATTCTCGATGAAGCTCAGAACATCAAAAATCACGCCTCGCAGACATCACAATGCTGTCGTGTTTTAGACGCTCGCTTCAAACTCGTTTTATCTGGTACGCCGGTCGAAAACTCACTGCGTGACATTTGGTCTATTTTTGACTTCATCTTACCAGGCCTTCTCGGTTCAATCAAAGACTTTAAAGGGCGTTTTGAGCTAGACCCTCATACGATTGAAGAAGGAGCAAAACTCTCTCCAGCTCAAGAACTGGCAACTAGAATTCGCCCATTTATCCTTAGAAGACACAAAAAAGACCTACTCAAACAGCTTCCACCAAAGCAAGAGCAAGTTCTTTACTGCGAACTCAACGAAGAACAAAAAGGCCTCTACGCTGCTATTGCTAGTGAAGCTGGTACTCTTATCGACGAGCTCTCTGGTAACTTGAACAAAAAACGTTTTACTGTTCTCGCTGTTCTTATGAAACTAAGACAAGCTTGCTGTCACCCAAGTCTCGTCAAAGCTGTACGCCAAGCCAACCAAGAAATAGAGTCGGCTAAGTTTGAGCTTCTTAAAGAGCTTCTTTATGAAATACGTGACAGTTCGCGCCGAGTTCTAGTCTTTAGTCAATTTACTTCTATGCTCAAGATCATCGCAACTTGGCTCTCAGAAGAAGGCATCAAGTTTGAGTACCTCGATGGTGCAAGTACTAACCGTCAGGACAAAGTCGACCGCTTCAATGGTGACGACACCATCCCTGTTTTCCTACTAAGTCTGAAAGCCGGTGGTACTGGTCTAAACCTTACTGGAGCCGATACCGTTATTCACTATGACATGTGGTGGAATCCACAAGTTGAAGATCAAGCAACTGACCGAACTCACCGTATTGGTCAAAAGAAGTCGGTAAATGTTATCAAGCTTGTTGTGAAAGGTACAATCGAAGAGAAAATCCTTGAGCTTCAACAGAAAAAACGTAAGCTTTTCGAAAATATCATGGACGGCATACCAACTAAACTTGGTGATCTTGACGAAACAGATCTACGCTTCTTACTGGGAGAATAATATGCAAGACATGCCCGAAAATTTTGAAGTTTATAAATCGACTCCAGTCTTTACTGAAGACACCATTCCCAAGGCTATTTTAAATAGGCATAATACCAAAAAAGGTACTTGGGGTAAGCTAAATATACTTGAAGGTGAAGCGATATTTGTCGATCTCGAAAATGAGCAGGAAATAGTCGCTACTCCAGATAGACCAGTGAATATTGTCGAGGAAGCTTGGCACCATGTGAAGCTTTCAGGCCCAGTAAAGTTACGAGTAGATTTTTACCGTAAGAAAGAAGCTTAGATTTTAGTTACGACAACGTCTTCTTTCACTTCCTTTTCCTTTTTAAAGCTTTGAAGAAGCTCTTTCATGGAAGAGCCTGTACACTTTTTAAAGATGAAGCGAATTAGGAAAAACGTTGTTAGTGGCAAGATGAAAACTTGCACCAATATCTTCTCGATGAGTAATACAAACAAGTCTGCTAGACTCACACTTATTTCGCTAAAATTATCCTTTAAGTAGCCGATCGCTTTATTGAGCGAGCTAACTCTATGGCTCACCTCTTTATAGGTTTCTTTCACCATAAAGCCGATATAGTTGAAGAAACTGCCAACCTTTTCATACCACGCGTCATTCACAGACATTTCTAACTTAGTATTTGGCGGTAATTCATAATCTAATTGCTCTGTAGCTATCTTGGTAACCTCACTCAACTCAGCACTTAAGGTAGCTTCTTTAGGATCAAAGTAGTTAGCGTTTGCTGACATCCCTACCTGGCACATCAGAGGTATAGAAAAACGGACCAATAGTAATAGAAGAGCATATTTACCGGCTCGAATTGTAAAGAAGTCACCCTTCTCGAAAAATAGACAAAAGATTAGCAAAAAAGCCAAAGCATAAAATGGCACAATCGTATAGTCATTTATCACCGTCAGTATGAGCTTTTGAGTTCCCAATAAAGCCATAGCTGTGACCGTTGCATCTGACAACCTTTCAGTTGCATCATTGATCGGGTCTAAAAACTGAAACTCCATCGTCAGACCAACTCCCCAAGGACTGATACTGACGCTCGACTCTTGCAAGGTTGAAACTCCGCCATTGATTATCCTACACGTAGCATAAGTTCCTGCGGCTAAAGTTATGCTTTCATTGAGGTAATTATGGGCTTTATCATTATTCCATTTGCGGAAGTAGTTGAAGTCTAAAAAGGCGAGTAAGATGACAAGCAAGAGAAAAGCCGTTTTGGCTTTGCGGTAGTTCTGATTTAACTTCAACATCCATCCTCTCCAAAGGCTTCATACAAACTATTCTTTATCAGCATGCCGTTTAGAACTCTAAAAAACAAGAGTGAATGCCAATTATAATGTTTTATCACTTGAACTTAAGTCGAACTGAGATGATTTTAAAGCCTACATTTTCAAGGCAGGGTAACTTATGGAAACAATTATAGGAATAGATCTAGGAACTACTAACTCTTTGTGCGCTGTGTTCAAAGATGGTAAGCCAATACTCATTCCCAACAATCAGGGCGAATTTCTAACTCCTTCTGCAGTCGGTTTAGTGGATGAAAAAGTCATAGTAGGAAAATCTGCAAAAGATCTAAAAGTCACTCAACCTGAAAATGCTTCAGTTTGTTTCAAACGTTATATGGGGACCGACACCGAGCAAGAGATAGCTGGGAAAAAGTTCAACTCTCCTGAATTATCTGCCATCGTCCTCAAGACCTTAAAAGAAGATGCTGAAAAATTCCTCGGCCATGAAGTGAAAGATGCAGTTATAACCGTTCCAGCTTACTTCAACGACCATCAAAGAAAAGCGACTAAACTCGCTGGTTCTATAGCTGGGTTGAATGTTAAAAGAATCATAAATGAACCAACTGCAGCTGCTCTTGTCTATGGTTTCCATGACCAGGATGCTGATAAGAAACTCATGATCATCGACCTTGGTGGTGGAACTTTCGATGTAACCATCATGGAAATTTTCGAAGGATCTTTAGAAATAACTTCAACTGCAGGAGAAAGTTTCCTCGGTGGAGAAGACTTTACTTTCCGTATGGCCGCTTGGGTCCTACAACAAGTCGGTAAAAACCTTGAAATGGTCGAGTTCCGTCAGCCAGAACTCATGGTTCGACTGATCAAACTTTGTGAAGAAGCAAAAAGAAAACTCGTCACCGAAACTGAAGTCAGTATCTCTATACCAGATGAAAAAGGCAACCTAACAGATCAAAAAGTCAGCATGACTTATGATCAGTTTAAGGAAATAACTTCAGAGCTTATGCAAAGACTCGAAAAGCCAGTGATAAGAGCTCTACGAGATTCTGAGTCTCTACCAGATGAAATAGACGAGATAATCCTTGTAGGCGGTGCAACACGCATGAGTCTAGTTTCGGATTACATCAAAAAGCTTTTCAAAAAAGACCCTTGTTGTCAGCACGACCCAGATCAAGTCGTTGCTCTAGGTGCTGCAGTCCAAGCTGCATTGATCAAAGATGACGTTGCTGTAGAAGACATGGTCATGACAGATGTCTGCCCATTCACCCTTGGTATGCAAATCGTCAAAACTTTTGGTCGTCAAAACCACGAAGGCTATTTTCTACCAGTCATTCACCGTAACACAGTCATACCCGTATCTCGAGAAGAAACAGTCTTCACCATGCACGACAATCAGCAAAAATTGACCGTCGAAGTCTACCAAGGCGAAAGTCGTAAAGTCAAAGACAACATCAAGCTTGGTGAACTCGCAATCGAAGACTTGCCCCCTGCTCCAGAAGGTCAACCGATAAATGTACGTTTTAGTTACGACATGAACGGCATACTTGAGGTCGAGTTACACATTCCTAAAAATGGCAAAAAGTATCGAACAGTTTTAACCAATCATGTTAAAAACTTGAGCGAAGAAGAAATACAGTCTGCGGTCAAGAAACTACAAGGACTCAAGTTTTACCCAAGAGACCAACAAGCAAATCGCGACATAGTTGTCTTTGCTGAATCTATAGTTGGTGAAGTAAATGCTTTTGAACGAGAAAGCCTCGAGCAGACAATCGATGCCTTTGAACATGCGATGAGTAGCGGTGAACAAGAGATCTTTGAAGCGGCAAAACAAGAATTACTTATGCGCCTTTCTAGCCTTGGTCATCCGTACAAAAAGAACACTGAAGGCTTGAATGAATGACATCTGAAAAAAATGTTTCAGATTACCTCAAAGACGTCGTCTCTTCTATCGATAAAAAGGATATAGATGAGCTGACTTTTGCTCGCCGTAAGTTTTTTGACATAAAACCTTCTGACCCCAGTTACTTCATAAACTCAGAAGACCGTTATGAAAACACTAAAAACCTGACTCAGATTGCCAGTCTATTTTGGATTGAAGACAATGTTACAGAGAAGATAGAAGACCTTAAAATACTCCCCTGCCCCGAAATAACGGAGTGGCACCAACAACTCAAAAACCTGCTGCCTCACCGCACCAAACTACTTGAGTTATTTGAGAAAAATAAGAAAGAGCTTGCAGTAATTGTCTTCTTCAAAGACTACTTAACAAAAAGCTCCTCAGAGGCAGTGCGCTTAAAAAGAGAAATGCTTAAAAAAGCGCAACACAACAAAATATTAGCCAAAAAATTCAATACCATACTCAAAAAGGTGAATAAAATAGCTCCTGACTGTATCTCAGTGCATGGTCAAGACCTCAGAATCCCCACATCTGGCTTTAAACTTTTCTCTAAAGGCGACTCTCCCAAGAGTGAAGAATCATCTGGCTGGAACGGTTGGGTCATTTTTGTTGTTGTCTATATTCTCATTCGTCTTATCTCGAGGTTAGCCTCATGAGCGAGTTTCCAATCAAAGACCCCATGGCGTTTTTTGAACTTGAAGCCGGGTATTCTGCCAAAGACTTAAAACGAGCCTACACTCGTAAGATCAAAAAATATAAACCTGAAAAGTTTCCCGAAGAGTTTAAGCAAATACGTGAAGCCTACGAAGACCTTGAACGGGAAAGTTCATATAGTCGTACAACTCAAGAAAAACCTTTGGCTTCCATCAAGCTAGACCTGAGTTCAGAAACCGGCGAAAACTCAGATGAAAATGTAGTAAACATCTCTCAGCCTTCGCAAAACATCACTGTCGAAGGCGACTCAATTGTCGTAAATATTCCTCAAGACACTTCCTTCTCTGACGCATATAAAGATCTCGATGGCACAAACTACAAAGACACTTACCAAAAGCTTCTGAAAAAAGAAGATAGAAGTTGCCGAGAAGAGATACTTCTCATGCTCTTGGAAGAACAAGTTAAAGACTTAAAAGCTCTCCTTGACAGGTTACCAGAGTTCCTTAAAAAATTCTCAAAAGACGACTTAGCGGATCAATTCGTTTGTTACCTGCTGCGAGAAGACATCCCACTTGAGTATATCCATGACTTCCTCGTAAACCTAGCCCCTATCCTATCTGGATTTTACTACAATACTGAGAGCCAATTTCAAAAAATCCTTAGAGAAAAAGACTTTCAAGAATTCGAAAAAACTTTATTAGCCTGTGAAAAAGAAGTGTCATTTCAAGAACAAAGTGACTCCACTATATTTTATAGCCGTATCATCGGTAAATATTTCTTCAGAGTTCCACCAGAGTGGCGTGATGAAAAGATAAAATTTATCAACGAAAACTCTTCTTTGGAAAATGACTACTTAGATGAAAGACTCAATTTTATCGACATGCTTTGTGAGTTCGTTGACTCAGCCACTCACTACAAAGAAGAAGAAAAAGAGCTTCTCCAAGAACTGCGTGAGTGTATTCAGATCTATTGTGAGTTCCAAGGACTAGAAGGTGAAGTTTTCTTCTATAATCTTATGAAGAAATGGCGCGAACCTGATTACCTTGCGAACAAAATGACTCATGAGGCGCCATACCTCGCTCCTGCTTTTCGCATAATTACTATTATTTCAGATACCTATAAAGATGCTCGTACTATCAAAAAACATGACGACGATAACAGCATTTTCATCTTTAAGTTTCTACAAAGATTTCAAAAAGGTAAGTACCAAAACCTTCCACAAATTATGAGTATGATCTCCTTTCTACAGGCAGTTACTAAAGTTCTGCTGTATATTTTGATCGGTACCGCTATTTATCTAATACTTTTTTCAGTATTATTTATGTTTATCAATGAAAACGTTTCACCCGACGCTGCTGGGTTAACAACCATTATTTTCCTCCCAATTGCCGCTTTTACTACCCTCTTCCCCTACAGAAAACTTTGGCCATATATCGAAAACTGGTTTGATAAAATAAGCTTAAAGATAACTCATCGGCAGTACAGAAAACACTTAAGAAAACCAACGATAAATCTAATCATCGAAAACATGCTGACTGAAGGTGAAATAAACCACGCCATTCACACTTACCAAAACAGCAACATTCAATGTTCGTACATGCAGGTAGGAGTTATAGAAGACTATGCCCTGTCCTTTGCCGCCATCGCCTCAGAACACAGAGCTTAATTCTTTTCTTGTCTAAACCAGTCTTCGCTGTACCAGTCGTAAGTTTCGTGTGGGTAGTAACGGTTTTTATACTCCATCGACTTATTCTCTTTGATCCAGTAACCAAGGTAGTAATAAGGTAGGTCCATTTCTTTAGCTAACTCTATTTCTTTAAGAATGCTAAAAACCCCAAGACTTAAAAACCGATAGTCTGTATCGTAGATAAAATAAACACTACTCAAACCTTCTGAACTTTGATCGAGAAAGCCAACGCCCACAAGCTTCTTGTCTACATAGTATTCTGTCTGAAACGTCGGACAAGAGGGAAAATAATGAGTCTCGATGAACTCCTTCTTTTCAACTGGTTGTTCAAAGCGAACTTCAGAGTGCTTTTTATAAAGATCAAAGATCTCATCGCGAAACTCAAGTTCACAAACTCTCATCTCTGTTTTCTCATTTTTCGAAAGGACTTTTCGTTGACTACGAGAAGGTTGAAACTCTTGTGTTAGTACCCTCAACGGGACACAAGCTTTACATCCATTGCAATTTGGTCTGAAGTAGTACCAGCCAAATTTGCGCCAACCAGTTTGAAGGAAAATAGACAATTCTTCGGGCTTTAAATCCATTGCAAAAAAATGCTCATTCCGAGACTTATTCGTCGCAATATATGGGCAGTCAAATTCTTGCGATATCTCTCTGCCCTGCATCTGAATCATTCATTCTCTCCTAGTTGCTAATATTATGCAATAAAATGCTACAAAATACTAGTCAAAAGCCGTGCATCATTCATAAGAAAAGTTTTTCCGTTTTCGGATAGCTCCAATACATTTGCTAGCTTACCAAAACATATAAATAACTAATAATAAGAGACTTACACCTCAACAAAGAAGTAAGGTTTTGTAAATGCTCTTTTAAATATGCGGAAACTAACAACAGGAGCCCTAATATGATTAAGCTCATATTCACACTACTTATCTCTGGAACTCTAGCCTTTGCTCAAAAAAATACCGATTTAAACAAAATCGAAAAAGGCTTAAAAATTAATATCGAGAAAAGCCAGAATCAGCAAAATAATGTCTTGCAGGAGCTTCATAAAATTGATGAATCTTTAGAAACTAAACTCGACTCTCTTATCGATCGCTTAGCCAAAGTGAAAGACTCTCGTGAGACCGGGTCAAAGATCATCCGTAATAAAAAGAAAATTATCAGAGATCTACAGAAGGCTCAAAAAGACTACAACAGTATAAGAGACCACATCGATCGCGATTTCAAAAATAATCACAAGTACATCCGCAAAGATCTACAGCATCTTCTCTCTTTTATGGATGTCAAAATTGATGAGAGAATTAAGCAGATCACTAAAATCACCGAGTCTTTAAACGCTTACAAAGAATACTACGATTGGGGCAATAGACGAAATGACCGTCAAAATGTTCGCACTGCAGATAAAGAAAAAGACCGCGTTATCAAAGAATTCGAGAAAGAGATAACGACTCTTCAAAAGAAGGCAGAAAACATAGACAAAGAGTTTAATAACGCCGGATCTAAAGAAAGAGTCATCAACACTTACTCTGAAATGCAGGTCATAACTGAGCGAATCAACCTTATAGAACACTCTGTAGAAGACATACTAAATGGTAACGGAGCTAATCAAAAAGTCGGTCGTTATGCTGAGTTAAGAATAGATAAAGAGATCCGCAAGTCTACCGCTAGCATCCAGGGTTTTAATAAAACTTTGACCTATACTCTACAAGCTTATCAACGCCTCTTGAAGCAGAGACAGGACCTTGAAAAGAAACTGGATATTATCAACCAAAATAAATAAAAGCCATCAGGATTGTTAATTCTTAGTTATCTTCTCGACAATTTAGCCATTTTCTCTAGGCAAAAGAACAAACTGGTAGTAGCTATAAATATCAATTTTTATAGCTAAATACCACAAGGATAACCATGGATAATATTTGTTCAATTGTTCCTTACTTTCAAATTCAAGAAGGTAAGCTAGATGACATGAAAAAGCTCTGTGAAGAATTCATTGAGAAAACAAAAAATGAAGACAAATGTCTTTATTACGGCTTTTGCTTTGACGGAAATGTTATGCATTGCCGTGAAGGTTATGAAGGCGCTGAAGGTGTCCTTGCTCACATCGAAAATGTTGGTGAGCTCATTGACCAAGCTCTAACTATGTCTGAACTTTTCCGTTTTGAGATCCATGGAAATGCAACAGAGCTTGCGCAACTCAAAGAGCCTCTTGCCGCTCTAAACCCAGAGTACTTCACTTGGGAAATGGGCTTCCGCAAATAAACCGTACCTAAAGGCACGGACATTTTTATACAGATTGGGGCTGTATCAAAAGTCTCTTCAAAAAGCGTCAATGGATTTTTCTATTGGCGCTTTTTTGTTATTGTAAAAATAAACTCATGAAGAAATTCAAAGATTATAGTCAAGACCAACCTTT
>JAJPOQ010000045.1 GCA_021232515.1 Lentisphaeraceae bacterium
CCTTGAGTACCTTCGATAAGTTTAATGATTACCGGAGCTCCACCGACACGCTCGATCGCCGGCAATATATCTTGATTTCGTCTTACATAAGCTGTCTCTGGCATGCCGATATTATGCTTCGCTAGTATCTGAAAGCTGCGCAGTTTGTCTCGTGAATTAATGATACCAGATGAGCTGTTAGGAGTATAAACATCCATTTGCTCATATTGGCGTAAAACTGAAGTTCCAAAGTAAGTTATGCTTGCACCAATTCGCGGTATGATTGCGTCATGGATAGGCGCCTCTTTGCCTTTATAAAACATATCTGGTTCACCTTCAGCTAAACTCAAAGACATCGCTAGTGTATTCACAACATCGACGTCATGACCTCTACTAACGGCAGCTTCGACCAATCGACGAGTTGAGTAACAGTTTGGTGCTGTAGATAAAATTCCTAAATGCATTTGCCATAAATCCTTAAATTAAAAAACAAGAAACACCTATTTCTCCAATAAGAGTTTATATAGGTGAAAAAATTATGAAAAGAGGCGTTTTTAGTTCCAGTGTTTTCAAGCCAATAATTTACAACTTCAATTCCTAGAATCCTCTTTTTTCTGAAGCTCATTTTCACTTTTAAAGTAAATTTCTCACAAGTTCTAGTAAATCTTAGTGACTTTTGACAAAGAGCACAAAAAACGGCCTCGCTTATTCCATATTTCCGTCGCAACTAGTCAGATAGACAGCTTTTAATTAGAGCTATAAACCACAAATACGCCAAACGGCTATTAAATTATAAAATTCAACAAGGACTCAACTCTCAAAAACAGGACTAATCCAGAACCACACACAGAGAACAAAACTACATTTTATACTTAAAACAACCTCAAAGATTCTAATTTATCGAAGCTATCCAGATTACTCAGAATCATCAACACCTAGAATATAGATGCCGATTTTATTATAATTTTATCCCAATTACTTCTAATAACTGAGACCACTAGAAAATAGAGTAAGCTACTGTTACCGGAGATGTATGTATATGTGTAGAATTTTCACCCTTTTTCTTTGCCTGTTCACTTGTTTTATAACGGCAAAAACCAAACCAAATGTCGTCGTAATCTTGGCGGATGACTTAGGCTTTTCGGATATCGGCTGTTATGGCAGTGAAATTCAAACGCCAAATATTGATAAACTAGCCAATAACGGTCTGCGATACACCCAATTTTATAATACTGCTCGCTGCTGGCCAACACGCGGCTCTCTTATGACTGGGTACTATGCTCAACAAATCAGTCGCGATGCCGTCTTTGAAATTAAAAAAGAAAATAAAAGACCAAACTGGGCCGACCTTCTACCTAAGATTTTAAAGCAAGCAAACTACCGGTCTTACCATATCGGCAAGTGGCATATAGATGGCAAACCAATTAAAAATGGCTTCGACCGCTCATATGAGCTCAGAGATCAACACCGCTTCTTCAGTCCTACGAAACACTTTGAAGATGACAAAATTTTGCCACCAGTAAAAAAAGGAACAGGCTTCTATGCAACCACTAAAGTTGCCAACAAAACTATTGAGTATCTCGAAGAGCACCAAGAAAAATATGCGAAGAAACCATTCATGGCTTTCGTTGCTTTTGCCGCGCCTCACTTTCCACTACATGCCCTTCCTGAAGACATCGCCAAAGTTGGCGACCGTTATGCAAAAGGCTGGGACAAGATTCGTCAAGAAAGATGGGCTAGACTTCAGAAGCTTGGTATAATCTCAGGAAAACTTTCTCCGATTGAACCAGATGTAAAACCACCATATGACTTTCCTAAAGACTTACAGAAACTCGGTTCAGGGGAAATAAACTATCGTCCTCTTTGGGACTCGCTGACTCTAGAGCAAAAGAAGTTCCAAGCAAACAAAATGGCCGTACATGCTGCTATGATTGAACGTATGGATACCGAGATCGGCCGCATCATCGATCAACTCAAAAAGATGAATGCATACGAAGATACATTGATCCTCTTTCTTTCTGATAATGGCGCCAGCGCAGAAATTATGATCCGCGGCGATGGACACGACCCCAAAGCAGCTCCAGGCTCTGCAGAGTCTCACCTCTGTCTAGGTCCCGGCTGGTCAACAACTGCCAACACACCTTTCCGTCGCCACAAAACGTGGGTTCATGAAGGAGGTGCTTGTACTCCTATGGTTGTCCACTGGCCAAATGGTATTTCAAGTAAAGGCGAATTCAGAAAAACCATTGGTCATGTTATCGACGTCGTTCCCACCGTACTTGATCTCGCGGGCACGGACTACACTCCAAAAGTCAACTACCCCGGAAAGTCCCTTGTCACAACATTTTCTAAAGATAATCAAGAACAGCGTACCATTTGGTGGGCTCATGAAGGCAACCATGCTATCCGTATAGGAGACTGGAAACTTATAAAAACCAAAGATGCCAACTGGTCTCTTTACAATCTTGCCAAAGACCGTACCGAAACAAATGACCTTGCGAGTTCATATCCTGAAAAAGTTAAGCTTCTCGAGAAAGAGTGGCTCAAAACTATTGATGGCTTTAGAGAAGACTTAAAAAAATAAGCTAGCACTAGAGTCACTTTTAAAATCCCTGCGAAGTAGTATCCATAAATAAGCAAAAATATATGGATACTCTATGAAAGTACTCGCTAAACTCACTACTCTAATACTCTGCTTCATACTCTTTTCATCAGTAAATGCTCAACAAAAAAAGAAGAAACAAAAGCTGCCAAAAGGCGTTAAAAAGATAGCAAACGTCAAATACACCGAAGCTGCTGATAAAGACATGTTTCTTGACCTCTACCTTCCAGAGAAAAAGTCCGACGAAAAACTACCTGTTATCATGTGGGTTCATGGTGGAGGTTGGAAAAACGGCAGTAAAGAAAGGCCAAAAGGCCTATGGTTAGTTAAACACGGCTACGCCATCGCAAGTATAAGTTATAGGCTTATTCCAGCACAGTGGCCGGCTCAGATAAATGACTGCCGCTCTGCTGTAAGGTTTTTAAAAGGAAACGCTAATACATATGGTCTAGACAGCAATAAAATCACCGCTTGGGGTGGTTCTGCTGGTGGACACTTAGTTGCCGTTCTCGGCACCCAAGATCTTCCAAAAAACGAAAAGACTTCAAGTCAAATCCATGCCGTTATAGATTGGTACGGTCCGGCAGATTTATTAACTATGCCACCAAACGTCGTTACTGAGAAACGCACTCTTGAACAAGTTTCAAAAAGTAATGGTGCTTTACTGCTTGGCTCAACTGTTAGAGATGTACCTGAACTAGCAAAAGAAGCTTCTGCATTTTGGAATGTCTCAAAAAATGACCCGCCATTCCTCATCATGCACGGAGAAAAAGACCCAGGAGTTCCTCTTGAACAAAGTATAAGACTCCATAAAAAACAAAAAGAACTAGGTGTACCGACTCAACTTCACATCGTTAAAGGTGCTGGTCATGGTGGCAAAGAATTTCTAACTCCTGAGTCCAACAAAGTTATTTTAGATTTCTTAAATAAGCTTTTTAAATAATCAGTAAAACTCATCATTCGGGTTTGGTGCTTTCCCTTGCCAGCCTTCCATGGCAAGTGGAAAGCCATAGTACTTCACATGCCCATCTGAAAAGAGCATGTTAAACTTTCTCTTGCGTGTATCGTGCCAACGAGTTTTGCTATTTTCTATCTTTCGGTTCCCATGCCAAACCCAGTCGCCTAAGATTATCTTCTTCGATGGAGCCTGCCATTCTGAAACCCGCTTTAAAAAAGCAGCTGCATCATGAGTCACCGATTCAACGGCAAAAGAATTCGACGCATACTGAACAAGATAGCTCGTGCCATAACTCTCATACGCATTACTTACATTACTGTTCATAGAATCGCCTTTATCCGAAGGCATCTCGTAACTTCTGTAGCATATTCCAAAAAGGCATTCAATGGCTTATCTTGCTTAGAGTTACTGCCACCATATGACGACATTGAGCCAACTGAACCCATCATATTCCCCCAGTCGGAATGAAAAGGGTAGAAGCCACCAAAAGAACTATTATAGATAGCCAGAGCTATACCAATTTGTTTTTCATTGCTGCCACAGACAGCCCTAAAGCTTGCAGACCGAGCTTTTGATAAACTTGGTAGAAGTAGACTTGCCAAGATGCCAATTATAGCGACAACAACAAGTAATTCGATAAAAGTAAATTTCTGTTTCATTTTTCAGAACACCTTATTATAACACAACAAAATATACTGAGTTCAAAAACTTCTTCTTTTAAATTTCTACTGTGGAAAATGACAAGATTGAGAATAAAAATTCTACCCGAATTGATGATTCAACATTCGTTTCTCTCAAAATAACCGCTATAATTTAAAATTGAATATTATTGGGCACATAGAAAAGGGTATTACACATGTCAAAAAGAAGAAATCAACCGCATCGTAAAAAGAAAGGCTGTCTAGGCCGACTCATTAAAATTACAATTATCACAACCATACTATTCGTTGGTGGATTATTTGCAATACTTTCCATCGGCTCATCAGAACCCAGAGAGTTCACTGGTCCACATAAAGAATTTGATAGTGCCAATAACCTCATTGCGTTCAAACGAAATAGCACTTATCATGGAAACACATCAGAAGCTAAACTGATTGCCAAAAAGTTTTCTCAGCAAATGTTTAAGCTTCAAGCCGAGTTATTTACGGGAGGCAAAGAAAATAGAGCATTTTCAATGACAAAGGAGAAATTTCTCACCTACTGTAAACTTGACCAGGAAAAAATGTGTCTGCTTGTCCATGTACCTCAATTCAAAAGGTATAAAGGTGAAAGCAGAGATGCTTTATTAATGCTTGCCATGACAGTCGTACATAAATTAATCCCAGAAGACCGACCGAATCTAAAATTAGCCGTGTGCTTACGTGGAAGCGTTACTTATGGAGGTGTAATTCATGGAACGTTTGGCAGTAAACCAACATTAATCAATGAATTTTCGATTCCAAAAGAAACCCTTTATGAACTCTTTGAATAGGTAATTAAATGAAATCACTTTTTATATTTTTCAGCTTATTTTCAACAAGTCTTTTTGCTGAAATAGGCATGACTAAAGCAGAGTGTAACCAAAAATATGGGGAAGCGACTCCAGAGCCTGACAATGAAGGCTTTATCTATACTCACAAAAAACTTAAAATAACGACTTACTTTGAAAACGGAAAATGTTGGCAAATCGTCTATAACTCTGAACGTAAGTTTAGTAAAAGCCAATTTAAGTTAATCGTAAAAAAGAATTGTAATGAGAAATATAAACTAGATAACGAAGACAAGCGTGAAAAGTCTAAACACTACCGCTCAAAAAACTTCTTTATAGATACTAAAGAAAAAGAAATTGTCATCACTTATCAACCATCTTGATAGTATCTGTAGATCTTGTTACGTATAGTATATAAATATTATAAGCGCTTAAATCTTCATTATTGAATGAGTTAATAAACCGTTTGCCATAGAAAATTTTTGAGGTGAAATATTGAATAAGTCTCTTTACATCGTTGCAGGTGCAAATGGATCAGGTAAGACAACTTTCTCTAAAAGCCTCAAAAAGAGATTAGGTATTAATTTTATTAATGCTGATGAAATTGCCAAAGATCAAGACCCAAACAATACTACTGGTGGAGAACTTAAAGCAGGCCGTGAATTCTTCCGTCAAATCCAGCATGAAATACAAAATAAAAATTCATTTATTATCGAATCAACACTTTCTGGAAAATACCTTTTAAGACTTATCGAACAAGTAAAGGTAAATGGTTACTCAGTAGAAATAATTTACATATTTTTAGAAAATCCT
This sequence comes from Lentisphaeraceae bacterium, assembly GCA_021232515.1. GTDB lineage: Bacteria > Verrucomicrobiota > Lentisphaeria > Lentisphaerales > Lentisphaeraceae > JAKVBD01. Next base: position 5,821 of record JAJPOQ010000045.1, read on the forward strand.
ACAGTCTGTATAGAGCGTATAAAAGAACGTGTACTTAATGGTGGGCACCATGTACCAGACCCTGCTGTCATTAGACGCTTTTATCGCAGTAAAACCAACTTTTGGCAACTCTATAAAACTCTAGCAAACAAATGGTTTTTAATATACAATTCAGATTTAACATTCAAAGAGTTTTGTATCGGTTCATTCGAAAATCACAAAATAAATGATATAGATAAGTTTAACGAGTTCATAAAGGATGTTAACCATGAAAAGTGATCAAATAGATGAATTGGAGTTATTCCAAGAAGCTTTCTTCATTCAAGAAGTGGGTAACGAAGCCATCAAAAATGCTCTTGAGAATAACAAAAAGAAAAAAATTGCTTCAGTATTCTCGAGAGAAGGTATTATCTACTATAAACTCCCTTCTGGAGTAATTACTCAAAAGAGCCCATTCAAGTAAACTAATAACCCTGATTCTCAATCACCATTGGTGGACCAATTATGCCTGATGGGCCGATAGCGAAGAGTTGAACTCGGCCTGAAACTCGAAGGCGATTTAAGTCGACTCCACGAGAGTAGCCTGGAAGAATGAATGAGTTCGGCCCAACAGTTAAAAGCCAACGTCGAACTGTAGTTGCTTGGGTTTGCCAAGTTAAACGACCATTTAGTAATTGAAGCTTCTTAGCGAATGTCGCATAGCGATATCCTCCTAAAGGTGGGATCAATGCTGGAGAAGGATGCTTCGCTTTGAGAACTTTCTGCATATAAGGGCTGTCGTAAATGGTCTTCATATTGAAGTGAATAAAGCCACGAACATCGGCACGTTGTTCAATCACATTTATCTGTTCAACAAGCTGCTTCGAGCCGTCTGGCCAATCTTTAACTTTGTAACAAGCTAAACCTGGGTAAATATCCTTACCGCGAAGGTTTTGTTGACGCCACCAATCTACCAAACGTGTAAAGTTCTGCTTCACACTCTTGTTCGACCAATATAGCTGTGGTGCGATATAATCGACCCAACCATTATTTATCCACTTCTTGGAGTCTGCACTGAGTACATCATAAACATCTAGGCCTTTTATTCCTTTCGGATGATTTGGACGCCAGATACCAAACGGACTTATGCCAAAACGCACTGCTCGGCCAAACTTCTTAATTGAAAAATGTAAGTCTTTTACAAACTCATCGATATTATTGCGGCGCCAGTCTTTGTGACTTAAAGTACCACCGGCATTTTTATACTTTTGGTAAGTTTGCCAATCTGGAAATTCGCCATTTTTTGAATATTCTGGGTAAGGGTAAAAATAATCATCTAAGTGAATTCCATCGACATCGTACCTTCTAAGTACATCGAGGATAACAGCTTTTGAGAAATCGTGATTTTCTTTCATGCCCGGATCTAGCCATTCATAACCATTCTTTAAATTGTATTTCCAATGAGGGCGACGAGCTACTATGCTCTTGGGTGAATGAGCACTTTTCATTGCTGGGTGTTTAGCTCGGAAAGGATTGAACCAAGCGTGAAGTTCTAAACCTCTTTTGTGAGCTTCGGTAATCCAAAACTGCAGTGGATCATAACCGGGGTCTTTACCTTCTTGACCAGTGAGGTAGTAACTCCACGGCTCTAAGTCGGAACGGTAAAAGGCGTCACAATGAGGACGAACTTGGAAAATAATGGCATTTAGATTTAACTCGACGGCTTTGTCGAGGTAAGCTCGAGCTTCTTGCATCTGCTGAGCTATAGGAAGACCTGGCTTCGAAGGCCAGTCCATGTTCTTTACAGTCGCTATCCATACTGCACGAAATTGGCTAGTTGGAAGACGAACTGCTTGGTTAGAAACTTCTTGAGCGTCACCTGAGATCTGCGGAGGTTTGGGCAATACTTGGGAGACTTGTGCCTGACAAGATAGACAAAGAAAAATAACACTCAAAAAAGTACATAAAAGTTTCATACAAGCTCCCGTTTGAAAGGGAATCGCTAAGCGACCCCCTATCTCTCATTATTCCACAGTGAAATGCTTAAGTTTTACAGTTGGTCAACAACGTCTGAAGCATTACCAACATATGAACCTGGAGTCATTTCTAGAAGACGCTGTTTGTCATCTTCTTCCAGAGCAAGAGTTTCGATAAAGGCACGGATAGTTTCTTTATTGATTTCTTGGCCACGAGTTAAGTCTTTAAGTTTCTCGTAAGGCTTTTCGATGCCAGCTTTTCTCATAACTGTCTGAATCGGCTCAGCAAGAACTTCCCAAGAGTTATCTAGGTCTTCAGCAAGACGGTGCTTGTTAAGAAGAAGCTTAGAGAAACCTTTAAGAGTTGAACGGTAAGCGATAAGCGAGTAACCGAAGCCAACACCCATATTTCTAAGAACTGTTGAGTCAGTTAAGTCACGTTGTAAACGGCTGATTGGCAGCTTACTCGCAAGGTGCTGGAATATAGCGTTTGCAAGACCAAGGTTTCCTTCTGAGTTCTCAAAGTCGATTGGGTTAACTTTGTGAGGCATAGTTGAAGAACCAACTTCACCTTTGATTGTTTTCTGACCGAAGTAGCCCATAGAGATATATGTCCAAAGGTCACGATCCAAGTCAACGAGGATTGTGTTCCAACGAGCCATAGCGTCGAAAAGCTCAGCCATGTAGTCGTGTGGTTCGATCTGAATTGTGAAGTTGTTCTGAGTCAGACCTAGGCGACCTTCGATGACACCATTTGAAAATGCTTTCCAATCTAGGCTTGGGTAAGCAGATAAGTGAGCATTGTAGTTACCAACAGCACCATTCATCTTACCAAGATACTCGATTGAATCAATGCTTTTAGACTGACGCTCTAAACGGTTTGCGAAAACAGCTAACTCTTTACCGATAGTCGTCGGTGAAGCCGTTTGACCGTGAGTTCTAGCAAGCATTGAATCGTCTTTAAATTCTACAGAAAATTCTTTAAGTTGATCGATGACGTCAGACTGAATAGTTTTGATGAATGACACACCATCTCTTAGCATCAAAGCATGTGAGATATTGTTTATATCTTCAGAGGTACATGCAAAGTGAATGAACTCAGAAACGTCCTCTAGAGGAGTTCCTTCGATCTGATTCTTTAAGTAGTACTCAACTGCTTTTACATCGTGATTCGTAGTTCTCTCGATGTCTTTAACTTTCTGAGCTTCATTTACATCGAAGTTTGCTGCGATGTTCTCTAAAGTCTTAACTTCGTCAGCTGAAAGTGATCTTGCTTCTGGTATAGCAGACTCTTCGCAAAGAGCTAATAACCATTGGATCTCAACGTGAACGCGGTACTTAACTAAAGCGTATTCTGAAAAAAATTCTTTAAGCTCCGTAATCTTGGAGTCATAACGTCCGTCAATCGGAGTAAGTGCATCAATTGTCGACATTTACCTGTCTCTCCTGGTGGGGGGTTTCATTTCTAAAAGTCCCCTATTCTACCCCGCTCTTAGACAGTTTCAACGCAATCAAAAATTCCTTTTAGACATTTACTAAAACCAAGGAAACTATTGCCCCTATTTCATGATAAAATCGATAAAAATAGGACTTCCACTTTAATTCTAAAGGCTTTGCCCGTAATTAATACCTAGCAGTTTTTATACAGCTATGTTGTCAAAACAAAAAACAGTGTGAGATATGATTAAAAATGTATGTATAGCGGGCTTCCTTCTTGGAAGTATTCTAAGTTCATCTGGCTACGCCGATGAAAAGCCAAAAAAGAAAGAAGTTGTAAAACCAAAGAAAAAGAAGAAAAGACCACAACCGCCGACACGTTTATACGATGCTCCTGGTTCACCAAAGTTTACCATCATCGATGACGCTAAACTCACTCAGAAAGATCTTCTCGACAGAGAAGGTAACTTTGTCGATGGTCCAAAGTATGAAAAAGCTCCTGAGAGCATAAAAAATAAAAATGTTCCTGAAGGCAAGTATATCCAATTTGAGCTAGACTCAACTAAAGGCACTATTTACAACCCTGGCATAGCTCGCAAAGTTTTTGGCACTGTTGATCCAAACAACCCTAAAACCCTTATCGTTGAAACTCACGAAGTAGACTATAAAAGGCCGATCACTGTTTATATCCCTGCTCAGTATAAACCGGGCACAGTTTCGCCTTTCATGGTTATTCATGACGGCCCTAAAAAAATGGGTTGGACTAACAAAAACCAAGCGACCATTTTTGATAACCTTATCGCTCAAAAACGCATTCCAAGTATGATCGTTATAAGTGTGGCAAATGGTGGCGGTGACGCCCAAGGTCACCAGCGAGGCAAAGAGTACGACACTATGTCTGGACTCCTAGCTGAGTACATCGAAACTCATGTATTACCAGAAGTTGAAAAACGCTGCGATGTAAAACTTACAAAAGATCCAAACGCACGTGTAGTCATGGGTAATAGTTCTGGAGCTTCTGCTGCTCTAGCCATGGCTTGGTATCGAAATGACCTCTACCAAAGAGTCATCTCATTCTCTGGTACTTTTGTAAATCAGCAGTGGCCATTTAATCCTGAAACACCAGGTGGTGCTTGGGACTTCCACGATAAACTTATTCCAAATAGTGACGTAAAACCTTTGCGTATATGGATGGGAATTGGCGATAGAGACTTACTGAACCCAAATGTTATGCGCGACAATATGCACGACTGGGTTGAAGCAAATAACCGCATGGCAAAAGTTCTTGCTGCAAAAGGCTACCACTATCAGTACCTTTTCTGTAAGGACAACGGCCACGGCATGCGTTCAGCCAAGACTCAATACATCGCACATGCTGTTGAGTGGATCTGGCGCGACTACAAAAAATAATCAAAAAGGCTCCCCAGTAGCGTGAACTGAGGAGCCTATGTGTATTGTGTGTTAAGGAGATTTTTTACTTAGACTTGTCCAGTTCTTCCACTGTCCACAGTCCTCTTTGACCATACTTCTGACGAATTTCAGTAACCTTCTTACTTGAGACGTCGCGACCGCGATTCCCCCAAGTATTTTTGACGTAAGTTATAGCCGCGGCTATTTCGCCATCTTTCAGCATATTGCCCACTGGCGCCATAACCGAATTATACTTTTTACCTTTGACAGTCACTGGTCCCATCATGCCATGCATGACTATCTTGATTAAGTCTTCATCGCTTCGCTTAAGCCACTCACTCCCAACTAGTGGTGGGAAGGCTCCAGATAAACCTTGGCCATCTTTTTGGTGACACTTGTAGCAAGCTCTTTGGTAAACGTACTTACCCCACTTATACTTTTGCTGATTAACATCTTCGATGATGTTCTTTGAAACTTTAGAGATAACAGAGTTCAAAGCATCTTTTGAACTGTCTTTTGAAACCTTCACCGCGCTCTTGGCGAGATAAAAGAGCTCGTTAAATTCGCGTTTTTCTTGTTCTTCCAAAGAAGCTTTTGAAAGTTCATCGGTGAGTTTTAGTACAACTGGTTTCAGCTGCGCCGAAGTCAATAAACTGAGCTTTTGTTTTTGAAGGATCTTAGCTGCAACAAATTTATTTTGTCCAGAGCTCAACTCCTTAGTCAGTTTAACGACAACATCCAAAGGCAACTCTCCTGCTTCATCAAGTAACGTCAAAAGTTCGGCCTTATTCACTGACTTAGACTTAAAGGCTTTTGAAAAAATCCCAGAATGTTTAAATGCATCAAACTTCTCAACCACTGACAGTGCAGTGAGGACCTTTGAGACTTCCAAGTTTTCAACAAAAGCAAAATCATTTATTTTAATAAGAGCGGCGATAAAGTACTGACTCGAATCACCCTTCGCTTTTGTTCTCAAAAACTCTTGAGACTTCATAAGCAACTCTTGAGGTAGACTCGGTAAAAGCGATGCTATTTCATTCCCACTAAGGCCTGATAATAAACTCTGAAGTTCTTCATGAGCCGCAACTTTCTTAGACACCGCGAGCTCTTGCAAAGCAGAGTATCTTTCTTTTGTTGGCATATCACTTCTTAAAAGAATTCGCTTCAAAGTTCTAAGGTCACGCTTCCTATCCAACAAAGCTTCAGGACTGAGACTCGCAAAAAGTCGTGACTCTACAGTTTCTTGAGACGACTTAGTCCCCAAGTAACGTTCCCAGATAGGTTCTAAAGTAAGTAAAGTTTCCTGAATCGCGTAGTTGAGATAGTAGTCGTCCTTATCAACTGGAGTTTTCAAAGTTAACTCAAGAGCTTCGTTAGTCGTTTCATATGAAAGGTTCACAACCGCCTGCATTCGAACTCTTGCATGCTTATTATTTATCAATTTCTCATGAACCTGCATGTAGTCAGGTAAACCACTTTTCCAATAACGAATAACTCTTGCAGCCGCAGCTCTAGCTCGATAGTCTTTTGAATTTAAAACGTCTTTCAGCAACTGAGTATCTACAAGTTTCAGACTCTGTTTTAGCCACAAAGCTTCAAGTCTATGTAACTCGTAATCTTGGTGACTAGTATCTAAATCTGAAATCCATTCCTGTAACTTGCCAGCAACTTCTTCAAGTGGTCTTTCGCGCAATTCTCGACGTGCATTGTACCTAGCCTTATCTTCATAAAGCTTTAAACTTTCTAAAAGTTGTTCAACTGAAGCTTTTGCAACAACTGGCTTATCAACCAAAGCTTTTTTCTTATAAACCAATCGCCAAATACGGCCATTTTCGTTATCTCGACGTTTATCGCTAAACGCATACTGCATATGGCCAATAAGAGGGTTAAACCAGTCACAGATGTAGAGACTACCATCTGGAGCAAACTTTAAGTCTACTGGTCTAAAATTCGGATCGGTTGAGTTCAATAAATCCGGCATCTCTTCAGTCGTAAAACCAGCGCCTTCATCTTTAAACCTATGACGCTTTATACCGTGAAAGCCGATACAATTAGCGATGATGTAGTCGCCTTGCATCTCATCTGGAAAATGACGGCTAGTGATTATCTCATTTCCCGCAGTTGGGCGCACTCGACTCGTGTAAACCTTGGTTCGTGAGTGCTTAGCTGGGAAGTTCACTTTGCCTGAAAGCACTGTCGCGTAGTAGTTATTTCCCGGAGAAGCATCGGCGATGAAGTGCTGCCCCCATTTATCAAATGCCTGGCCCCAAGGGTTCCAGCAGCCATAATTGACTATATCTTCTAACTTGCCGCTACGTGGATCGTACCGGTAAAAGGCTCCATTGTTAACTTTTACAGGACCATGTGGAGTTTCGATTCTGGAGTGGTGAAAGTTGCCTTCTCCAAAGTAAAGTCCGCCATCTGCCCCCCAAGTAAAAGCTGAGATGGTATGGTGTGAATCTTCTGTACCAAATCCATGCAAAACCTTCTGTCTTGTATCTGCCTTATCATCCCCATCTGTATCTTTAAGGAAGGTCAAAAATGGCGGCTCAGCGATATAAACACCGCCATCGCCAAACTCAAAACCTGTTGCGGCATGAAGATCACCTGCAAACAAAGTCTTTTTATCCATTTTCCCGTCGCCATCGACGTCTTCCAAAATGAACAGTTTATCACGAGTCGATTTACCTGCTTTTAACTGTGGATAGTCAGGCCAACACAAAACCCAAAGGCGGCCTTTGTTGTCAAAGTTTATCGCTAGTGGATTGGCTATTCCCAACTCATTTGAAGATGCAGCTAATTGTATCTCAAAACCTTCGGGCACTTTAAATCTGGACTTAGCTTCCTCAAGATCATATGTCGAACGATCAATCGTTCCACCACGGTTAGGTTCCGCAGCAAGGAAAGTCACTAAGCTAAATAATGAAAGGACTATTTTGAACATTTTTGCCACACCTTTTCTTCTGATTCTTTAATGATTTGGTCGTGAGTCCCAAAGTCTTTTTTGTAGTCTAAGTCATTCGTCAGATAAACAACTGGTTTACTCGTATGAACACTGCGAGTACCGACGATGTACTCTAAGTTAAGTGGGCGCCATCTATGAAAAAAAGATGTATTTTTATTGACCAACAGGTTTCGTATATCTTCATCAACAGGAAATGACTTAAAGCCTAATTGACCAACGGCCTTATTCATCAGTCTATCCATCCCATGAACTGTCGGAGTTATACCGTCATGAGTTATGCCTTCCTTCAACTCAAGTGATACCTTAAAGAGATTCACAAAGTCGAGATTTTGCGAAAAGGCAACTTGCGAAATAACTTCTGTATAAGCTGCTAGTACTTTGTTTCGCTCTTTAACTTCAGGAAAATACTGACCTGGTTTTTCCTGAGCAATCGGTGAGAATAAAATAAACTTTGCTTGCGGATTAACTTTTTTAATCTTCTTAAGGTAAGCTAAGTAGTTTTGACGAAAATCCGAGAGTTTCTCTAATCCGTCGAAAGACTCAGACATTCCAAAAAATAAACAGTAAATATCGCCTTTTTGTTCACCGAGGTGCTTTTCAAAACTGCCAAAGTTAAAAGGTCTTTTAGAACTATTGAAGCTGTCATCCTTCCAGTACTTCTTTTGAGGTCCACCTCTTAAAGCGGAGTATGGAACAGGCTTTTCTGGAGTCACTTCGTCTCCACTCCAAGACATGTTTCGCACCTGAAGTTTTAACGAAGGATAGTTCTTTTGCAGTTGATACTCAAACGAAGCAGAATCCATCAAAACTTCTGTAAAAGCTCCTCCTAACAAGATCAACCGTTGATTCTTTTCAAACTTCAGGTTCTGTGCAAAAGCACTACAACTTAGAAGAAAAAGTAGACTTAAGACTCTCATTTAAGATCCTCAACTTTAAGCTTGAGGTCATCCCAAAACTTCTTACCCCAAAAACCAAACTGAGTCGTCTTATACTCTCCTACATAATCAACTTTTGCGCCTTCTGTAGGAACAGTTAAACCAAGAGTATGATACACACCATTTACCACCAAACGACGTAGTGCTGCATTTTCCAAATCTGTTGAAGATCCCATAGAAGTATGAAAGGCTATCCCTTCTTTAGAGCTTTTTGGGTGCTTATACTTTTTAAGCCAGCTTACTGGGATCATCGGTGAATTCTTTTCGTTTTGAACCGGAACATCTGTTGGTTTCATACCGAAGTCTTTAACATTTTTCTGAAATGGCCCCTGACGTTTAAGAACTTGTCCTAGTACGAGTGGCGTGATCGGCAAGTGAGTCACACGACAACCATAAACGTCTGTTGCGCCCCATATCTCGCCATCTTTTATACCATTTAAAACAGGATGCTTTTCTGCTCCCGGCGCGATCTTACCACGAGTCGATTCTACTTTGTGCTTACCGTGATGCTTATGATAGTAGTCACCAAATAAAAGTCCGCCGAAACCGCGAAACCAAGGATCTTTCGGATCTATATCTGGAGCCAAGTTTTTGTAGTCTTGACTGTAGTGAAGGTAACTACCTTTCTTATTTCTGAAAGCATGGTTCGAAGTCCGTATACCAACGACAGGTTTACCCGAAAGTAGATAGTCATCGAAGTATTTCATCTGATTATCGGGCAACATACGCCACCTTGTAGCGATGAACATGAGGTCAGCGTCTTCTAAAAACTTTAATCCGGGAATATTGTCATTTATATAAGGATTTATGAATCCAGTCTTTGGATCTATTGCAAAAAGAACGGTACACTTAAAACCGTGATGCTCGGCAAGTATCTTTGCCATCATCGGCAACGCTTCTTCAGAACGGTACTCTTCATCTCCAGAAATAAGAACTATGTGCTTTCCTACTCCAGGACCACTCTTTCCTTCATAGCTTAACCACTTAAGGTTCTCAGCACTTAAACTGCATAACAACAGTAAAAAAACTAAACACACTTTTTTCATATCACACCCACTTCATATTTATTTATGAGTGGAATATAAATCATGTTAATTAATCCTACTTACGTAAATCAACCGTTGAATTTTACACTTTTAAAGACATTTCAAGAGTAATTAAACACGATAAAACTTGATTATTCAGACTAGGAGATCAATAATTAATTTAGCAAGAAAGTGAATCCACCAGTGAGAAAATTTGAAAAACTCTATTGAAAGATATGGCCGCCAAGGCGATAAAGAAGCTTGTCTAACTGAGATGCCTATTCTTGGTCAAAGACAGATTTCTCAATCTGTAAATAGTTTTTTCGTTCAACACATGTCGGATCAAATCCAAGTCACATACGTTTCTGAAGGAAACATAGACTTCACCTTAGATGGCTGTGTATATCACGTCAAAAATGGCGACGTCATCATCAATAAACCTGGCCAAGTTTTTGGCGCTGTGAACGAAACATTTCCAAAAAGTAAATCAGCTTTCTTCAAGATAAACCTTACAGAAGAGTTAACTGGTTGGGATAAAGAAGAGCTCCTTTTAGTCAAAAGAGGTATAGACAACATCATCTTCCCTCACCTCTCAGTAAACAAAGAGTTTTTTCAGCTTTTCACCAAAATTATCAATGAACATCGAATTCCAAGCGAATTCACTAAAACTAAGTGCAGAGCACTCTACCAGCAATTGCTCATTTTCATTCTCGAAGCTCACAAAGAGTTTCTTTCTGAAGTCAACTATAAAGCTCCAGAAAATGGCGACCTACTCACTCTTGTCAGTAAGTTTGTCGGTAAAAACCTACATCGGAAAATTTACACTAAAGAGATGGCTGAGTCCGTCGGGCTTTCTGAGTCACACTTCCGCTACTTGTTTTCAACACTCTACAAAACCAACCCTGCCGACTATATACTCCGTCGTCGAATTGAACGTGCGAAAGAGATGCTCATAGGCTCCATGTCCATCACCACTATTTCCTATGATCTGGCCTTCTCATCGAGTCAGTATTTCTCAAATTCTTTTAAGAAACTAACTGGCATGAGACCTAAGCAATATAGAAACTCAATTCGCAAGATCTCAGAAGGAAACAAGCATATCTTTGGTGACCAAGAATCGTCTAAGTTTATGGATGCCTTTTACAATTAACCAATAAATTCCTTTAGCTTTTCGGCCAAGTCAACCGGCTGTTCTATGCTGCTTATGTGACCCGCGTCGACTTTCTGAAGATCTATACCTAACTTTCGACAGATCTCTTCTGACTCTTCAATAGATCTATAATTATCCTGAGAACCTGCAATCACACAAACTCTTCCTTTGAAGTCCGAAAATGAAGTCAACAAGTCAGCGCGATTCACAAAACTGCGCCCAATCGAAACTATGGAATCAATCTTCTCACTCGAGGTATTTTTCAATTCTTCATAAAATGCCTGACGACGAGCTTCTGTGACTCCCGATCCAAAGAAACCTGGACCTATTTGACTGATGATCGGCTCTGGCATGAATTGAGTTGCTGCTAGCATATCGAGAAGTTGATTATAAAGGGCCGCTTTCTCTGGTGGCTCCGGAGTTAGGCTACTATTTAAAATAGCCAAGTGAGTCAAACTTTCAGAGTGCTTTTGAGCTAAAAGACTGCCCCACATGCCACCGATCGACAAACCAACTACTGCATACTTTGCAAAGCCTAAACTCTCCATTAACTCGGCAAAAGTATCCGCCAACATCTCAAGGGACACATTTTCGTTGACGCTAGAGTCTCCGTGACCAAAAACATCTGGAACTATACAGCGATAAGATGATGAAAGCTGATCGATAACATGTCGCCACATATCTTTATTCCACAAGAAACTATGGCCAAAAAGAACTGGATAACCTTCACCCTCGTCATAATAAGAGATCTGGCCATTTTTCGATTCAAAAACTTTCACATTTGGTCCCGACATTTTATTTCCCTGTAAGATAAAAAATTTAATTCGTGAGATATGGGCTAAATCCCGTCAGATAAGACTAAAACTCTTTGAAAATCTTACAAGGCAAGCTACTTAATGCAGGCTTTAACTTTAAAAGTCGCTTTCGGTGTCACATATTAACTGACATTGAAATTTCTTACTGAAAAAATGAGGCAACATATGATCGATATTCATTTAATAAATCAATGCACAGTCGAACCTGAAGTTGACTGCCTGGTTATCCCTGCTTTTGAAGATGCTCTGAATGAAGCTGCTGAAAGTCCACTTCTTGAGAAAGAAGATAAGTCGGCGCTGTCAATTCTTTCAGAGAAAGGAAATATCGACGGAAAAAGTAACTTTTACTTCCCTACTCCTATGAGTTCTTACCAAAACGTCATGGTTATTGGCCTTGGTAAAAAAGCTGATGTTACTCCAGCAAAGTACCGCGAAGCTGTTGGTAAAGCTGCATCAACATTCCAAAAGATGAAGAAGACTCACTTACTACTTGAAGCGGCTCACACTGAAGGCGTTCTCAACGTAGAAAACTTTGTTGAAGCAATCGTTCTTGGTCAGTACTCATATGACGAATTTAAAAATATCCCAGACGACAAAAAGCCAATAACTATCTCTGAGATCTGCGTACACGTTGCCGACTCGGTTGATCTGACTATTTCACAAGCACAAATCAACTTAGCTCAAACTAAGTGTGAAAGTGCAAACTGGGCTAGAGACCTAGCCAACAAACCTGGTAACGCTCTGACTCCAAGTATTCTTGCTGAAGAAGCACTGTCTATGGCAAAAGAGTTTGATTGTGAAGCTTACGCTCTTGGTGAAAAAGAGATGACTGAGCTCAAAATGAACTCACTTCTTGCTGTTTCTCAAGGTAGTGCTGAAGAAGCAAAAATGATCGTCATCAAACACACTCATCCACAAGCTACAAAGACTATTGCCCTTGTTGGTAAAGGTCTGACTTTCGACGCCGGCGGCATAAGTCTCAAGCCGAGTAAAGGCATGGAACAGATGAAGTTTGACATGTGTGGTGCTGCAGCAGCACTTGGCGCTATGCGTAACGTTTGTATCATGAAACCTGCGATCAACATCATCTGTGTTGTTCCAAGTTCTGAAAACCTTTGTTCTTCTACAGCTGTTAAACCTGGTGACATCGTTAAAGCGATGAACGGTAAGACAATCGAGATTTATAATACAGATGCGGAAGGTCGTTTGATCCTCGCAGATGCTATGGCCTACACAGTTGATAAGTACAAACCAGACATGATGGTTGACTTAGCGACTTTGACTGGTGCTTGTATCACAGCTCTTGGTCACCACTACGCTGGTCTCATGACTGAAAATGACGACATGGCTAAAGCGCTTACTGAAGCTGGTGACACTGTTCACGAAAGACTATGGCGTTTACCTCTAAATGATGAGATGCGCGAACTCCTTAAAGGTAACGATGCTGACCTTTGTAACATCGGTCCCCCATATGCAGGTACTATCACTGCTGGCGCCTTCCTTTCAAACTTTGTCGGTGACACCAAGTGGGCTCACCTCGACATAGCAGGAACTGGCTGGGGCATGAAAGGCGCTTCTTACTTAAATGAAAAACTTGGATCCGGTTTCGGTGTTAGACTTCTAACTCGTTGGATTCTTAACGAAGCTGAATAGGAAATAAATGGCTGGAAAAGACTTAAAAGCTACTGTTCATACACTCGGATGTCGCCTCAACCAATCCGAGTCTTCCATCATGGAAAAGAGCCTTGAAAAACAAGGTTACTCGATGGTGCCTTTTAAGGCAGAATCTGATCTAGCCATTATCAATACCTGTACAGTGACGGCGCGTGCTGACTCTGACTGTCGGCACGTCATTCGTAACTACATCAAAAGAAACCCAAGTGCATTTGTCGCCGTCGTTGGCTGCTACTCACAAATGGGTTACAAAGTCCTAGCCGACATAGAAGGCGTTGACCTTATCATGGGCAACCAAGATAAACTCGACGTCGTTAACTATGTTCAACAAGGCAAGAACGATAAACCTCTTGTTCTTCGTGACCGCATTGTTAAAGACGACTTTACTATCGACTACATCGGCCAATCGGATTCTCACACTCGTGCTAACTTAAAGATTCAAGACGGCTGCGACTTCATGTGCACCTTCTGTATCATTCCTATGGCTAGAGGTCGCGCTAGAAGCCGTGACCTTGAGAATCTACTTACCGAAGCAAGACAACTCGCTGAACAGGGTTTTAAAGAAATAATTTTAACCGGCGTAAATATCGGTACCTACGACAATAGCGGCGCTACCGTTCTTGAAGTTTGTGATCGACTCAACGAGATAGACGGTATAGAAAGAATTCGCATAAGTTCAATTGAACCGACGACCATTCCTGAAGAGCTTTTTGATCGCATGAATGATACGACTCACAAGCTCGTTCCATACCTACACATTCCTCTTCAAAGCGGTTCGGACAAAGTTCTAAAAATCATGAAGCGTCGTTATGAGCGTCAAGAGTATTTGGACTTTATAAAACTCGCCAATGAGCGCGTCAAAGACCTCTGTATCGGTACAGATGTTATGGTCGGCATGTGTGGTGAAGACGATGACGAGTTTGAAAGTACTTGTGACTTCCTCATCAATAGTCCAGTCTGTTACTTCCACGTTTTCAGCTACTCTGAAAGACCAGGAACAGCCTCTGTAAAAATGGATGAAAAGGTAGACTCAAAAACAATCAAAAGACGCAGTGCTGTTCTCAGAAGTATAAGTGAACGCAAGAAACTTGAGTTCTATGAGAAGTTCATTGATCGAGAAGTCGAAGTTCTCTTCGAAACTGGCGATGAAGGTCACTGGACTGGTTATACCGACAACTACATCCGTGTGTCTGTTGCAAGCGAAGAAAACCTACAAAATGAACTGCGTAAAGTTAAGTTAAACTCTATAGCAGCTGACTTTGTTATGGGTGAGCTTGTATGATCACTGAGTCGCTGCAGACCAAAGAACAGCAGCTCTCGACATACCTCAAAGACCAAGGTTCTATCGCAGTCGCCTTTTCTGGTGGTGTTGACTCCACCTATTTAGCTTCTGTAGCCCACGATGCTCTTGGCAAGAAAGCTAGAATTATCATCGCCGACTCACCTTCTATTCCTCGCTCAGAATTAGACGATGCTATAAAAATCGCCAATGACAGAAAGTGGAACCTAGAAGTCATAGAAACTACCGAGCATCTAAATGAAAGCTACCAAGCCAACTCTGGAGATAGATGCTACTTTTGCAAGAATGAACTCTTTTCTGAAATGTCCGACTGGTGCAAAGAAAACAACATCTCAAAGATGGCCTACGGGGCTATCATGGATGACCTCGGCGACCATCGACCAGGGGCAGTTGCAGCCGAACAACACCTAGTACTTGCACCACTCCAAGAAGTAAAACTTTCCAAAGAAGAGATACGTCAGCTCAGCAGAGCTAGAAACTTACCTACTGCAAACAAAGCCTCCTTTGCTTGTCTCGCTAGCCGCTTACCTGTGGGCGAAGAAGTAACCGTCAAAAAGCTTTCTCAGATAGAGATGGCCGAAGAAATACTTAAAGAGCTCAAAGTTTCTCAGTACCGTGCACGCCACCATGGCGACATCTGCCGCATAGAAATTGGTGAAAGTGACTTCCCTATTGTCTTCGATTCCAAAAACCGACAATACATCGTCGATAGCCTCAAAAAAATCGGCTACAAGCACATCGCTCTTGACCTCGCTGGCTACCGTACTGGCAGCACAAACGGACTTTCTTAATTAATATTTGTATTCGTTGTTCTCAGACTGTAGCTTATCTTGCAAGAACGGAATCTTACAGGGAACAAAGGAACAGATATGGACAAACGTTTACTCATTGTTGACGACGAAAAATCACTACTCGGCCTACTAGAAGCGCGTTTTCAAGAAGAAAGTGACTTCGAAGTAGTTACAGCAGACAGCGCCGAAGCCGCTCTCCAAATCCTCAACAAAAAGCGTTACCCAATCATCATCACAGACCTAAAAATGCCAGGCATGACTGGTCTCGACCTTTGTAAAAAGATCCGTGAAACCAACCCTATCAGCTACATCATCGCCATGACCGGTTATCAAGACTTTTTTGAATTAAAAAACTGTCGTGCGGAAGGCTTCGATGACTACTTCAAAAAGCCATTTGAGTTCTCAGAACTTCTCGAAGAAGTCAAAGCTGCTCATAGAAAAATGGACCGTTGGGACGAAATGCTCAGCGAATAAGCTTTTCTAAAACTTTAGATCTAACAAAACCAATATCGCGCTTTCGCCATATTGGTTTTTTTGTGTACTTCTCTTTTATTCCTCTCAAGACTCAACAAAGCATATTGTCACTTCTGTGATCAGATGATATTTTAAACACCTACAAAGGGCGTTAGGGCATAAACATCATTGTATCCTTGACGGGGCGAAGCATGCTTGGTTAAGACATTTCAAGTTGCAAGACTCCTGCCCAAAAGCTCATTTTCTTACCATTCCCACTATTAGAAATGGGATATCCAAAGCCCAAAAAAGTAACCAACATATAACATAAAAACTAATTCAGGACAAAATAAGTAAAATGAAAAAACTCATCATCTTAATGTTCTCTCTTATTACACTAATTAGCTGTGGTGAAAGAGCTGCAGATATAAAAAACCCGAACTCCTACTTTAAACGTGGGCTTAAACTAAACTACCCAGGAAACTGGACAGTAGCCAGTGACGAAGGCTCTGATTCTTTTCGGAGTGTCATACTTGAAACATCTGGAGATGGAATCGCAATCATACAAATTTTAAATACTGAAGATGCAAAGTCACTAAAAGAGTATGTAAATGATTTTTCCCAATCAATGAGTGACTCTCTTCCTGCTGGGAAAATTGTAAACTTAAAGACAATTACAAAAAAATCATTAATGTTCCAAGTTCTGTGATGATGGAGCAACCTTTCTAATTCCCATCATCACCTTATTCTGTATTTTCATCTTTTCGTTCCAGAATTGTTTCCATTGATTTTCATCAGTAAACTTCTTAAATAATATCCGAGCCATTTTTGCACAGCCTTTATTAGACCAATTGTAGGCGACCTTTTTAATTCTACGAGCAACTTCACGAATCACCCTTTCAATGCGAGATGATGCTCTTGGGCAAATGATTCCAGTTTTCAGCCATCGTCTTACATATCCAAACATGGCTTTTTTAGAGTTTTCTAAATATGTCGCTGCTTTGTCATAGTTCTTTGGATGAAGGTATTTAATAAGAGAGTCTATCATTTCTTCGGACTTTTCTATTTGTTCTTCTATGTCATCTTTTTCTACTTCACTGACATATTCAAAGTTTTCTTTGGGCAATTCAACAGCGAGGATTTCGGTTAGGGCTTTCTGTATTGGTTTACTGTCTTTTACGGTTCCGCCATTTTGCCACATCGCATGATACATATCTCGAGTAATATGCCAATGACAACGTTGATGTTCATCAAACATATCAGCAAATGCAGTTACTATCCCAGGTTCTCCATCAGCTACAAGTATAGAGTCCTCAGGAAATTTAGGCACAGCTTTTTTGACTTTCTCACTAACCGTTTGCCAATCCTCTCCAGCCCATGCTCCAACTGGGAATACTGTTCCGCT
>JAJPOQ010000095.1 GCA_021232515.1 Lentisphaeraceae bacterium
ACCAAAAGCTTAAAGAGGCTAAAATTCAAAGAAGAAAAGATAATCTCAACAAGAAAGACAAAGAAAGTAGCTATAATCTAGGAATCAAAAGCGCATAATAATATTTCTTAGTTGCGTACTTTTAGATGAACCAAGACAGAAGAAGCGCACAAGTGGCTTGTCGTAAATTACTCAGAACTATTTAAAGACTATTTACAGAAGGAAGAGTATAAAAAGTTAGCAGAAGCTATGCTTGAGACAGATAAAGAAGAGATCGCAGCTTTCGTGGCTATGTCTAAGCACTACTTAGTTAAGAAAGATTATGCTTTATGTCGTGAATGGGCCGATAAAGGTTTGGCGATTGACAGTGAAAATGTTCGTTTATTGTGTAATATCACGAGAACACACATCGAAGAAAACAATAAAAAAGAAGCACTGAAAGCGATGATCAACGTCGATAAGGTGACGACTAGCGACGAAGAGGCAGAAGAGCTAAGAAAGCTTTTACTGAGACTATGAGTAATAAAGACGAAAATCAGCAAGACGTAGAAGACTGGATAAACCAAGTCTACTACGGAAATTGCTGTAGCCACCCAGATGAAGATCAACAGGTGATAAATTTAAACTCTTGTGATAAAAAGCCTGTAGAGAAAGACTCTAAGAAAGCTGAGAAATAACTTTTTTTAGTTGGGTTATATCAGGAATGTGAAAATCAGCATGCTCATTTTCGAGTTCTGCAGGATTAATCCATACAGACGTTAATCCTGAATTATTAGCGCCAACTATATCAGCAGCTATACTATCCCCAACATGCATGGCTTCAGAAGCTTGAACTCCTGCAAGCTTTAAAGCTTTACTAAAGATGCTCTTATAAGGCTTTTCTTCAGGTTCTTGACCACCGATGATAACATGGTCAACAAAGTCTTTTATACTGACTCTTTCAACTTTTGGGACTTGAGAATAAACTGGGCCATTCGTTATCAAAACTAAAGTGTAGTTTTCCCTAAGCTTTACTATGAACTCTTTAGCGCCATCAAAAAAGTCGAAGCATTCAATTCGAGAAGCATCATAGTATTCTCGAAGGTCACTTGCTTCTTGATATGATATTTCTTTTACAGAATTATTTGGACTTCCAAGAGATTGAATCAGCTTAGTTCGAAAAGTTTCTTCGCAGGTAATAGGAAAGAAAATCGCTTTTTGCTCAGGAGTAAGGTCTTTGTAGATACCTTTCAAATAAGCATTTGAGAAGTTTGTTGCGTCGGTTTTAGAAGGGAAAAACTCGAGAGCTTTTTCAGCAAACTGTTCTTTGGCTACGATATTCGCTTTAGTTGTATCGCAGAGAGTTTCGTCGAGGTCTAGAAATATTGCTTTTAGCATAGAAGTAAGGTAGGGATAAGCTCCCTACCTATTAAAGGATTACTTAGATACGGTAAAACTTGCGTTTGAACCGAGAACACATTTTAAAATCTGATTACCATAACTAGCTCTGACAACTTTGTTGTGGCCGTTATCTGCAGTGTAAGCAAGTAGAGAGTCATCTTTACTCAATGCGATAGAAGTGATGTTGCCAGACTCTGTGTACCAAGAAAATGCTTCATCAAGATCCCAAGAGATCTTACCTTCGACTTCAATTGAAGTATAGCAAATAAGTTGTTTGCCAGAAGAGTAGTAGAATCTTTCAGAATTGTTAGAGAAGGCGATGGTTCCAACATGGTTAGTTGATACAGACTTAATCAATTTACCCTGGATGTCAAAAAGCTGAACAGTTTGAGTTTTTAGGCCGTAGTCTTGTGTTGAAGCTTTATTTTCAAATGTTAGACCAATAAATTTTCCATTTGGAGAGATACTTAGTTTCGGCTTTTGAGCTTTAGAAATAGTTGTTGGCAGTTTGAATGTTTTAAGAGCCTTACCTTTATTGCTTTTACCTTCCTCTTCAGAAAGATCGTAAAGGTAGATGTTAGATTGGTTAGCGAATGCGATGATGTGACTTTCTGAAATAGCCGCGGCTACACCATTATTGCCTCGTAGGCCAAATACCGGAGAACTGATACTCATGCTAGATTTGCGAGCAATTCTACCAAGGAAGTTTATGCCGTACTCGCCAGAAGGGTGAGTTGCTAAAGTTGATTTGATGTTTTTCTTGTTGATCAAGTTTCTTGAGCTTCTGCCTTTTAGACCTTCAGAAATACTAGCACTGTAAGCATCATATCTATTTGCTGTAGTGTTATCTCTGTAAAACTTCGCAAAGTCACCATCTATTTCACATCTGTCTAGAACTGTTACAGAGTTTTGAAGGTCAGCTTTTAGTGAACCATTGCTGTTAAATTGATAAAGACCAATTAGAAACTCACCATTGTCAGGTGCTACTGAGATCTGTCTTTTAGTATTTTTATTGATGTTTTTAGGTTGGTAGACGATCTGAGCTTTTGCAGCTTTAAGGTCCCAAATCAGTTGATTCATATAAATCTTAGAGAAGTCTTTATTAGAAGTTAGAGCATAAGTTCTAGTTTCTTTCATTGAAGCAAGAGATGAACCCGTCTTAGTATCGAATAAACGTTGGCTTAAACCATTTCTACCAGTAACGATTACTTTAGATCCATCAGGAGAAAGGTCAGAAAGGTTTGTGATAGTTTTGTTCCAAGTGAGAACGCGACCATATTTGTAAGATAATTTTCCGTTCTTCTTTTCTAGTTCAATCATCTGCATATTGAAGAAGAATGTTTTCCAGTCGTCAGATGCATCGAAAGCAGCGACTGTACGGTTTGAGTTTCTTGGATCAATTGTGATAGTTAGTAGGACTTTACCTTCGTTACCTTTCTCAAGGTTGTAGATAACTACTTTTTCAGAGTTGCTTGTAGCCAGCATAGATTTATCTGGGCTAAAAAGCATTCTATTTTGAACATTTGCTTTCTTCTTTAGACCTTGGAAAAAGACAGGTTCTTCATTGCCAGCGATGTCATAAACATAGATACCGAAGTCTTTAGTTTGAGCAGCAAGCAGCTTACCGTCTTTCGAGAATTCAGCTGCAGTAGTGCCAGGCGCATATTCGTTTAGTAGTTTGACTTCAGTATTCTTGCGATTTAGAAGAATTAAATCAGTGCCGGCAATCGCTATATATTTTCCAGATGGATCGTAGACGGCAAAGTCGCCTCTATTACCATGTGTATTTTGTGCTAACCCTTGGAGGGTGGAAATAAAGAAACAGATAAGTAATAATGCTGGTCTTAACATATTTCACTCCTAATATACTAAGTTGGTATAAATACCGGTTTATGTTGAAATGCTTTTCAGCATAAAATAAAAATAAATTCAGTTCTTAATTCTGTATTAATTCTTGCTCGATTTCAATTGTAAACTTTGAATTTGCCTTCTTTATATTTCCCTAAATATTCTTTGGTTTTCTTCCAAACAAATGGAGCTAAAAAGACACTTCCCAAAATGTTGGGAACGGCCATGCTGAGAAGGAGGTAGTCTGAAAAATCAATAATGTCAGATGCAGAGTTAATTGCACCAAAGAATACAAATATGACAAAAATAATCCTAAACCCTATGACTGACTTGATCCCATTTCCAGCACCAGAAAGTTTGTCTACTAAGTATACCCAACCGCGTTCACCATAGTAGCACCAGGATATCATTGTCGAGTAAGCAAAGAGTAAGATGCATATCGTTAAGAGATATGGAAACCAAGTAATGACAGATCCAAAGGCATCTAAAGTCATAATGGCACCTTTTTGTAGAGTTTGACCAGTAGAGTCAACATCAGCTGTCCACTTTCCAGTAATGATGACAACCATGGAAGTCATGAAACAGACAGCAATAGTGTCTATTATTGGTCCGAGCATGGCAACTACACCTTCACGAACAGGTTCGTCAGTTTTGGCTGCAGCATGCACGATAGATGCACTACCAAGACCTGCTTCATTTGAAAAGGCTGCACGTTGAATACCTATGATCATAACCCCAACAATGCCACCAAATAAAGCGGTTGGGGAAAATGCATTTGTGAGTATTAAAGAAATACTTGAGCCAACTTTATCGATGTGGTGGATGATTATGTATAATGCCGCAATGATATAAATTGCACACATAAGTGGTACTATTTTAGATGTTGCGTTGCCAATACGCTTAATACCGCCAAGGATTACAGCTCCAACAGAGAGTGCTAAGACTGCTCCAAAGATATATTTGAATGAGCCTTGATCAATAAAAGCTGCATCTGCTCCAAGTTTTTTAAGACTTAAGCCAACAGCACCCATAGCTTGGTTGCCTTGGAACATATTACCCGCTCCAATAGCACCTGCCATTAGAAGAATTGAGTACATGACACCTAGAACCAAACCAAATGTCTTGAGGCCTTTATCTTTAAGTCCAATTTCGAGATAATACATAGGTCCGCCAGAAATAGACCCATCAGAGTTTTCTTGTCTAAAATACTGAGCAAGAGTGGCACTGCTAAATTTCGCACACATTCCAAATAGGGCTATGAACATCATCCAAAATACAGCGCCAGGGCCACCTGTTTGAATAGCTATGGCTACACCAGCGATATTACCTAAGCCGATTGTTGCTGATAAGGCACTTGTTAAGGCTTTGAAATGAGAAATTTCACCTTGATCATTTGGATTATCATATTTACCTCGAACAACATCAACACCATGTTTTAATAGTCTAAAATTGATGAAACGGTAGTAGAATGAGAAAAAGATTGAACCAAGTGCTAGAAACGCAACTAAGAAATATATCTTGACCGTTTTCTTTGGTTCTTTTGGATCTATTAAGTTCCCATCGGCATCAATATTGTCGACTTGGATTGATCCACCAGCTAAATCAAAGAATAGAATAGCTCCAATACTTTCATTAAAAGATGCGAGAAAGCTTTTTTCTTTTATAGCAGTTTCTTCTACTACTGGCTGTTCAATTTTCTCTTCGTTAGCCGAGACACTAAATGTTAGTGTTAAGGAAAATAGAACGAGTAGAAACTGTTTCAGGAAAGTTTGTGGCATGTGTAATTTACTTTAGAGTTATGACTAGTTTACCATCTGAAATAGATAGCTTTTTGATTTGTTCTTTTATTTGACCGAGGTCGTCATCAACAGGAATCATCGATTTAAGTCTGTTGTAAACAAGATTTTCAGCACCGACATTTCCTGGTAGAGGAACTTTACCGTGAGTAGAACTAACAACTGAGAACTCAACACCAGAGTCGGTGTTTTCAAAAGCGAGTACGACTCCACAAGTTATATCGCGCTCAAAACCAAAAGCGTTCATTTGTGAACGGAGGTCAATTTTGATTTTATTGTCGTCATAAAAATCAAATATTGCTTCTTTATGAGTAAGCGTACTGTCACCAGTTTGAGTTTTTTGGTTTTCAATAAACTGGTTTGTGAAGTAGTGAGAAACCCATTCTGGAGAAAGAGTGAGTCTCTTAGCTTTTTTGCCACCATTTTTGAAAGCGGTTAGTTGACCATATGCATATTTTGCATAGAGGACGAACTTCTTATTTGGTTTTTCAGGAAGAGCAGGTCCGCCATCCATAAACATAAATGCCAAACCACCAAAGATAACAACGCTCAGACCTAAAGATATAAGCTGTTTTATGGCATACTTGCTAAGCTTAAAGCCGCCACCTTTACCACCACTAGAAACCTTTGGTTTCATATCGTCCATGTTGAGCTTTGCGCCGCACTCACGGCAGAAAATTGCTCCCATCGGGCTTTTACCACCACATTCAGTACATTGGATTTCCATATAGACCCCTTAGTCGATAGAATTAAGATTGTTTTTTATTTTCGGATGGCTTCTTATCTTTCTTCTTATCGCTGTTATAACTTTTTGAACGATAGTCAGTTTGATAAAATCCAGATCCTTTAAAAAGTAAGCCAGCCCCGGCGCCGATAAGTCTTTTTAATGATTCTTTTTTACACTCGGGACATGTTTTAAGGTGTTCAGCACTCATTGTTTGAAGTGTTTCAAAGGTATGATCACAATTTTCACATTTATAATCGTATGTCGGCATTTTTAATGTTTACCTTTAAATTACCAAAGTCTGAAGTTTAAGATATGCTGCAGTAAAAAGCTACAATTACCAGAAAAAATGTCAATGTCGACAAAATTTATTTGTCACTTTCTGGTAACATCTTTGTTGTAAGACGTGCTTGTGAATTAACTTATGCAAACTTTTGTGTGGCCTAATATACAAAAATATAAATAAAAATATTGGAAAAGTTACAGATACTAGGCATCTTTGATAGCCATGTTTATACTTGCTCGCGGTCAGTCGCATACTATAGATATAAGAATTTGCTGGCATATTTGCCACCCGCGTAAGCAATGATTGAGTTTATTATAAGTTAAGGATTTAAAGTGAATAAAGAAGCTTTCAAAATCGATATCAAAGACATCGAAGAATGTCGCAAAGAAGTAAAAGTCGAAGTTCCACAACAAGAAGTTAGCGCAGCATACGATAAAAGTGTTGCTATGGTGAGACAACAGGTAAATCTTCCTGGTTTCCGCCAAGGTAAAGCGCCTAAGTCTCTTGTTATCAAAAGATTTGGTAAAGAGCTAGAAGATCAGGTTCGTCAGGATATCTTCAGAGCTGTTATGGAAAGCATCTTCGAAGATGAAGACAATGCACCAGTATCTCAGCCAGAAGTAGAGCAAGGTGAGATCTCAGCTAAGTCTGACTTCGAAATCACTCTTAAGTTCGACGTTAGCCCTAAGTTTGAACTTCCTGAGTATAAGTCTTTAGGACTTACTGTTGAAGAATTCAAAGCTGATGACAAAGAAATCGAAGCTGAGCTTGCTCAAGTTAAAGAGCGTTTCGGTAAACTAGAAGTAGTTGAAAGAGCTGCAGCTGAAGATGACTTCGTGAAGTGTACTTTCTCTGGTGAGATCAAAGATAACAAAGAAGAGATCCCTGAGTCAGCAAATGGCATTCTTTCTGGTGAAGATCGTTGGATCCCACTTAAAGAAACTAGCCTACTACCAGATGCACTTAAAAATCTTGACGGCAAAAAAGCTGGCGACGAAGTATCTTGGACAGCAACTTTTGCTGAAGATCACCCAGTAGACTTTCTTAAAGGTAAAGAAGTTGAGTACAAGTGTTCTGTAAATGAAGTTCACGGTCGTGTAATTCCTGAACTAGATGACGAACTAGCAAAACAAGCTGGTGCAGAAAGTGTTGAAGACCTTAAAGCTAAGACTGTTGAAGGTCTTGAAGCTAAATTCAATGCTGAAAAGCTAAACGAGAACAAAGAAGCAGCTCTAGAAAAACTTCTAGAAGGTTTCGAGTGTACTCTTCCTCCTACAGTTCTTGAGAACGAAATTCACCGTATGATGCACACTCTTAAACATGAGAAGAACATCGAGCATGATTGTAACGATCACGCAGATCACGAGCATACAGAAGATTGTGGTCACTCTGATGAAGACAAGGCTCAAGAAGCAGAGTTGAAGAAAGAAGCTGAAGAAAAAGCTCAAAAAGAGTTGAAAACACGCTTCCTTCTTAGCAAAATTGCCAAAGAAGAAGAAGTAAAAGTTGAAGAGTATGAACTTCAATACCAAATTTACATGATGGCTCAACAGTACAACGTTGATCCTAAAGTCTTCACAGAACAATTGACTAAGAATGGTTCAATCAATGAATTCAAAGAGCAGATCCTAATCGACAAAGCTCTTGCTAAAGTTGTTGAACTAAGCACTTCAAAAGATAAATAATTACGGGGCGAATTAGCTATGGCATTCGGCAATTACAATATACCAGGAGTTATTGAACAGACTTCTCATGGTGAGAAAGGTTATGACCTTTATACAAGACTTCTGAAAGACAGAATTATTTTTCTATGTTCAGACGTTAACGATGGTGTTGCATCTGCCATAGTTGCTCAGTTACTTTTCTTACAGGCTGAAGACCCGAAGAAAGATATTCAGTTCTTTATCAACAGTCCTGGCGGTTCAGTGACTGCTGGTCTTGCGATTTACGATACAATGCAGATGATCTCATGCGATGTTCAGACGACTTGTATCGGTCAAGCAGCGAGTATGGGTGCAGTTCTTCTAGCGGCTGGTGCTGCTGGCAAGAGATTCTGCCTACCACACTCTCGTGTTATGATTCACCAGCCTTGGGGCGGTGCGCAAGGTACAGCATCTGACATAAGCATTCAGGCTGGCGAAATTAAAAGACTTAAGAAAATTTTAACTGACATCCTAGTTAAGCATACAGGTAAAACTTTAGAGCAAATTGAGACTGACTCAGACAGAGACTTTTTCATGGACGGTGGTCAAGCTGTAGAGTACGGTATGGTTGACAAAATCATGGAACAGAAATAAGTAGAGCTAGATGGCGAAGAAAAAAGACAAAGATATAATCTGTTCTTTCTGTGGAAGAACAAGAGAAGAAGCTCCTCAGATGATTTCAAGTCCAACAGGTGTATACATCTGTTTGGACTGTGTTGACATATGTCGCCGCTTGCTTAATGGAGATGACGACGAAGTTACGACTGAAGGTGGCTCAAACTTAAGTCTTAAAAATCTTCCAGATCCAGTTAGTATAAAAGAGACTTTGGATAATCATGTTATCGGACAAGATGACGTAAAGAAAGTTCTCTCTGTAGCTGTATACAACCACTACAAACGTTTAAGGCATAAATCGGAGAATATGAACTCTGATGTAGATATGGAGAAAAGTAACGTTCTTCTAATCGGCCCAACAGGTAGTGGTAAAACATTATTAGCAAAAACTCTTGCTAAGATCCTAGACGTTCCTTTTTGTATCTGTGACGCAACAACTTTAACTGAAGCTGGTTATGTTGGTGAAGATGTTGAAAACATCGTTCTTCGTTTGTTGCAGGCTTCTGATTTTGATTTAGATAAAAGTCAGATGGGTATCATTTATGTAGACGAGATAGATAAGATCGCTCGTAAGACAGAAAATGTATCTATCACTAGAGACGTTTCAGGCGAAGGTGTTCAGCAGGCACTTCTTAAAATTATAGAAGGTACTGTATGTAACGTTCCGCCAAAAGGTGGTCGTAAGCATCCAAATCAAGAGTATATCCAAGTTGATACACATAACATTTTGTTTATTTGCTCAGGAGCTTTTGTTGGTCTAGATGACAAGATCCGCAAACGTCTTGGTCGCAGAAGTATCGGCTTTGGTAGCGGTAGCAGCAGTGAAGGTGGTAAAATCTTTAGTGATGCTGAGCTAGAAAGAGTTTTAAAAGAAGTTGAGCCTGAAGACTTAGTAACTTTTGGTTTGATCCCTGAATTCATTGGTCGTTTACCAGTTATTTCAGTGTTGAATAAACTAGAAGAAGCTGACCTTGTTCACATTCTTACTGAAGTGAAGAACTCACTTGTTAAGCAGTATACAGAATTATTCTTAATGGATAAGATCAAACTTACATTTGAACCAGAAGCACTTCAGGCAATGGCTAAAAAAGCTATTGACAAAGGAACTGGCGCACGTGGTTTGAGATCAATTCTCGAATCTGTAATGGTTGATATAATGTATGAGCTTCCATCACGAAAAGATGTCGAAGAGTGTATCGTAACTGCAGATGTTATTACAGGTAAAGATCAGCCTAAGCTAGTTTTGAAAAAGACTCCTCGTAAGAGAAAGTCAGCTAGCTAAGAAGTCTGTTATTTATAGAATTTTAAAAGAGTAATTCCGTAAAGGAATTACTCTTTTTTTTGTTTAGAGCTTTTCAGTTTTAAGGACAAGTTTGCCTTTGGCTGCATCGATGATGACGATTGCGCCTTCTTTTATGTCGTCTTCTAGAAGCTTATCAACAAGCTTTTCTTTTATCTCTTTATTGATAAGACGGGCCATAGGTCTTGCACCAAACTTTTCATCAAAACCATTTTTCGCTAACCAAGATTTCGCTTTCGGCATAAGCTTAAGGATAATCTTCTTCTTAAGAAGTTTGGTCTTAAGTTGGTCAACGAACTTCTCAGCAACATTTTCCATGAGCTTTTGAGTCAGTGGTTTAAAGTGAATGATAGAGTCAATTCTGTTTCTAAACTCAGGCGTGAAGTGACGCTCAAGAGCTTTATTGCTAGCATCTGACTGAGGAGAAGAGTCAAAGCCTATAGAATTAGCCGACATCTCTCTTGCACCAACATTCGAAGTCATGACTAGTATGACATTTCTAAAGTCAGCTTTGCGGCCGTTATTATCAGTAAGCGTACCGTGGTCCATAACTTGGAGCAGGATGTTATAGATCTCAGCATGAGCTTTCTCTATTTCATCTAAAAGAACAAGTGAGTAAGGGTGCTTATTGACGGCATCTGTTAAAAGGCCACCTTGATCAAAACCAACATATCCTGGAGGTGCACCAATCAGACGCGATACAGTATGTTTCTCACTGTATTCACTCATATCATAACGGAGGAATTCGATATCGAGAGTATTTGCTAACTGTTTAGAAAGTTCAGTTTTACCAACACCAGTAGGTCCAGTAAATAAGAAGCAGCCAACAGGTTTATCTTCATCTCTCAAACCAGAGCGTGACATCTTTATTGCTTTGGCCATAGCTTCAACAGCTTCATCCTGGCCGAACACGACCTTTTTAAGGTCATCTGCAAGAGATAAGAGTTTATCTCTATCTGTTGAACTTACTTTCGCTGGAGGAATCATCGCCATCTCAGCAATAGTATTTTCTACATCGCGAACGGTTATGCTTTTCTTTTGTTTAGATGCAGGAACTAAGGTTCTAGCTGCACCGGCTTCGTCGAGTACATCAATAGCTTTGTCAGGCAAGAAGCGGTCATTCATATAACGAGAAGAAAGTTCAGCAGCGGCTTTCAATGATGAGATAGGGAAAGAGACGTCGTGGTGACTTTCATAGTATGACTTTATACCTTTAAGGATAGAAACCGTTTCAGAGACAGACGGTTCTTTGATGTCTATTTTATGAAAGCGACGAGCCAAAGCCCTATCTTTTAAGATGTAGTTTTTAAATTCATTATAGGTAGTGGAACCAATACACTTTATTTCGCCACTACTTAAAGCAGGCTTCAGTAGGTTAGATGCATCCATTGAACCACCACTTGTAGCACCTGCACCAACAATCATATGTATTTCATCAATAAATAAGATGGCGTTTTCTTTTTCTTTAAGACCATTAACAACAGCCTTAAGTCTTTCTTCGAAATCACCGCGAAACTTTGTACCAGCGACTAGTGCACCTAAATCGAGAGCAAGTATTTCTGCATTCTTTAAATTCTCAGGTACATTTCCTTCAACAATTTGAAGAGCAAGGCCTTCAATAACAGCTGTTTTACCAACACCTGGTTCACCAACGAGGACAGGATTGTTTTTTCTGCGTCGACAAAGAGTTTGAACAATTCGTTTAAGTTCATTTTTACGACCGACAATGCGATCAATACTACCAGATGAAGCTTTCTCGGTAAGGTTAACAGTGTATTTAGTTAATATCTCACCAGCTTTGCGGCCACGTGGTTCATCTTCAAAATCACCATCACCAAAATCTTCAGGATCAATTATATCGTCATCTTCAAGTAAGTCTTCATCTGAACCTAAGCCGTGAGAAATATAACTTACGACTTCAAAGCGTGTGATCTCTTGTTGAAGTAGGTAATAAACGGCATGAGACTCTTCTTCTGAGAACATAGCAACAAGTATATTTACACCACTGATAGATTCTCTTTCAGAACTGATGACATGGTTAGCTGCACGCTGAATAACACGTTGAACAGCGAGTGACTCTTCAGGAAGGTAGTCACTTTCACCTGGAATAGTTTCTACTTCACCTTCGAAGAACTCAACTAAGTTTTCTTTGAGTTGTTCTACGTCACCACCGCAAGCTTCTAGAACTTCACGAGTGTCAGGATCATGTAGTAGAGCATATAAAACATGTTCAAGAAGGACATATTCATGTCTGTGTTGTTGGGCAGTTTTAAAAGCCAACATAAATGTTATTTGAAATTCTTTACTGTACATTCTCTACCTTTATTCAGGTTCCATTGTGCATAAGAGAGGGTGCCCCTCTTTTCTTGCAGCATTCATAACTTTTGTAACTTTAGCTTCAGCTACTGAAAATGGGAAAGCTCCACAAAGACCAACACCTTTAGTGTGAACTGTAAGCATGATGTAAGTTGCTTCATCATGATTCTTGTGAAAAAAATCCTTGAGTACCATCACGACAAACTCCATGGGGGTGTAGTCGTCATTATGTAAGAGTACCTTGTACAACTTCGGGCGTTTTGTTTCTGGTTTTGTTAAAGTTGCCAGATCGCCATCATTATCTAATTCTCTAGGACACATATTTCACTTCTATCGAAATTATGGTTAGATGGATCAATTAATTAGACTTAAAAAATGTAAGTAATTGATGTGTATATTCAATTTATATATTATACAGAGTAATTGTGAAAAATGGAGTGTTTCAGTTGAAAATGAGTAAGATATTTTTTCTAGCAGTTTTGGCGGTGTTGACCGCATCTTGTATGCAGCATGAAACTGGGCATGATAACGAAACTGATCAGCTCTCTCAAAAGCATCCTCAAAAAACAGTTAAAGCTGGTCCTCCAGCTCATGCACCGGTTCATGGATATAGGAAAAAACATACATATAAATATTATCCTGAGTGTAGAGTTTATCATTCTAAAGAACAGAATGCATACTTTTGGTTCAAGAATGGAAAGTGGGAGGTTGGTGTAACTTTACCAAGCAGTATTAGCATTTATGGACACTCATCAGTTTCAGTCGAATTAGAGTCAGATAAGCCTTATTTACATCATGGAACAGTAGAAAAAGAACATCCAGGAAAAGGGAAAGCAAAAGGGAAGTATAAAAACAAAAATAAGGGTAAATACAAGTAATCTATTTTCGAATATTAGGGTATATTTAAGTATGGAACTAGCTAAAAGATAATATTTATTAGCTACTTTTAGTTGCATCTAATAGATATTAGCCTATAATGTTAGAGTAAATTAAAATTTAAAAGCAGGTGGCTTCAATGGGAAAGGCAGCATCAAGTGATCCTTCTTCTGCAGAAAGAAAGAAGAATTTAGATCAAGCAATTAGCCAAATTAAAAAGCAGTATGGCATGGGTGCCATCATGAAATTTGGTGAAAAGGCAGATTCAAATGTGTCAACTATATCTACTGGTGCATTGTCGTTAGATATGGCATTAGGACTTGGTGGTGTTCCAAGAGGTCGTATCCTAGAAATATATGGTCCAGAATCATCTGGTAAAACTACTGTTTGTCAGCACATCATTGCAAATGCTCAGAAAGCAGGCGGACTTTGTGCTTTCATCGATACAGAACATGCACTCGACCCACAATATGCTCGTCTAATTGGTGTAAACGTTCAAGATTTACTTATCTCTCAGCCAGATTGTGGTGAAGATGCTATGAGTATCGCAGAAACTCTTGTTTCTAGTAACTCTATCGACGTGCTCGTTATCGACTCTGTTGCAGCACTTGTACCGCGAGCAGAGATCGAAGGTAACATGGGTGACTCACATGTCGGTCTTCAGGCACGTCTTATGTCTCAAGCACTAAGAAAGCTTACTGCAGTTATCAGTAAATCTAGAACTTGCGTCATCTTTACGAATCAGCTTCGAGAAAAAATCGGTGTTATGTACGGTAATCCAGAAGTAACAACTGGTGGTAAAGCGCTAAAATTCTATGCTTCTATTAGATTAGAAATAAGAAGAGCAGCAGGCATACAAAGTTCATCAGGTGATGTTCTTGGTAATAGAGTAAAAGTTAAAGTTGTTAAGAATAAACTAGCACCACCATTCAGAGTTGCTGAATTCGACATCATGTTCAACGAAGGTATTTCTAGAGCAGGATCTATTTTAGATGTAGCAACAGATCTAGGTGTAGTTAGCAAAAGAGGTTCATGGTACTCATTTGAAGACAAGCAACTCGGCCAAGGTCGTGAGCAGTCTAAGGAAGTTATCAAGAATGATGAAGCTTTAGAGCTTAAGATTTTAGCGAAGATTAAAGAGAAAACGGCTCCAGAAACAGACGAAAAAGATGATGTTTCAGTCGACGAGTAGATAAAAAAATAGCGGTCATGCAAGCATGACCGCTACAGACCATACACTGGCCTGCGAAGAGAGTGGCAAAGAATGTTCATGAACATGTCTTCTACCACTTTAAACTGACCTGTAAGAGAATCCTGTCTTACAAATTATAAAAAATCACTAAAATATTTTTTTATACGTAAACCCGCATCATCAAAACTGAATCCGAAATCTATATTTGTAGGAAATGTAATTGCAGGTTCAGACCATTTATAATGTTGATGAATTCCAAGTAAAAAATTTGAACTGACAAATTGCACCCAAGGGTGATCTTTAGCTTTATCCGTATTAACAGTAAAGTCTAAATTCGACCAAAAGTTTATAGAATCTGTGAGAGTTGAACAAGAAGGGATTGAGAATTCTGGAGTTAAACTTGAATTAGGAAGTTCTTTAGGAAGATCAGCCATTTCAGCTATGATAGCTTTGACACCACCAGGTTCATAAAAAGATGATTCAAAATTATTACCATCATCTTCAGCAGTAAAATCACAAAATATACCAAGATCATCCAACTTGTTTAACTGACGTTGAGAATCTGCCACATACTTAACAATTGAGGCATACTGATCTTCCGATTCACACACTTCAAATAAAAAGCCTTGTATGAAAAACCATGCAGAGTGCTTTTTGGCTGAATTGAATACAGTACCAAATTTTTCAGCAATTTCGGCAGCTTTTTTTATGTTACTCGTAGGTATCCGGATAAAGTATTTTTCAGATATATTCATATCAAGAAGGTAGCTTTCGCATGGAGAGCAACAAGTTATTTACTTAGGGACTTAACAACTTTTTTGCTAAGTGTGTAAAAACAGAAAATGGCGGCGACAAGACTTACAGGTGGTAAAAGTGCTGGCCAATGAGAAACATTTAACCAACCCTTACATCCCATAAAAACTAGATGAGCTAGTGCGGCCGTTAGCGCCAGAGTTACATAGTGATTTATAGTTTTAAGTTTTACGACAGCTGAATCATAGAGGGCTGGGAAAGAGTAGAATGCAGCAAAGAGCAGAAAGGCTAAAGTGAGTACACCAAAAAGTAGGCTAAGCTCGTGAAGTAGAGTTAGGCTGTTATCAGCTCGAAAGAATTTTGAATAATATGTGGGATTCAAAAGAGCAGCGCTGATTATCGAGTGCAGAAAACCAAGGAAAGCACCAAGTAAGCCAAGCTGTTTTCTGGGTTTATCACTTCTCCATAAAACAGAGATACAAATAAGAATAACTGATGCAAGTGATGTTGCTTTATTGGTTATCCATAGCGGTATACGACTAGCAGGAACTTCTTTAAAGATAAAGTATCGTATAAAGGCATACGCAAATGAAAGTATAAGTGTTGCAAAAAAATATTTTTTAGCAATGCTTCTTTCATTCATTGAATGTATAATCCTTTAAGTTTTGTGCGGTAATTTTGTTACCGAATTAATTTTACGACTAAAAATGTAAGTGGATTTCAAATGCCAGAAGAAACACCAAAAACTATTTATCTGAAAGATTATAAAAAACCAGATTTTATAATCAAAGAGACACACCTCGATTTCATCATAAATTCTACGTCTACTTTAGTGAAGAGTAGATTAGTTATGGAGCAAAGTGATAAATCACTTGAAAATCCAAAGCTAGAATTAAGTGGCGAAAAGATGGAACTCAAGTCACTAAAAGTGAATGGTCAGAGCTTTAACCAAGACCTGTACGACTTAACAGAGACAAACCTGACGTTTCAACCTAAAGAAAAAGAGTTTATTGTTGAAATAGAAACTGAAATAGAGCCTCAAAACAATAAAGCTTTAGAGGGTTTGTACCAGTCAGGAGACATCTTTTGTACTCAGTGTGAACCAGAAGGTTTTAGGAAAATAACTTACTTCTTAGACCGCTCTGATGTTATGAGTATTTACACTACACGCATTGAGGCTGACAAGTCAAAGTACCCAATCCTTCTTTCAAATGGTAATAAAATTGACTCTGGCGACCTTGCCGATGGTAGACACTTTGTTACTTGGAATGATCCATTTAAAAAACCTAGTTATTTATTTGCTTTAGTTGCTGGTGATCTTGCTTTAGTCACAGACTCTTACAAAACAGTTTCAGGCAAGAATGTTGCATTAGAGATATATGTTGATCACGGAAATGAAGATCGTTCTCAACATGCTTTAGACTCTTTGAAGAAATCTATGAAATGGGATGAAGACACTTTTGGTCTCGAGTATGACCTAGACATCTACATGATTGTTGCTGTAGATGCGTTTAATATGGGTGCGATGGAGAATAAAGGTCTAAATATCTTCAATACTTCCTGTGCTTTGGCAAACCCTAAAACTGCGACGGATGCGAACTTTCAAAGCATTGAGGGAATCATTGCTCACGAGTATTTCCATAACTGGACAGGCAACAGAGTTACTTGTCGCGATTGGTTTCAGTTGACTCTCAAAGAGGGTTTGACGGTATTTAGAGACCAGCAGTTTTCAATGGACATGACTTCAAGACCTGTTAAAAGAATTGAAGAAGTATGTTACCTAAGAAATAGCCAGTTCACAGAAGATAGCGGACCAACTGCTCATCCAATCAAGCCTGAATCATATATAGAAATAAATAACTTCTACACTCCTACTGTTTACCGTAAAGGTGCAGAAGTTATTCGTATGATCCACACTTTAATCGGTGTCGAAGCTTTCAGAGCTGGTATGGATAAATACTTCGAACTACACGATGGTGAAGCAGTGACAACTGAAGATTTTGTTAACGCTATGGAGCTTGGTTCCGGTCGTGATCTTAGTCAATTTAAGAACTGGTACTCTCAAGCAGGAACACCTCGCTTAGATGTAAGTAGCGAGTATGACTCAAGTGCTAAAACATTTACGCTAAATGTGAAGCAATGGTGCCCAGCAACTCCAGAGTCTAGTGATAAGAAACCATTTCATATGCCACTAAATCTAGGATTGTTAGACCCTAATGGAAAAGATCTTACTCTAACGACGCTTTCTAGTGGTGCAAGTGTCGATGGTTTTGTTGAATTGACAAAAGAGTCAGAGTCTTTTGTATTTACTGGGATTGAAGAGAAACCTGTTCCATCATTATTGAGAGATTTCTCTGCACCAGTTATGCTTAACTATGATTATTCTGAAGCTGAATTAGCATTTTTATTGGCTAATGATACTGATGAATTTAATCGCTATGAAGCAGGTCAAAGGCTTGCATTGATACAGCTTGAGAAGCTTATCACTGCATATAAAGCTGGTAACTCATTATCTGTTGATAGTGCTATTCTTGATGCTTTTAAGTCTGTTTTGGCTGATAAGAATATTGACGACGCTTTCAAAGCTGAAGCTTTAGGTTTACCAACAGTGACTACTTTAGTTGAAGCTATGGATGTTTGCGACTATGATGCAGCTTTTGCAGCAAGAAGCTTTTTAAGAAAGTCGATTGCATCTGCACATTTGAGTCTATTTAACGAGATTTATAAATCTTGTATATCTGAAGAGCCATACAGTGTTGATCCTAAAGATGTTGGTCGCCGTAGTTTGAAAAATACCTGTTTGTCATATATCTCACTAATTGATGAAGACGCTTCACTAGAAACAGTTGTAAGTCAGTTCGAATCAGCAGCAAATATGACTGATGAGATAAGTGCACTTGCTTGCCTTGTTCATATCGACTCTCCTAAGGCAAAATCTGCAATTCAGGATTTCTATAATAAATGGCATGAAGATGTTCTAGTTATGAATAAGTGGTTTGCAGTTCAAGCTGGTTCACATTTACCAAATGTTTTAGATAGAGTTAAAGAGCTTGAGAAAGATTCTGCTTATGATGACCAAAACCCAAATAAGATAAGATCTTTAGTTGGTGCTTTTGTCGGAAATGTTCAGTATCATGCAGCTAATGGTTCAGGCTATAAGTTCTTGGCTGATAAAATCATTGAGATAGATAAGTTTAATCCAAGTATGTCTTCCGGCTTGGCAAGATGTTTTAGAAAATACGCTAAGCTTGACTCTGCTCGAAAAGCTTTGATGAAGAGTGAGATGGAGAGAATCCTTGCTGTTGAAGGTCTTTCGAAAGATAGTTTTGAAATAGTAAGCAAAACTTTAAATAGTTAAGCTACCAATGCATGTGTTGCAGTTTGTCTTTAAAGCGTAGTTCTAAATCGCTTTTAGGGCGACTGCAGCATGTGAGTATCTCGCCTTCTTTAAGTGGTATGACTGGATTTGGAGTCTGAATTAAATCGACTTCTCCATTGACCAATTCACATTTACAAGAGCAGCAAAATCCCGCACGACAATTGTAGTCTATATCCAGCTGTTGGGATTCGATAGAGTCTAGGAGTGAAAACTCCATGTCATACTCAAAATCGATTTCTCCATTGATATTTATATTATGCATTCACTGGATCCGGGAACAAGTAAACACGGGAGGCAAGCTCCCGTATTTTATAAAAAATTAAAGACTGAATTCGCTAAAGTCATCCTCTGAGACTTCATTGTCGATGGCACCAACTAGGTAAGAGCTTATTTCTGCTTCTTGAGGAGCAACCTGTACACTGTCACTAACTAACCAAGCATTCATCCATGGAAGCGGGTTTGTTACTGTAGGGAATACATTTTTAAATCCAACAGCTCTCATCCTTGTGTTGGTGATGTACTCAACATACTGAGAAAGTATTTCGGCATTTAGACCGATCATTGAACCATCTTTAAAGAGGTAGCTAGCCCACTCTTTTTCTTGTTCTGCAGCAGTAATAAAGATCTGGTAAACTTGTCCTTCACACTCTTTAGCAATCTGAGCCATCTCAGGATCATCTTTACCTTCCATCATGATCTTCAGCATTTCTTGAGTTCCCATGAGGTGAAGAGCTTCATCACGAGCGATAAGCTTGATAACTTTCGCATTACCTTCCATAAGAGCACGTTCAGCAAAAGCAAAGCTACAGGCAAAGCTCACGTAGAAACGAACAGCTTCTAAAACATTTACAGAAGCAACTGTGAGGTAAAGTAGGCGTTTCATTTCTCTTAAGTTAACACGAACCTGACGACCGTTAACTTCATGAGTACCTTCGCCGAGAACATTGTAGTAGCTGTTCATACGAATGAGGTCATCGTAGTACTGAGAAACACTTGCAGCTCTTTTGATGATGTCGTTATTTACCATTATGTCATCGAAAACTACTGACGGATCAGGTAGGATATTTCGGATGATGTGTGTGTAACTACGGCTGTGAATTGTCTCACTAAAAGACCAAGTCTCGATCCAAGTCTCTAGCTCTGGGATAGAAACGATAGGTAGGAAAGAAACGTTTGGAGAACGGCCTTGGATACTATCTAGTAGAGTTTGGTACTTGAGGTTACTTAAAAAGATATGCTTTTCATGCTCAGGCAGAGCGTTGAAGTCTTTTCTGTCAGTACTTAGGTCAACTTCTTCTGGTCTCCAGAAAAAAGAAAGTTGTTTTTCAATGAGGTTTTCAAAGACTTTATGTTTCTGTTGATCGTAACGAGAAACGTTTACATTTTCACCAAAAAACATCGGCTCATGTAGAGCATTGAAATTATTCTTATTAAAAGTTGAGTATGCCATATAGAAATCAGTTCACTATTTATAAAATTTTAGTTCCAGTTGAGAGCTGCTACAACAGCTCTCCGAGTTAATGCTTGTTAGATCTTACAAGCGCCGCCTGCACAGCCGTCATCTTCTTCGACTATATCTTCTTGGCTGTCACTAGCACCATCACGAGTATTGTGGTAGTACATAGTTTTAACACCAAGTTTATAAGCTGTTAGTAGGTCTTTTAGTAGAAGTTTCATCGGAACTTTACCACCTTCAAATCTTGAAGGGTCGTAGTTAGTATTTGCAGATATAGTTTGGTCAACAAATTTCTGCATAACACCGACAAGCTGTAGGTAGCCGTCGTTGTTTGGAATTTGCCAAAGTAGCTCATATTTTTCACGGCAGTTTTCTATATCAGGGACTACCTGCTTAAGAATACCGTCTTTACTTGCTTTTACACTGACAAGGCCACGTGGTGGTTCTATGCCATTTGTAGCATTACTGATCTGACTAGAAGTCTCAGAAGGCATAAGTGCAGTTAGAGTACTGTTGCGAAGTCCGTGAGACTTGATGTCTGATCTGAGGCTTTCCCAATCTAGAAGAAGTTCTTCTTTGCAGATAGCATCAAGATCTTTCTTATAAGTGTCAATTGGAAGGACGCCCTGAGCATAAGTTGTTTCTTCAAATGCAGGACAAGCACCTTGTTCTTTCGCAAGGTTGCAAGAAGCTTTCAATAGGTAGTACTGAATCGCTTCAAAAGTTTTGTGAGTGAGTGGCAGTGCAGAACCATCAGAGTACTTAACGCCATTTTTCGCAAGGTAGTAAGCATAGTTGATAACACCAACACCAAGAGTTCTTCTTTGCATACTGCCTTTTTCTGCAGCAGGAACTGGATAGTTTTGATAAGAGAGAAGACTATCAAGAGCTCTAACCGCAAGTTCAGCGAGTTCGTCTAGCTCATCTAGGTTATCAATTGCACCTAAGTTAAACGCAGAGAGAGTACAAAGTGCGATCTCGCCTTCAGGGTCATTTATAGACTGAAGAGGTTTAGTTGGAAGTGCTATTTCTAAGCAAAGGTTACTTTGGCGAACTGGAGCAACTTTAGAGTCAAAAGGACTGTGAGTGTTGCAGTGGTCAACATTTTGAACGTAGATACGACCAGTACTTGCTCTTTCATTCATGAATGAAGAAAATAGGTCGATCGCTTTAATGCGGTTTTTGCGAATGTTTGGATCGTCTTCATACTTAGTGTAAAGCTCTTCAAACTTTGCTTGGTCTTCGAAAAATGCATCGTAAAGTCCAGGAGTGTCTGACGGACTGAAAAGAGTGATGTAGTCATTCTTGATTAGACGTTCATACATAGTTTTGTTAAACTGGACGCCATAATCCATGTGACGAACTCTGTTTTCCTCAACACCACGGTTGTTTTTAAGAACGAGTAGTTCTTCAACTTCTAAGTGCCATAGAGGATAGAAAACAGTTGCAGCTCCACCGCGAACACCACCTTGAGAGCAGCTTTTTACAGCAGTTTGGAAATGTTTATAAAATGGGATACAGCCAGTGTGAAAAGCTTCGCCATCTCTGATCGGGCTACCAAGAGCTCTTATACGACCAGCGTTGATGCCTATACCAGCTCTTTGAGAGACGTATTTGACAATTGCTGACGATGTAGCGTTGATTGAATCTAGAGAGTCACCACACTCGATCAGAACGCATGAGCTAAACTGTCTAGTTGGAGTTCTTACTCCAGCCATGATTGGCGTAGGTAGAGAAATCTTAAATTGTGAAACAGCTTCGTAGAATCTTTTGATGTAATCCATACGAGTTGCTTTAGGGTATTTTGAAAATAGACAAGCACCGACAAGCATATATAAGAACTGCGGGCTTTCGTAGATGTCACCGTTGACTCTGTTTTGAACTAGGTACTTACCTTCCATTTGTTTAACAGCGGCATAGCTAAACTCCATGTCACGAGAGTGGTCCATTGCTTGTTCCATCTCGTCGAATTCTTCTTTAGTGAAGTCTTCTAGTAAGTGTTTGTCGTATTTTCCCATATCAACCAGTTTTGTGACATGCTGGAATAACGGTGGTGGTTCAAATTGATTGTAAGCTTTCTTTCTCAGGTGAAAGATAGAAAGTCGAGCAGCAAGATACTGGTAGTCAGGTGTGTCTTCAGAAATTAAGTCAGCGGCAGCTTTAATGATAGTTTCATGGATGTCTTCAGTTTTGATTCCATCATAAAATTGTATGTGAGATTTTAGTTCGACTTGCGAAACGGAAACATTTTCTAATCCCTTCGCAGCCCACATGATCACTTGGTGAATCTTCTCCAGGTTGATCGTGTCTTTTCTTCCGCATCTTTTAATAACTTGTATGTCTGTCATGCCACTTTTTACTCTATTATCTGGTTATTAACTGAGTCACCTAAATTCAGTCGTAACACGTATCTGAAAGCTGTAGTAGATAAAATATAAGTATGTAAAAATCGGCTTTTTGAATGCCAATAGCATAAATAGATTTTGAAATAACACCTCAATACAAATACTGTCTGAAGAGAAGTTCAAGACACAAAGATAGCGTGCAAAAGAGAGTTGTTTTTGAACTCAATCTGCTAAGTCAGGAAAGCTATGTTTGATTTGTTGATTCCTCTTCAGATCGTCATCTGAACACATTCCAAGGTACATAAATAACAGAGGAATTCAAAGACCAAAAAACAAAAAAAATGCAAAAAAAACCACTATATCTAGTGCTGTATCAAAAATGACACCACTAGATATAGGGGTGGTACATTTTTCCTATAAATGCCAAAAAAAATCAAAAAAGTTGGAGTCTTGTAGTATATCAATGACTTAAGAATTATAAGAAAAAAAAGTAGTTACTTTATCAAGCTAAATCATATGAAAGGAATTGTATTTTAAAAGAGACAGGCTGGCCTTCACGGGGTACATTAATGCGCCAAATCTACGATCTGAGGGGATTGGGAAGGAAACGATCTTGGCGGATAGATATTCAACAATTTTTTTAAAGATGAGTTAATGAATAGAGACCACGGAAGAGTTTACAGACTAGAGTCTGAAGAAAGAGTAGAAGAAATAGATAGTGACATTCAGATTTTCACTCACCTTGCCACTGGCGCTAAAGTTTTAGTCGCAAAATCAGAAGACGACAATAAAGTTTTCAACATATCCTTTAAGACACCACCGGAAGATGATACTGGCTTAGCTCATATCATGGAGCATTCAGTTCTGTGTGGTTCTAGGAAGTATCCTGTAAAAGAACCTTTTGTAGAATTGATGAAAGGTAGCTTAAATACATTTTTAAATGCTATGACGTATCCGGATAAAACAGTTTATCCTGTCGCTAGCAGAAACCTTAAAGACTTTCAAAACTTAGTAGATGTTTACTTGGACGCGGTCTTTTTTCCAACTCTAAGCAAAGAAGCTTTTGAGCAGGAAGGCTGGCACTATGAAGTAGAAGAAAACAGTCTGAGCTACAAAGGTGTTGTTTTCAATGAGATGAAGGGTGTTTTTTCATCTCCGGAAAGCTACTTGGACTACAGCCTAAATAAGGTTTTATTTGCGGATTCAACTTATGGTTTTGAGTCAGGAGGCTTTCCTGAAGCTATTACTGATTTGTCCTATGAAACATATTTACAGTTTCACAAAGAAAAATACCATCCTGCAAACTCGTGGATAACTATCTATGGCGATGTTGATACAGACTATTGGCTAGACTATTTAGAAAATGAGTACTTGGGTAAATTCCAAATGCCTGATTTTAAATTACCTGAGATAGTTAAACGAGAAAAACTTTTAGAGCCTCAAGAAATAGAGTGCTCATACCCTGCGGGTGAAGATACAGATAAAAACGCCTCGCTTATTTCCATATCATTCATTACTGGCGATATACTCGACGTAGAGCGCAATTTTGCAATGGGAGTTTTGG
The DNA here is from genome assembly GCA_021232515.1 of Lentisphaeraceae bacterium. Classification (GTDB taxonomy): domain Bacteria; phylum Verrucomicrobiota; class Lentisphaeria; order Lentisphaerales; family Lentisphaeraceae; genus JAKVBD01. The sequence continues at coordinate 23,513 of JAJPOQ010000095.1, forward strand.
ACGCCATACTGATCGGCAGTGCGGCTTCACCACTTAAAAAAGCCTTACTTGAGTCTGGCTTAAGTGAAGACACTCTGGATTATGGCTATGGTAACGAAATACTTCAGACGTCTTGGTCTGTAGGTTTACGAGATGCATCTCCTGAGAACAAACAAGCTTTTGTCGATTTAGTTTTTAGTGAATTCCGTAAGTATGCCAAAGAAGGCTTGCCAGAGAAGATGGTAAAAGCTGCTTTAAATACTTGTGAGTTCCAGTTGCGTGAAGCCAACTATGGTTCTTACCCTAAGGGTCTGATTTATAGTTTTAATATCATGAACCAGTGGTTGTATGAAGGCAATCCTACGACAGGTTTGAAGTTTGAGGATTTGTTAAGCGACCTCAAAACCAAAGTTGCCCAGGGCGGTTATTTTGAGAAACTGATTGAAGATGTGTTTTTAAACAATTCAGAGTATGTAGTTGCTGTTTGTAAGCCTGATTCTGAAATGGGTTTGAAAGAACAACAAGAAGAAGCGAATAAGCTTGCTGCATATGAGAAAACTCTTAGTGACGAAGATAAGCTTGCCTTAAAAGCACGCAATGAGTATCTGCTTGAATTGCAGTCTACTCCTGACTCTGAAGAAGCTCTGGCTTCTATCCCTCATGTTTCCAAAGAAGATATTGATAGAGAAGTAAAGGATATTCCTCAAGAAGAGATAGTACTAGGTGATACGACTTTACTTTACCATGAGCTACCGACGCAAGGTATCATTTACAGTCAGTTGAGTTTTGATTGTGAAAATATTCCACTTAGTCAGTTTCAGTGGTTAGCGCTGACCAACTCTTTGTTACTTAAGGTCGGTACGAAAGATCAAAGCTTTGATGACTTGTTGCAAGATATAGCCTGCGAGACGGGAGGCATAGGTTCAACGATAAATGTCTTCTCTTCTGCAAAGTCGAGCACTGGTTATGGCGCTCATCTATGGATTCAATCCAAGATCATGAAGCGCAAGTCTGCGGAATTAGTAGACTTTTTTGAGAAGATCTTTAAGAAAATAGACTTTTCAGATAAGAGCCGAATTGAAGATTTACTTTCATCCATGACTTCAAAGCTAAGAACGACTTTGCAGACTAATGGTGATAGAGCGACCAGATCTTACCTTGGAGCGTCTTTGTCAAATGCGGGTTATCTCGGGAACTTGATTAGCGGGCCAGAGTATTATGATTTCTTGAAAAAAGTTCAGGAAGAATTCGCTAGCGATCCAGATAAAGTCATTTCTAAATTAAATGAGATGAAAGAGCAAGTTTTCCAAAGAGAGAACTTGTTGATGAACGTTACCAGTTCTAAAAAAGCTTTTGATCTTGCGAGTCAAGATTTTGCAAAGATACCTGATTTATTGCCACAGGGCAACAGTTTCACTTCAAATACAGAAAACGTATTTGCCCTAGAGTCTAAGAATACTGCACTACAGGCTCCAGGTGGAGTTCAGTATGTTGCAAAGGGCATAAACCTTCGCGATATAGGTTATGAGAATCATGGTAGTTTTGATTTGCTAAATCAATTACTATCAACCGGTTACTTGTGGGAGCGCATTCGTGTCCAAGGCGGTGCTTATGGTTGTTACCTTACATACGACCGATTGAGCGGTGCTCTTATCTTAGCTAGTTATAGGGATCCAAACTTAGAGAAAACTTTGGATGTCTTTAACGAGATTCACGAATTTTTAGAAAACCTCGAGATGCCTGAAAATGCATTGGAGAAGTTACTTCTTGGTACATTTGGTCGTTTGGATGCTCCTATGACGAATTCCCAAAAGGGTAAATTAGCTTTAAACCGCCACCTTACCGGCGTGAAAATTGATGAAATAAATAAGTATCGAGCAGAGCTTTTGGATTCTACACTGAATGACTTAAAGGCGTTTGCTAAGTATTTTAAAACCCTTTCTGAAGACGGTGTAGTCTGTGTTCATGGAAGTGCTGCGCGTATCGCTGAAAGCAAAAATTTATTTGATGAAACTCTTACTGTAGGAGAATGATTATGAGTAAAAAAGTTGGTGTTTTATTAGCAGGTTGTGGAGTTTTTGATGGATCAGAAATTCACGAAGCTGTTATAACTCTATTGAAACTAGATCAAGCAGGTGCAGAAGTTATAGCAATGGCGCCAGATGCTCCACAGCTCAAAGTGGTTGATCACTCAAATAGCACGGACTCAGAAGAGTCTAGAAATGTTCTCACAGAAGCTTCAAGAATAAGTCGCGGAAATATCACAAATGTGAGTGATGTCAAAGTTGACGAACTAGATGCTCTTGTTATTCCAGGAGGTTTTGGTGCAGCTTTAAATCTTTGTGATTTTGCCGTAAATGGGCCTCAGGGAACTGTTGATAAAGATGTTAAGAGTCTCATAGAGTCAGTTTTTGCTAAGAAGCTTCCGATTGGCGCTATGTGTATTGCTCCTGCCTTGGTCGCGCTTGCTCTTGAGGGCAAAGGACTACAGTTAACGATTGGTAGTGATGCAGGAGTTGCTGGTGGTATAGAAGTACTAGGCCACTCTCATGTGAATTGCGAAACACAGAACATTGTAGTTGATGCAACGAACAAAGTTGTTACTACACCTGCTTACATGACCGCAGCAGGTATAGCGGAGGCTTATGAAGGTATTTCTAAGCTTGTTGATCAAGTTTTAGAACTCGCTTAGTTTATTTTGTCGCACCGCTTCTTCTTAGGGATTCGGTGTGATAATCAAACCAGTTAGGCATAAGTTCGATCATCTTTTTCATTTTGTGAGCTAGACCTTCGAGTTCTATGTAAGTGTGATCGACTTTTGCATCGACTAAAGCTTGGTGGTAAATTCTTACTGTGTTTAAGTGTCCAAAGTCTTTAGTTCCACATGCGATGAGAATTCTCATCTTACCTTTTATCTGATTGATGTTTTTCTTGAGCAGTAAGTAAGGGTCATTATCAATATAGTTTTGCTTGTTTGGTCCTAAGTAACTGTTTGGGTGTTTGTCAGGTTCACCTGGATTAAAACTGTCTGCAGTTTTAGGTACATTACCAGCCTGGCAGAAAAGAGAACAGAACATCTCAGGGTACTTCATTGCAAGTCTAGTAGAGCCTCTTCCTCCCATAGAAAATCCTTCAATACAACGGCCTTTTCTTGCGGCGATAGTGCGGTAAGTCTTGTCGATGTGAGGTATGAGTTCTTTGATAAACATAGTTTCAATTGGGAATTTGCCATCGTACGAGTCCTTATAAAATGTGCTGTGACCGCCATTGGGGAATACCATGATCATTTCGGGCCATTTCTTAGCTTTTATACCTTTCTCGAGCAATTCTGCTATGAAAGTACCGCGTAGTTCATTTCCACCATTTCCATGAAGATTATAAATAACTGGGTAACGTTTCTCTGAATTACTTTTGTAGCTTGGAGGTAGATAGATGGAGTAACCAACGTCTTGCTTGGCAGCTTTGCTGAAAAAAGTTAAGTGTTGAACGCCATTTGGAAGTTTACCTTTTGGGATATTATTCCAGATAATTTTTGGACCTTTATCTTTTTCTGCTGAATAAGTAAGAATTGGAAGAAGGAAGCACAAGAGTAGTAGTTTAGTATTCATCACACACCTAGTTTAGATTTGACTACCTGTACGCTAGGTAAAACTAGAACCTGACTTACGACTCGGTTTTTTGTAAATCGTACATTTTTTTATAGATACCATCCTGCTGAATGAGCTCTTCATGTGATCCAGACTCAGCTATATTTCCACTTTGAAGTACGATGATGTTGTCTACATGTTTGATGGTAGATAGACGGTGAGCGATGAGAATACTCGTCTTTTGGGTCATGGCAAAATCCATGGCATTTTGAATAAGTTGTTCAGTTTCTGTATCGATATTTGCCGTGGCTTCATCGAATATAAGTATCTCGGCAGAAGATGCTAATGCTCTCGCTAGAGCTATGAGTTGGCGTTGGCCAGTAGATAAGTTTGAACCGCCTTCTTCGAGTGGACTATCGTAGCCATGTTCCATTTGTTGGATAAAGTCATGAATGTTTATTTTTTTACAGATGTCCTCCATTCTTTCATCGGTAACATCTGGTCTGTCTAGAGTGATATTGAACTTTATGCTTTCATGGAAAATAGCCGGATCTTGAGGAACCATGACTATGTTTTCTTTAAGGGTTTCTCTGGTAAGATCTTTTATCGAGTCATCACCAAAATAGATTTCGCCTTTCTTTATATCAAACTGACGAGTGAGCAGTCGAACCAGTGTAGATTTTCCCGAACCTGTAGGTCCAACAACAGCCAAACTATTTCCTTTAGGAATAGTCAGATTGAGTTCTTTAAGCACTGTTTCGTCTTCTTTATAAGCAAAACTTAAATCCTTGATAGTTATATCATGTTTAGAAATACAACGAGTACCAGTGTCTTCTGGCAATTCAGTATTTAGAGTATTTGAAATCTTGTTTAATGCAGCAAGAGCAGACTGCAGAACAGCAAAGCGAGCGCCCATTTCCTTGACAGGTTCAAAAAGTTGTTGGAGTAGTGCTATGTAGGCAACGAGTAAGCCAATAGGTATGGTTTCTGTAATGCTTGGCGTCAGACTGAGTATAAGTAAAATCGTACCTATACTGACGATGAACATGCCGTCAAGTAGTGAGTAGACGAGGGCATCTAGGCTTATGGCTTTTACACTCTCGGTTCGGTATTCGTCATTGTTCTTTTGGAAGTCGTTCACATGTGCTTTTTGCAGATTGAAATTATAAATCTCGTAAAGCATGGAGAAGGCTTCATTTAGCTGAGCCGACAGTTTGCCGTTTAGAGTTCGGATGTTGTCGTAGAGAACTCGGAGTTTTATTCTGAACCAATTTATAGTGAAGATTATGATTGGTAGAAGAATTAGGGTTATGAGTCCTAGGGTGATATTTTCTGTGAATATATAAATGAAAACAGCGATGATCTTAAGACTGTCACTAAGGATGTAAGTGATGCCCTGTAGAAACGTCTCACCAATACTTTCAACGTCTGAAGTCGCTCGGCTTAAGTGGACTCCAAGTGGCTTTGAATCGTAGTCTTTTTTACCAATATGACAGATGTGGTGGACTACGCCTTTTCGAAGGTCTCGTATGGTTCGTATGCCAGACTTCTGTAAGAGAATATTCTGAAATGCTTGTTGTACAGACGAGGCGACTAAAACAATCAGGTAGAAATAGGAAATGCGCAGAACGTACTCTGTATCAAGATTCTTAATGCCGTTATCAATTGCATCTTGAATTAAAGCAGGGCCTTTGACAGCGAGCCATGCAGTAATGGGCATGAGAGCCAACGATATGAAGAACCTGTACTTGTATGTCTTTGCATATTTTAAAAAGAGAGGGACAGCAGTGATCTTCTTTTTCATGAATGATCCCCAGCGTTTTTCTCTAGCGTTTGATGCTCGAAAGTTGCGCGATAGGATTCATTTTTCTCAAGTAACTCTTTATGAGTTCCCTGACAGACTATTTTTCCTTGATCCATGATGATTATTTCGTCACACTCAACTAGTGCAGAGATTCTATGAGAAATGAGGATCATAGTTTCTTTTTTCAAGATTGAGTATAGTCCAGAAATAATGGCATTTTCAGTTTTGTGATCTACAGCAGAAACAAAATCGTCCATCAAGAGAGCTTTGCGCTTTTTGACTAAGGCACGGAGAATGGATAAGCGTTGTTTTTGACCACCGGAGAGATTTATACCATGCTCACCAAGTAGTGTATCTATGCCATCTTTGAACATATCTATATCACTTTGAAGTTGGCTTATCTTGTAGGCGTCTTCAAATTCAGTTTTGGTGCCGAAGCCTTCTTCATTGCTCTTAGTGACGAGCTCTATATTTTCAGAGATAGTTTTTGAGAAGTGGCGATTTTCTTGAGGAACAATTGAGAAAACTTCGTTTAGCGCATTGGTAGCGATGTCTTCATATTTTGTTCCTTTGAGACTTAGGCCAGTTGCTCGAAGATTACCACAAATAAGATTGAATAAAGTTGTTTTTCCGCAGCCAGTTGGTCCAAAGATGCCGTATTTTTTATTCTCTTTGATTAACAAGTTATCTATTTCTAAACTGAAATTGTTCGCTTGTTCAGGATAAGAAAACTTAAGGTCATTTATTGATACTAATGGTGAGTTGGTTGAGAAGTTTAGTTGATTTGTTTTTTGGACAGCTCGTGATTTATCTTCATTGATCGTTTGATTAGCAGCGTCTCTCACTTGGTAAATACGGGTCAAGCATATTTCTCCTCGTTGAAAGAGAGGGAAGAGGAAACCAATAGCTCGAAGTGGGCCGAGTAGCATCCAGAGAAAAAGACTGAATGCCGTAAAGGAACCTATGTTAAAGCCATCTCTACCAAGCTTTTCATTTTCGATTGCCTCTGGTCCACCAAAATGCAGGAGTATGAAAAACCCAATACTCAAAATACTCAGCATAAGAATCATCATGAGAACTCTTATCGTCAATAAGGTCTCAGAGGTTTTTCTATACTTGTCGTTGTCTCCTTCAAATTTACTTATGAGTAAGTTGAAGACGGGAAAAATAGTAAGAAGTGTGTGGGCTTTAAATTGCTCGCGAATTGTTTCAGATAAGACTCCAAGAACTTTTTGGTTTTCTCGGCCAACTTGCATCATTTTCTTAGAAAGAATTCTCATGATAAAAACGATTACAGGTATGGGGACTAGACAATAAAGTGTTAGTCGAGGACTTATCTGATACATGTAATAAGGACAGATAATTAGTGTAAGAGTGGTGTTGATAGGGTGGAGGATTCCCATCGAGATCATTACTCTCACGCTTGTAACATCATTAGTTCCTCGGCTAATAAGGTCACCACTTTTGTACTTGGAAAGTACTTCCATTGGCATATTTACAACAGAGTTAAACAAGTCTTGCCTAACTTCGGATTCGATTTTTCGACCTTCTTTGAATATAAAAATCCTAGATAAGACGCGGGCTATGCAGCCAAGTATTCCTAATCCTAAAATAATGAATGAAAGTGACTTCAGTTCGTTGTTTTGCTCAGGAGTAAGTTTGCTGTCTGCAGATGAGAGTAGATTTATGGCGTCATCGACGAAAAGAGGAAATGAAGTCGTTGTTAAAATTGTGATAATTAGACAGAAAATACCAAGTGCATATCCCTTACCTTTACTAGGTAAGTACTCCTTAAGAAATCTTCTCGCATTTGGGTACATAGATGTGCAGTCTTGGATTCTTTAAAATTATGCTTTAATTGAAACGAACTTTTGATTAGAATATAGATTGTCTGATTCGTCTGAAAAGCGAGTCTAACTGATTAGATATCTTCAAATTAAAGAAAGGGTTCATCAATCTGTGAAAGATTCAGATAAAAAGAAGTTACTTGATTCTGCGCTTATATACGAGCAGGTTCTCGAGAAAATTCCTGATGATAAGTTTTCGATTGAAGCTTTGGTAGATATCTATAAAGATGTTGGCGATGATGAGAAAGTGGCAGAGTTAAATAGCCGCTTAAAGAAAATTGACTCTGGAGAGAAGCTTGAAGCAGTCAAGCCAAAACAAGAAAGCGTTCGACAAGTCCAAATAAAAGTTTCTTCTTCAAATCAGAAAAAGCGCAAGGTTAAGTTAAATAGTCGACCCTCTGTATCTGATCCAGTTCCTCCAAGTTGGCGCCGTAAATCTCAAGGTATTGATGAAATAAAGCAGACTAAGGCCTTAGCTGATTTAGTTTTTACTATGCAAAATTCGCTCAAGTCCCAAGTCGATTTATTGATCAGTCTGTTTGATGTTGAGGTTCTCGACAAGAAACAATTTAGTTCGATTATGTATGAGCTGGCGGAGCATAAGTTTTCGAGAAACCCGCAGAAGCCAAAAATGGTAATGCATATGCTTGAAAAGTGTCCCGGAGTTGAACTAGAGAAGGTTTATTATTTCCTAAGTCGTAAGACAAATATACCTTATATAGACCTAAGTGTCATGCCTTATAATGAGAAGCTAAGTAGCCTTTTTCCAGCATCCCTTGTTTATAATCAAGGCATTGTGATTTTTAAGAAAATAAGCTCAGAGTATTGCATTGCGGTTCTAAATCCTTTAAATATAGAACTAATGGAAGAGACGGCGGCACTACTAAATGAGAATGTTCATTTCTATCTGACTTCAGCTAAAGAGTTCGATCAATTTTTAGATAAAAGAAAGTTAAAAAGTTCAAGTAGCGGCATTTTTGCCCTTTGAGCGTTTAGTGAAATTTAAGGAACGAATAAAAACATGCCACAAGTAAATTACGCAAAGAAAGAGATTCAGTTTAAGATCGTTTATTACGGCCCAGGTATGTGCGGTAAAACGACTAACTTACAAGTAATCCATGAGAAAGTTCCAGCAAAAGCTAAGGGCAAAATGGCTTCTTTGGCAACTAGCCAAGATCGAACTTTATTTTTTGACTTCTTGCCCTTAAAAGCAGAAGCGATAGAAGGTTATGTCTGTAAGTTTCAGATGTACACTGTTCCTGGTCAGGTAAAGTATAATAGTACGCGAAAGTTGGTTCTGAGAAGTTGTGATGGTGTGGTTTTTGTTGCAGACTCTCAACTCTCTAAGATGCAGGAAAATAAAGAAAGTTTGCTCAACTTAGAAGAAAACTTACAGGCTCAAGGCGATACTTTAGCCAAGATGCCTCTTGTCTTTCAGTACAATAAGAAAGATCTACCACAAATAGCTCCAAATCAATATATGGATTTTCTGTTGAATAATGGTTCTGTAAAAGTGCCAATAATTGAAGCAAGCGCAATAAAAGGCGATGGTGTTTTAGATACGCTAAATGCTATTGCTAAGTTAGTGATTCAAGATTTTGTCGCTAAGAAGAATCAGGGGAATTAACCATGGCTTTTGAGTTAAATGTAGCTGATTGCGAACGAATCCAGAAAGATTTGAATGAGTTCTTAGATTTATCTGAAGCTCAAGCAACTCTACTCTGTGATCGTGGTGGTTCTATTCTGTTTAGTGAAGGCGAATTCCAAGAAGATGCTATTGACCTTATTTGTGCTCTTGTGGCGGGTTCATTTGCGGCCACTAAAGAGTTGGCTTTAGCTTTAGGCGAAGATGAGTTTAGTGCAATTTTTCATCAAGGAAAAAACAATAGTATATTCATTTCTGCAATAGGCGAAGAGGTTCTGTTACTTTCTATATTCTCTGAAAATACTAATGCAGGTTTGGTGAAGATGTATGCAAAAACAGCATGCCGTAAGATGCAGGGTTTATTTGCTGAAATAGGCGACCGTTCTCATGTCGAAGCTGAGGATGTTACCGCCAGCTTCGTCATAAAGAAAGAGAATTTGTTCGAGTAGTTTATTTGTTTTTTAGGTAAACTACAGAGAGCGGAGGAAGGGAAATAGCAATTGATTGCTCACGGCCGTGATTATTCTCGTCGAATGTTCCAAAGCTATTATCCTTTAGGTAGTCACTACCATTGAATTCATGAGAATCTGAATTCAGGATTACTTCCCAGTTTCCTTTTTCCGGTACGCCAATTTTATAGTTTTCGCGAATGATTGGAGTGAGGTTACATATACACAATAGCGAGTCACTTTTGTCGCTGTTATAGCGGACAAATGAAACAATACTTTGTTCTGCATCTTGAAAGTCAATCCACTCAAAGCTGCTGTATTCGTGATCGTTTTCCCATAAGCATGAATTCTCTTTGTAGACTTTATTTAGTTTTGAAATAAGAGTCTGAACCCCTTTATGATTCGGGTCTGAAAGAGTAGGCCAATCTAGTGAACTGTCAGAGTCCCATTCTCTCCATTGAGCTATTTCACCTCCCATGAAGAGAAGTTTCTTGCCAGGGTGAGAAAACATAACTCCGAAAAGACATCTTAGATTTGCGAATTTCTGCCAAATGTCGCCAGGCATTCTTGTTATCAAGCTACCTTTGCCATGGACAACTTCATCATGACTTAATGGAAGGATAAAGTTCTCGTTAAATGCATATGTTAGTGAGAATGTAATTTGATTTTGGTGATACTTCCTATGAACACACTCATTACCAAAGTAGTCAAGGAAGTCATGCATCCATCCCATATTCCACTTCATTGTGTAACCTAGCCCACCATCAAAAATAGGTTTGGAGACTTTCCCATAAGCAGTTGACTCTTCGGCAATAATCATAGAGCCTGGGTACTTATCGTGTGAAAGTGTATTCAGTTCTTTAATGAAATCAATTGCCGCGAGGTTTTCGTTTCCACCAAATTCATTTGGTACCCATTGGTCATGTTCACGAGAATAGTCTAAGTAGAGCATTGAAGATACGGCATCTACTCTCAATCCATCGATGTGAAATTCTTTAAGCCAATATAGAGCACTGGCAATGAGGAAGTTTTTGACCTCTAAGCGTCCATAGTTAAATATGAATGTTCCCCAATCTTGATGTTCTCCTAGTCTCGGGTCTAGGTGTTCATAAAGAGCTGTTCCGTCAAATCGACCTAGAGCAAATGAGTCTTTTGGGAAATGAGCTGGGGCCCAGTCGATTAGAACACCGATGTTGTTTTGGTGTAAGTGGTCAACAAAGTAGGCGAAGTCATCTGGACTACCAAATCTTGAAGTTGGTGCAAAGTAGCCTGTAGTTTGATAACCCCACGATTGATCGAGTGGATGCTCAGTTACAGGAAGCAATTCAATATGAGTGAAGCCAAGCTCGGTTACATATTTTGCCAAAGCATGAGCAAGGTCACGATAGTTATGAAACTCTTGTCCTTCCCTTTCTGGTAAGTATGGACCATTCCATGAATTCAGGTGTATTTCGTAAATAGAAAGAGGCTGTTTTAGAGTGTCAGTTTTTTCTCTTTTTGAAATCCATTTTTTATCTGACCACTTATGAGATAGCTTAGGCGCAACGGCAGATGCCGTGCCTGGACGCTTTTCGAAAGCTTTGGCGATAGGGTCTTGCTTAGTGAAAATATGACCATTCTGATCTTTGATTTCATATTTATAGTACTCTCCAGCATTTAAGCCCGGCATGAAGATTTCCCAAAGACCAGTTGAGCCTAAAGAACGCATTAGGTTTCGACGGCCATCCCAAGAGTTGAAATTACCAATCAACGAAACTTTGGCAGCATTTGGAGCCCAAACGATAAATCTTGTGCCTGTGACACCATCACTTGTAATGATGTTAGCACCGAGGAAATTATATAATTCTTGGTGTTTGCCATTTGTGTATAGGTGAAGATCAAGTTCACCAGCTGTTGGCAAAAAGCTGTAAGGGTCAAATTCAGAAATGACAGATTCGCCATAGTGGCGATTGATTTTGTAAGTTGAGGTTTTGGTGGCTTTTGCTATAAATAGATAAAATCCATTTTCATTTATCTTTATCATCTCTTGCGGCTTTTTCTTGCCGAGACAAATTTCTACTTTCGAAGCTACTGGGTCAAAAACTCTGTAAATGAAATTTTCTTCTACAGGGTGTTTACCAAGGATTGAATGAGGACAGGATGTATTTGAGTATAAAATTTGATTTATGAGATCTGTCGGAAAGTAGCGGTCTATATCAGATTTTGAAAATGTGGTTTTACTCAAAGGATTTTCCTTGATTGATATTTTTAAAATAAGCTCTTTTAGTCGTCGTCAAGTGAGTTGGAAATTAGAGAGTACTAATATCTTATTCATAATTCTTGATTTTGCCAGATTGGTGGTCTATTCTACGCTAAATAATATGGAACCTTTTAATATTTCTACTATGAATAATAAACACATTGATAAATTGATGAGTCAATCGCCATACACAGGCCTGACTTTTGATGACGTTACCTTAGTTACTAGGTATGCTGAATTCTTGCCTCATGAGGCGAGTGTTACCTCTAGATTTTCAAAAAACATTAAGCTAAACATCCCTTTTGTTAGTGCTGCAATGGATACAGTGACAGAAGCTTCAATGGCAATTGCCATGGCCCAAATGGGTGGAATTGGCGTTCTGCACAAAAACCTGTCGATCGAAAGACAAGCTGATGAAGTAGAGAAAGTTAAGCATTATGCCAATGGTTTGATCCAATCTCCAGTTACGTTTAAAGCTGATCAGAAAGTTGGAGATGTACTTTTTACGAAAGAAGAAAATGCTTTCCCATTCTCAGGTTTCCCAATTGTTAGTGACGATGGAGCTTTAGTTGGTATTTTAACCGCGAAAGACCTTAAGTTTGCTAAGCCAGAGATGTTAGTTTCTGATGCTATGACTTCAGAGTTGATTACAGCTCCTGCCGGAACATCACTAGACCAAGCATATAAATTGATGATTGAAAACAAGATTGGTAAACTACCACTTGTAGACAAGGCAGGAAAACTAACTGGTCTATACAGTTTCCATGACATTAACGCTCTTCACCAAGGTTCTCAAAATGAACAGAATATTGATGAGAAGTATCAGTTAAGAGTTTCGGCAGCAATGAGCCCTTATGACTATGATAGAGCGGCAGCTTTGGTTAATGCTGGTGTTGATGCACTAGTAATTGATACAGCACACGGTCACTCTAAAGGCGTAATTGAAACTGTTAAGCAACTCAAGAAAGATTATTCACACGTTGATGTAGTTGCTGGTAATGTTGGAACTGGTGACGGTGCAAAAGCATTGATGGAAGCAGGCGCTGACGCAATCAAAGTCGGTATCGGTCCGGGTTCTATTTGTACTACACGTGTTGTCGCTGGTGTTGGTATTCCTCAGATTACAGCTGTTTATGAAGCTGCAAAAGCAGTTCAAGGCGAAGTTCCTATTATCGCAGACGGCGGTATTAAGCAAAGTGGTGATGTTGCAAAAGCAATAGCTGTTGGTGCTAGTTCAGTGATGGTTGGTAGTTTATTAGCTGCAACTGAAGAGAGTCCAGGCGAAAAGATTATTCACCAAGGTAGACGTTTTGTTATCTACCGTGGTATGGGTAGTCTTGAAGCGATGAAAAGCGGTAAAGGTAGCAGAGAACGTTATTCTCAAGGCGATATTGAGGATTCTAATAAACTTATTCCTCAGGGTATTGAAGGTAGAGTTCCATTTAGAGGGACAGCCGATTCAGTTCTCCATCAATATGCTGGCGGTTTAAGGTTTTCACTTGGCTACTGTGGCGCAAGAACAATCCCTGAGTTGCAAGAAAATGCAATTCTGTATAAAGTTTCTCCTGCAGGGCTTAGAGAGGCTCATCCACACGATATACAATTGGTTAAAGATGCGCCAAACTATCGTTCAGTATAAGTATTTTTGGCCCTACAGGATATTCAGTGGGATTTTGATCTTTTTCATTTGAACGATTATGTTTCTTTCTAAAAGGCCTTATGGATTCTAGCGTACTTTATAGTCAAATTCTTGGGATCAACTCACCATGGGTTGTTGATGA